>MVQL01000134.1 GCA_002067205.1 Pelotomaculum sp. PtaB.Bin104
TTTACCTTTTATGGCTATTCCCTCCCCCTAGTTAAGCTTATATTATCCGGGGATAAGACTCAAATTATTTTAGGGTGCTAAATAGGCCTCACCTCAAAGCTCGTTTCATACGCTCACTGGTCATCTTTAAAACCTTATCCTTTTCCCGGTTGAACGGGTCTTCGAGATATTTGGCCTTACGCCCTTCGTCGTGTCGAAAGGTCAGGTCCTCATGTTGCATAACCGCGTAGGGGGTACCGTAGCTAACATAGACGGCATCCTTTTGCGGGGCGTCGATTACGGTTCCGGATCGCTGCAAAGTCCCGGTATCATGCGGTACTTCCCCATGGCTTACTGTCAAAATATGCTCGACTCCGTCATGCAAGCCGGACATACCCGCCTTTTTGAGCAACTGAAGAACCTTATCGCCGTGCCATTTAAAATCAACACGGTTCATTAGCAAGCGACCTCCTTGTGTGATATCGAACCTGCAAGGTTTGGGATCTCGCTTACAGCTATAACCGTATAGTCAGTACCCTTATAAGTTATCACGTCATCAGGTTGCACATCCTCAAGGCAAAAGACCAGGCATTCGCTAATGACTTCCTTGCCCTGCTGGTTCCTCACCATCCGGCGCCGCCCCTCCCAGCGGACGGCTATATCAACCGGGTCCGCATAGATTGGCTCAGCATAATCGTTATTGCCCGTCTTCCTCTTCCACTGTGCAGTCTGGTTGAGTTTTCCCTGGATCATCGTAGGCCTCCAGTCTTCACGAAAGGTCCTCGTAGGTAAAACCAGGCGCGAGGCGCGATCAGGACATCGTGACCAGGATTGTACTGCTCTGACGTACTCCCAATGCTCACCGCTGTAACCCCTGCCTGCTGCAGTTCCGATCTGGTATCACCAGTTAAAAGCCAAAGCACCTGCTCGTAGACAGCATAATAAAACCGGGTCATATCAACCCGGTCTTTGTAAAACTCCAATTCTCTTTCAGCCTGAGACAGTGCCTTTAGCTTATTAGCATCACTGGCATTATCCCATGCCGTGGTATTTAGGCGTTCTGTGAAATAGAGATTTGCCGATGCTATGTCCAAAAAAAGACCTCCTAAAATGTCAGTCATTTCTATTTTTTTGAGTAAAAATACTGGTTTAAGTTAAAATAAAAAATTGATATTCCTTTACGCTAATACTGATTAAAATAAACAAATACTCTAAAGAAGAAAAAATGACTATAGAAAATATTATCGATTTGGCTTCAATAGCCGGGGCTATATTTTTGCTAGTATTAAAAAGAAAAGGCATGAAAAAGTATGTCCCGGTAGCCCTTTTTGCCTTTTATTGGGCGATAATCTGGTGTGAGTTTGCAGAATATTTTGGTTGGTGGAGTAACCCGATTAGGTCGTTTCCCTATTTTGACATACCGTTGAGCGTAGATTTTATCGTCGTTCCAATTATGGCCATGTTCTGGGTTAGATACGCTCCGTCAAATTTTAAGGGACTTGTGACATGGAACCTTTTCATTACAATTATTTTAAGCGGGGCTGAATACCTGATTGTAAGGTATACGAATTTATTGGAGTACGGTGACGGTTTTTATTGGTATTATTCATTTCTTCTCTGGTTTATAAGCTGGTTTGTTTGGTATGGTTTTCATGTATGGTTTTATAGGGAAAGAAAAGTGCAAAGATAATTCAACTAGCGCTTACCGTTGGTTGAAGATGCATGTACCTTTTAGATTACGTAGGCTATGTAAAACTTAGAAGTGGTTAATATTTTAATTTAAGCACAAAAAAATCACGAGGTTTCTTTGTTAAAAAATTACTCCACAGCATTTTCAAAGTTGCAGATCACTTCCTTGGAGAAAGTCAATTGTATAGAATTATTGTTCTTGCTCTTTTTATTTTTATTGCCTGGCGTTGGGGCGATTGGAAAAATTTAAATAGGTACTATCCTACTATTCTATACTTCATAATATGCAGCCTATTATACAGTGTTTTGCTTGATAACCATTTGTTATGGAAACATGAGCCTGTTCCTCCACTCAACAATATATTGTCTAACCATAAGACAATTATTCTGTTCAATACCTTTACTCGCTTTCCTGCTACTTGTTTTGTTTATCTTAGCAATTATCCCAATGGCAAGAAGCAATATCTTTATATTGTTCTATGGGTAATTATCTATGCCATTATTGAACTTATTACACTAAAACAAAATGGAATATCTTATCATAATGGATGGAATTTCAGCTACTCTATTCTTTTCGACATAGCTATTTTTTCCTTTTTACGTCTCCATTATCTGAGACCCACTCTTACATGGGTTCTGTCTCTTATATTTATCATTTTTATATTTATTGCTTTTGATATACCGGTACAAGTAATATATTGATTTTATTATTATGTCGCAATCATAATATCTCACACAACACATGCTTACATGTCGACTTTAGCAGTAAACTGCTCGTTATCTTCGTAAGAGACTCGCCGGTATGAGCACCCTTTTGTGGTACTGCCAAAAGTTCCACCACAATATTTAGATAAGAGGGGAGGCTGTTAACCTCCCCTGTAATTACGGTAATACGGTTGCAATGTTGATAGCGTCGCACATCGGGAAGGTCGGAATTGCAGTCGCGGCCGCCTTGGTCCAAATAGCAGGGGGCTCAGCAACTTCATCAACCCTAGCTTAAATGCCGGATGCTTCCCTGGCCTCAACCTCACCATCAAGCAAGGCCTCAGCAGTCGGTCCCATCAAGGTTTCACCGCAGGCAGTCGGAGGCAAAAGGACAAACTTCTTTTCGTCAAAGAACCTTGACGTTGTGTATGTGCCGTCTTCAGCTTGGGACCGTACCTGCAAGTCGTAGGTCGCAATCTGGGGCAAGTCGAGGGCATTCATCAGCGTGTTGATCGTGCGGGTTCAACTCCCGCCGCCCGCACCAGTCAATATTATCAAGGAGTTCGTGGTTGGCTAAAATTTACAGTAGCCTTTTAAAAACACCAACTTCTTTAAGTCTGAATTAGACCCATTGGATTTCCTTCTTGTACTACTCTGTCAGAAATTTTTTTGAGTAGTAAAGGAGGATTTTTATTTATGGTAAAGTTTCTAAAGTCAAGAAAAATGGGAGGAAGCTTCACAGGAGTTTTTATTCTGGAAGCAAGCACAGGGAATAAGTGATAAGACGTTGGAGGATTACAAAACTCATATCGGACTACCGTTTAGACGTTACCCGTAAGCCTCTAACCCCAAGAAATTAAGATCTGCTGCTTTCGAGTATATGGCCCAGTTAATTAAACTGGCTACTTTCAATTTGCGATTAATATATCTCAGTTTTTTCGCTTGTTGTAAGCAGAAAGGAATTCTAAAAGAAAACCCGCTTTCTTGTTTTTAACGGGAAAGAGCCATTAATAGCTTAACCGGTTATAGCGAGATCAAGCCATTTACACGTAAATTTTTATACTCCCCCCCCTCCATGAAAACCGCAAAAGACTTTTACTATTCCACAGAATACCAAGAAGCAATGAAACTTCGGGAAGGTGCTGCAATATGCGAAATTATAATAGTTGATAGCGTCAAGGAGGGTTGAAAGCTTCCTGCCCGGTCACTACTACAGAATAGTCGTTATCATCATCCCAGGCATCTGCCCCGGTTAACATTTCTAGCGTGTTGCTTCCAAAAGTGAATGACTGCCGGTTATCAGTAACCCGCTCTGAGTACTATCGCCGCTGACATCTCCCTTTAACCTAGTGACAACTGTGATTTTGCCGTTTGAGGCTGACGCTGGCATGTCTATCCCCAGGGCAGGTTAATTTTGTGTCCCTGATTTTTTGACCTTTTTCAACTTGTAGACATCTTTTATATCGCATCTAAGCACATTTGCTATTTTAAAAGCCATAACTAGATCAGGCATTTTTTTGTTTTTTTCAAAAATAAGGTATTTTGCTTTGCTAATACCTAGGGTGTTTGCCACTTCAATTTCCGATAATCCAGCTTTTAATCGCATCGCTTTTAAATTTTGTTTCAAAGCCAACTCGTATTTTGTATTTTCTTCTATATTTTTATTTATTTTCTCCTTATCTTCATTAGATAAAAACTTCTTTCCGCAATTTAAACATTCTTTAAGGTCAATGCCCTTAGTAACGACAGTAATTCCATTTACGAAATTCGTCATTTCATCTCGAAAAACAATTTCTCCGTTCAAACAATATGGACATTTCAAAACCTACACATCCCTTCTTATGGTTATTAATACAGAAATAAAAATAGTTGGCTTAGTCATGCCACAAAATGATATTGACGAACCACAATTAGAAGATATAGATTACAACACAACCATACTAAATGCAACCAGATGACACGAAACATGCTTGTGTGTTTTATTGTATTACCTGATATAATGTTCTACAAGGGAAATTTTTAGATTTGAGGGATAAAGATGTCCGATATACTCTATTACACACCAGAAGAGGTTGCGAAAATTCTGAAGATTTCCAAGGGAACGGTTTACGAACTAATCAAAAGAGGGGAACTCCCTTCATATCGCGTTGGAAGAAAAATGCGGGTTAGTCCATCAGATCTTGAGGCATTTACCAAACCAGCATCACCAAATAGAAACGCTCACCAGGCAGCAAGCGGCTCTATTGAACAAATTATCTTGGAAAGTGGCGGGTTTATTATATGTGGCCAAGACATAGTCTTAGATGTTTTAACTAGACATATTGAAAGGCTTAACCCAATGTTCCGCTCTTTACGATCATACGTTGGGAGTTTAGATGGATTGCTGGCCTTATACAAGGGTACTGCCAATGTTGTGACGACACATTTATGGGATGGGGAAACAGGGGAATATAATATTCCTTATGTACGAAGGGTGCTTCCAGGTCAGCGTACAGTAGTTATTAACCTGGTTTACCGGTATCAGGGTTTTTATGTCTCGCCGGGTAACCCGAAAAATGTAAGAGACTGGGGAGATCTAACGAATCCTGACGTGACATTTATTAACCGTGAAAAGGGCTCAGGCACAAGGATCTTACTTGATGAGCAGTTGAGAAATCTCAATATTGATCGTCGGCAAATTAATGGTTATCAAAATGAAGAGTTAAGCCACATTGCAGTTGCAAGTTCTGTAGCCAGAGGGGTAGTTGATATCGGCCTGGGGACGGAAAAAGCTGCACTTCAAGTCCCTGGAGTAGAATTTGTTCCTCTAAAAAAAGAACGCTATGATATCGTAATTTACAAAGAGGATTTAGAAAAACCAAGTTTCCAAGCTCTCCTGACTGCGTTGAATTCAAGAGAGTTCCGTGAGGAAGTAGCCGGGATGGGTGGGTATGATATTTCTCAGACCGGGGAAATCATTGGTGAAATTTGAAAAATTGAATATTTCAATGGATGGCAAGGGAATCTTAACAAAACGATTAGTTAACAATAGAGCCTCCGGAGTTTAATTCGAGACTCTATTTGTATTTTTTTTACCCATTTTCGTTAACGGGCATACTTTACGGTGAGCATTAATGACATCTGTGTTGTCCAGGTTATATAGTACCTTACCATAGTTAAAATCGAAGATAGTATTGTAATAATAATTTGCGATGAAATCGATATTGAAAAATTAAAACATGACCTTCAAAATGTTTCAGAAAATAAAAAGCATACAAATAAAAATCCAAAGCTAAAACTACCTTACCCGTCATGATAATCAGGCTCTACCGATAGCAACCTTACGTCTACCGGAGTTCTGCCAAGTCTCTAAACCCCGGCTTTTTTATTGTACTTTGGAGCCCTGTGAGTGAAGAACCTATCTTTTTGGATTCTTAAAACGTCAATTTTACTGTGGGAGCCAGCCGACCGGAGTACTAAATAGCTTCGGTCGGTTAGTTTCTTCCATTATTTTATATTGTATCTCATAATCTATCTGGTAATTGGTTCTAATTATTATCCGACCACCATTTCCAGCTTGCATTGTCCGGTATATGGGCAAAACAAACATTTATTGTTGTCGTTTGGAGGAACCTCTTTTTTAGCAAACATATCAGCCACCTTTTTAAACTTATTGAGCAGCCTTTCCCGATCTTCGTGCTTAACCTCATATAAAAGGCGACCTGGCCGAGCTTCCGCTCCCTTTTCCCAGCTATCTTTTGCCAGCGGTTCATTAACAATCAGGCACTCATTAAGCCCTAACAGTAATAAATTCCCGTATCAAGAGATAACTTCCATTAGCATTAACAAAGTAAATTATAATTACATAAAATAGTAGAATGAAATAACCAAAAAGGAGTGATTAAATTGCTCGAGCAGTTGACAGCCAATCAGAGTAAAAAAATTATTCTTGAGCTAACTAATGGAACAACTATCTCGGGTACGGTATCGTCTGTAGATGATGAATTCGTACGCTTTGAAACCGATGATGGAGTTGGGATAATTTCTTTAAACAATATCCAAATAATTTGGGAGCCCATAAAACGTTCTCTTACCGAAGAAAATATGGAAGCTCTCGTACAGAAGCTAAGAGATAAAATAAAGACAGAAATTGCTTGTACCGGTGCCCAATTTAACTGCAGCCAACAGTATATTTGCAGGCCCCCAGATACTTGCACCGGGGCCTTTGCCTGCCCAGGTAGTTACTTTCCTTCTTCGGGAGGCTCCCAATGCCCTGTTGCTTTTGCCTGTACAGGAACGCAATTCTATGGATTTGTAGGATCACAGGGAAGCGATCCTCAAGCAGAAATTGCATGCACCGGCTTCCCTGCTTTCACCTGCAGTCAGCAGTATATTTGCAGGCCACCCGATCTCTGCACGTTTACATTTGCCTGTCCAGGAAGATACGTACCCGGTGCCCCCTCGGCCGGAGGTGGATGCCCTATATTTTTCTGTGGGCCATTTCAGTTTGGGCAACCTTGCAGACCTTTCACCTTTGGATGCGGCCCATTTCAGTTTGGGCAGCCTTGCGGACCTTTCACCTTTGGATGCGGCCCATTTCAATTCGGGCTACCCTGCGGACCATTCCAATTCGGAGGCTCACAGTGTCCCACACCAGGAGGCTTTGCCTGCCCTGGTCAGCAGTTTATCGGTATAGCTCCAGGTGGTGTTCCAAAGTAATTTCTCGGTCATAAAGGCAATTCTCCACTGATATATGAATGCCATGTTTCCCATGTGAAACATGGCATTTTTTGACAGTCTGAAGGCACCTTAAAAGGTGCCTTCAGACTTCGATGTTAACGAAGGAGTTAATCGAAATTCAAGAATACAATTTACACATTGACTTGTAATTGGCCCGGTACTGTTCTAACGGCCAAGTGGTGGGGCAAAGGTAGAGTAATTTTTTCACTACTGAAGACTATTTCTCCAGTTCAAACACAAACCCTACTTCTTGTAGTTATTTCTCAGATATAACTGCCTTAATGACCGGAAGCATTCTTGTTTTCGACATCGACCGGTCAAAATATTTTATATACAGCAGGGTCAGAACAAAAGCTGTGACGCTTGCGCTGATCTCAGATAATAATGTTGGGAAACCATACTTTTGTGCAATCCACATACCAATCAGGAAACCGATGAAGGTTGTGATCAGCGGCAAGAAGTAAACAATAAAGGCGACTTTTACCATCTTTTCTTCGGGTATCTCTACAATTACCCGCTGGCCTGGCTTAGCCTGCACCTGGTTCATAACATCCATCACTGTGGCACTATCGCCGGGGCACAGTCCACAGCTTTCACAATCGCTGTGCCTGCTCGCTCTTACCTTTGCGATTTTGCCGTCTAGAGCGATTATAACCCCTTCCGTTTCCTTTTTCACTGGCCTCGCCACCTGTATAATAATTTAATAATAAGCTCAATTTCATAAATTAATTTTAGCTTTGCCCAGATATTTATAGACCTGCTTGCTGACAACGCCGACAAAGTAACCAGTTATAATAGCTGAGACCATTAATACTGGTAATATTACGTAAACGGAAAAATTCTGCACGATTAAACTGGCTACAATCAATTGCCCGATGTTATGAAACACGGCGCCAACCATGCTGATTACAATAATACTAACATATTTATTTAAATATTTCCACAATAAAACCATCACCAGGATACTGAGCATGCCCCCGGTAATGCTGAATAAAAAACTGATCAGGTTGCCTCCCACCAAAGCTCCTAAAATACACCTGGCCGCAACGATGATGACCGCGTCCTTGCTGCCCAGCATCATGATAGACAATAAAGTCAGGATATTGGCTAGGCCCAGTTTAATACCGGGACTTGCACCGGGGATCACAATTGCTCTTTCGACTATGTTTAAAACCGTAGCCATGGCCACAAACATAGAGATGTAAGTAAGACGCCTGGTGCTAAACGTGTTAAACCCCCATTTCTTTGGACACTTAGTAGGAAATGGTGTCTACCTGATTAGATTTCCCCTTAATCACAATATTCATCTGGTTGGGCACGCACACAGCGATTTGGCTGAATTGACTAATCCACCCTGTTTTAACACACAGTTGATTAGGGCAGTCGGCCTCTTTGATCCTGGCTCTTCCCCGTTCAATTTCAACAACGTTATAATTCCCTTGAGCATTAGTTACTTTGATTTCCTGAGAGCTTGCCTCTGCCAGGCTTATTTCCTGGTATAACTGGCCGTCTAAGTATATTTCCAGCCTCAAATCCCCCCCGGCCATCTGGCGCTGCACCAGGTGCGACACACCAAAACTAAGCAGCACCAACAAAAGGAGACCGGCAATAATGTAATGATTTAGGTATTTCATGGCCCTCACCAGGCAGTCATTTTTTCTAAATAGTCTCAGTTAAGCCTCTATCGTATAAAACGCATCTGATGATAGAAAAAGCGTAAACAAAATTAGGCATTTAGAGTTATATTACTGATTTATAATTTGGTAATCCCCGCTGCCGGTGAATTCCAGCTGGCCCCTTAAATTCTCGGTGAATGTTACCCGCTTGTCCGCACCGACGAAGATAGCACCCACACCGGGCAGGCTATTAGCAAAATTCATCCCGCGTGATTGCCCCAGCACATACAGCGGCTTGTTTATAATATCAGCGTCTGTAGATGATGCTGCAACTACTGTTGTTTGCATTAGGGACCTGGCCTGTTTCCCGGTGGCTGGATCGATCAGGTGGGAGTAACGAACACCCCTCTCCTCGAAATACCTCTCGTAATCACCTGATGTTACCACTGATGTATCCTCCACAGATACTACGGCAATCAGTCCGTTTTCGCCGCGCGGGTCCCGCACGCCGACACGCCAGGGGCCCCCGTCCGGCCTGGTGCCCAGAGCATATACATTTCCACCGGCATTAATTAGGGCATGTTTTATACCTGATTCTTTAATAACCTGAGCAGCTGCTTCTGTGGCATAGCCCTTAGCCACACCACCAAGATCCAAACTCATCCCCGGTTTTTGCAAATACACCGTCCCGGCATTCGGATCAACTGTAACTTTCCGGTAGTCCACCAGGCTCAGCGTCCTTCTAATTTGCTCATCGGAGGGAACGTGCTGCTCGTCTTTCCCAAAACCCCACAAATCCATAATTGGCCCGACGGTTATATCAAAGGCACCGCCGGATAACTGCGCATAATAAAGTGAGCGTTGAATAATGCTGAGGGTTTCTGTACTGACCTGAACCGGCTTAATCCCGGCATTTTCATTGATCCTGATCACGTCGCTGGTCGCAGCGGTATTCTTCCCTTCTTTAGGAAAACGATCAGTTAAGTTACTAATCCTGGCAAATTCGGCAAAGGCTTTGTTAAGGGCTTCCTCTCCGCTCTTTTCATTGTCACTGTATACTGTTACCTGGATCAGGGTATCCATCAGGAATTTTTCATCAGAAAACTCCTTCAAATGTGCAGGTTTTAGACTGCAGCCAGAGCAAATTAAAATAAGGATTAATAAACTGTTCAACAATTGCCAACGCTTCAATTACATTAACACCTCGCCACAATAAAGCCTCTCCACGTAAAAGCCCGAGCTATTTTGCCTGCAGCAACTTTTTAGTATCCCACTAACACAATGGTGTAGTCCGCACTTTTAAAGTCAATCAGCCTCAGAAGTACAAACTACACCACTTATAATTATAACACTTTGGATCAAATTATTATTAGGTTATTTCTGTTAAACCGCAACATTTCCTGCGACACTAGCAGCATTGCCGGCAGCGTTTTTATCCCTGCCCACTAGCCCAATCGCAGTGGTGGGACACTTGGCAAAGCAGGTCGGGTTGTCGCATTCGGTCATGCAGATCTTATAATCAACTATCGCCAGGTTGTTTGCCAGGGTAATTGCGTTATATGGGCAGTTCTTTTTGCACAGGCCGCAGCCGATGCAGGCAACGGTGCAGTTTTTCTTGGCCACAGCCCCTTTATCCTTGGAGTTGCAGTCAACGCCGACCTTGGCGCCAATTGGCTGCATGGCAATAACATTCTTGGGACAGACACTCTCACACTTACCGCAGCCTGTACACTTTTCCGGGTCAACATAGGGTAGGCCGTTAGGCTGCATGCTCAAGGCATCAAAAGGACAATTCTTCACGCAGGTGCCAAACCCCAGACACCCGTACTGGCAGCTTTTCTGACCACCCTGCAGCAAATTGGCGGCCACACAATCCTGCACGCCGGCATACTGGTATTTGGTAACGGCATTAGCGAGTGAGCCGGAGCACCGGACATGAGCGATTCTTGGCTCTATTGCCGGCGCAGTTTTGCCGGTCAGCGCACCCACCGCTTCCGCAACAGGCGCCTTGCCAGGCACGCACATATTTGGAGGAACATCGGGATTCAATACCACTGCTTCCGCATAGGCCATACACCCGGCATAACCGCAGGCGCCGCACTGGCCCTTGGGCAATACGTCCTCAACTAAGTGGATCAACGGGTTTACTTCTATTGCAAACTTCTTATTCGCAAATGCGAGAACAAGACCAAATACCAGGCCTGTAAGTATCATGACTACTAAAACCATTAAAGCAATTTCTTGTAGAGCACCTTCTGGCATTTACTCACATCTCCTTTCCGTTGTTATATTGAAATCATGCCTGAAAAACCAAGGAAGGACAGGGCCAGCATACCGGCCAGGATAAAAGCTATCCCAAGACCATCCAGCGCCTTCGGCACATCGGCCAGCCGCAGCTTTTCCCTTAAGCTCGCCATCAGGACAATTGCCACACCGAAACCTACGCCGGAGCCAATCGCTTGAACGATACTTTTAGCTAAGGAGTAGTTGGATTCAGCGTTGATCAGGGGTACACCTAGCACTACGCAGTTAGTGGCGATTAACAAAAGGTAAATCCCCCACATATTATATAGAGTCGGTACATGCTTCTTAATTACCATTTCCAGCAACTGCACAAAGGAGGCAATCAGCAGCACGAATACAACTGTGGTCAGGAAGGTTAAATGAAACGGGTGTAATACATAGTTGTAAATCAGCCAGGCCAATATGGAACTGGCCGTCATAACCGCTGTAACCGCCATACCCATACCAAAAGAGGCATTGACGTTTTTGGAAACACCAAAGAATATGCAAAGGCCTAAAAATCTGGTCAAAACAAAGTTGTTTACAATGACCGCACTAATAAATAGGGTTAAGTATTCCAATGTTCTCCCTCCCTAAGCTCTGGCTTTTTCCATGCGTTGGACTATAATTTTAACTCCGCCAATTAGATAACCGATGAGAATAAAAGCGCCTGCCGGCAGTATGAACATCAGCGGGGCGTTGTAGGAAGCAGGCATGACATGAACACCTAAAAAGGTACCGCTGCCAAAGATCTCACGGATGGCCCCGATTAATACCATCGCCAGGGCGAAACCGGAACCCATTCCCAAACCGTCAAAGAATGAGCGGACGACATTGTTCTTGGAGGCATAAACTTCAGCTCTAGCCAGAATAATCGCAAACACCACGACCAGCGCCAGGTAGATACCCAATGCTTTGTAAAGGAGCGGGAAATACGCTTGCAATACCAGCTGGGCCACGGTAACGATAGTTGCAATCGAGACAATATACACAGGAACACGCACTTTAGGGTTAACTAAATTTCTGATTAAGGAAACCGACACGTTGTTGGCAGTAATAACAAAAAGTACGGTCAAGCCCATGGTTAGAGCATTTAAAACGGTGCTGGTTACGGCCAGTGCAGGGCAGAGGCTGAGCGCCAGGACAAAAATGGGGTTTTCCAATACTAATCCTTTACTATAGATACTCCATATTTCTTTCATCTTATTTCCCTCCTGTAAACTCCACAACCTCTTCAACCGCTTTTTTAACACCGTTGGTTACGGCTTTGGAAGAGATTGTAGCGCCTGTCATCGCTTGAACGTTCTCCTTGTCGGAAGGATCTTTCACAACTGTCAGGTTTTTAGCCGTTTTACCGATAAGCTGACTCTTAAAAGGCTCCTGGTTGGCCTTGTCTCCCAGGCCAGGGGTTTCGTTGTGACCGGTGATGTCATAATTGAGCACTTTTCCGTCGCTGGATACGGCTACCAGTAACCTAATCACTCCCCCATAGCCTTTGCTTTCTGATGGTACTACATAGGCCAGGATTTTACCATCTTTTTCAGCCTTAAACCAGCCTTCCTTGCCTTCGATCGGCTCAAATTTATTTGCTTCCTGCACCAGGGCTTTCATCGCGACGGTCTTTAACTCTGCAGCCTTTTCCAGTGCTGCATCAGCTGTTGTAAAATAGACACCGGCGATGATAATTCCGGATACAAAGCAGGCCATGGTCAGGTTCAATGCAATTTTGAAAATGCTGTTGTTTTTATCATCATTGTGCCCGGCTGACATTTAACTACCTCCCTGCTCCAAATTTTTTTGGCACTACAAAGCGGTCAATCAAAGGCGTCAAAGTGTTCATTAACAGAATCGAATAACATACGCCCTCGGGATAGCCGCCCTTTAAGCGAATCAGGACTGTGAGCAGGCCGGCGCCTACGGCAAAAATAATCTTTCCGGTGCGGGTAATAGGAATAGTAACCATGTCGGTGGCCATAAAGAAAGCACCAATGATCAGCCCCCCGGCCAGCATGTGGAATATCGGATCCCCGGTAAATAAACCGGCCGGCCCGAACATCCAGGTAAAGAGTCCAACTGTACCAATCATTAAAACGGGCATTTCCCATTTGATATAACCTTTAAAGATGAGGAAGATACCGCCCAGGATCAGCAAAATTGCAGAAGTTTCACCGATACTGCCGTTGCGCGTTCCGATCAACATTGCTTGATACATACTGGGTGCATCGCCAAAGGTTTCAACTAATTTGGCGTAGCCCTGCTGCTTTAAAATATTTAGCGGGGTTGCGGTGGAAACCACGTCAGCTTTGGTGGTCATTGCTGTCCAGGTTGTCATGGCCACCGGCCAGGAAACCATTAAAGCGGCGCGGGCGACGTGCGCTGGGTTGAAGATGTTATAACCCAGGCCGCCCATGGAGTGCTTAGCTACAGCAATGGCAATAAAGGAACCGAACGCGGTCATATACCAGGGAAGGTTAGGAGGAAGGCACATAGCCATTAAAAGTCCGGTTAAAACTGCACTGCCGTCGTTAATTGTTACATCTTTTTTTCTAATTAATTGAATTACATATTCAGTTGCAACCGCTGCAACAACTCCCACCAGCATCGTGGTTATCGCAGGCATCCCGAAGTACCAGGCAGCAAAAACAACAGCCGGCACCAGCGCAGCGTTCACAGACCACATAATTTTTGGTATGGATTCTGGTGAGTTGATGTGTGGTGACGTCGATACAGTGAGCAGGTTCATTTTTAGAGTTTCTTCATTAACTGCCATTCTATACAGCCACCTTTGCTTGTTCTTTTTGTGCCTGGATTGCATTTTGCGTTTTGCAATACCTGACGTACTGGACTATTTTACGTTTTGCCGGGCATACATAAACACAGCTGCCGCATTCCATGCAGTCCATCAGATTATACTCGTCTTTTGCCTCCGCATACAGCCCGCGCTCGCCCAGGATACTCAGCATGCTGGGATTCAGCCCCATCGGGCAAGCTTCCACACAGCGGCCGCAGTGGATACATGCGGATTCCTTGGCATCATTGACATCTTTTTTGGTCAGGAATAAAATACCGGACGTCCCTTTAATGATTGGTAGCTCCGTGGTGGACTGGGCAAAACCCATCATAGGACCGCCTGCGATTATTTTTGACAGCTCTCCACTCAGGCCCCCGCAAAGGTTTAGTGCGTCAGCAAAGGTAGAGCCGATTCGCATCAGCAGGTTCTTCGGCTCCTTAACAGCACTGCCGCTGACCGTCAGTACCCTCTGAATTAAAGGAATCCCCTGAGTCACCGCGTCACTCACTGCTATAATGGTGCCGACATTTTGCACCACCACACCAACATCCATCGGCAGCCCGCCTGAGGGAACCTCGCGGCCGGTTAACATGAAGATGAGCATTTTTTCTGCACCCTGCGGGTATTTTGTCGGCAGGGCCACCACCTTAACCTGGGTGCCACTAAAGGCACTCTGCAATGCTTTTATCGCATCCGGCTTATTGTCTTCAATGCCGACATAGCCGGTAGTTACCCCAAGCACCTTCATGGTAATTAGTACACCACTAACAATTCGATCCGGATACTCGAGCATAGACCTGTAATCAGCGGTTAAAAACGGCTCGCATTCCGACCCGTTTAGGATAAAAGTGTCGATCTTTTTATCCGGCGGAGGCGCTAATTTTACATGAGTGGGAAAGGTGGCGCCTCCCATTCCGACGATACCGGCCCCCCGGATAATGCCCGACAGCTCTTTGGCATCGAGTTTTTCCCATTGCCTTTTAACTGGAATTCCCTCAGCCCATTCATCCTTGCCATCACTTTCGATGACAATTGACAGGCAGGTTCCAAACCCTGAGTGCGGATAATCTGCGATGTCGGTAACCTTACCGGAAATGGAAGCATGGACATTGCCGGATACAAAGGCGTTGCTCTCGGCGATCAGTTGACCTTTTTTCACCTCATCGCCCTTTTTTACAATCGCCGAGACCGGTGCCCCAATGTGCTGCCGCAAAGGTATGATTACCCTTTGCGGCAGAGGGGCCGTTTCAATCGGCTTGGCAGCAGTGTACTTCTTGCTGTCATTTGGATGCACTCCTCCATGAAAACTCTTCATCTTTTTACCCCCGTCTAGTTATTTTGAAAAGTTTAACATTGTATTCCCAGTTACAAAAGTTTTGCGTAACTGGATAATTTTCTTCTTTCCTACTTGTCACAGGGAATAAAATCTGCTATCCAACTAAGGTTCAGAAAAATTTAATGGTAACATAAATAATAGTTAATATATTCAGATTATTTTGTACTTTTATAATAAAACTGCCAACACATTAAATATGATATCATAATAATGAATGTTAATTCTAATTGAGTAATTATTTAAATACTTTTGTATATATAATACAAGCTTAACTCGAATATGTAAATATTTAAAGATAACTGAAAGTTAATAATAACAGCTGTATTCTTTTCCATTAAAAAATTATTTAATAAACAGCTTGCTGAGCATACCGAAATAAGTGGGTATAAAATCCTATCTTTGATTATTTTTCCTGTATTAAATTAATATAGCACCTAATAATCTTTTATTAATGAAGCAGATTATTTCCGGAATTAATAAAGGAGGCCTGTAAATTCACCAGGCCTCCTAACTTTATTTTTTCATAAACTTTTCAAAACAACCTTTCGTTTCTAGGAAAAAGGGTTTTTCCGCCTCCTGGACCTACATGATCACCTTCTCCGGATGGCTGTATACATTCATTTTTTCGCCCCGGGCAAATCCCACCAAAGCAACGTTGAACTGGTCGGCTAAGTCCACCGCTAGGCTGGTCGGTGCAGCGCATGATACTACTAAGGGGATACCGCTGTGGCCGGCTTTAATCAGAATCTCCGAGGACACCCGCCCGCTCAGCAGCAAACATTTATCCTCAGTCCCCAATTGGTTTAATAAAGCATAACCCAAAACCTTATCCACTGCGTTGTGCCGGCCGATGTCATCGAACATGGCCAACAGCCTGGTATCATCTCCCATTGCTGCGCTGTGCACACCATGAGTCTTTTCGTAGGTTTCCGACCCATACTCCAGCAAGCCGATCAATTTTAATAGATGGGTAGCGGCGAACTGCTTAGTAGAATTTAACGGCTCCAGCTGGTTCACATCATTGACAAAGTACAGGCATGCCCTACCCTTGCCGCAACAACTGGCAATTTGCCGCTTTAAAAATGTTTCGGTCTGGTTCACCGGTTTAGTAGTTTCCACCCACATCAAACCGTCGTCCTCATTAAAGGTTATATCCTTTATATCAGAATATTTTTTGATTATTCCTTCATTAATTAAAAAACCTATCGCCAATTCTTTAAAGGCACCAGATGAACAGATTAAAGTAGCTAGTTCGGTATCGTTTACGTATACAGTCAGCGGTATCTCGTCAACAATAAACTCGTGATCGGACTTTGTGCTGCCCTGATTATACCTGATTATTTCCCGTTCTTGATAGAGAGCTTTTTGAGTCACCCTGCACTCCACTCCTTTTCATAAAATTTGCTGATTGAGCATCCATATTATTTCGACAATCACCTTAAGCTAAGTACCACCTGCTCCAGCCGTCCTCTGTCAACATAAACTCGGGAAATAATTTGCATTTCAGATTAATGATCGTCTCCGGGAATGCGCTCTTCAACCTCACGAGTTTAGCAAACCGGAAATATTTTTCACCAACGCTGAAATTCAGGGATCAGATGCAGCCTTTAGGTTTCGGCAAACCGGCCAGCTTGCAGGCTCCCTTGGCCGGACCGCCTGGGAAAAGCTGGTATATGCGCTTCAAGGTACAGCCGGTCTCCTTGCAAAGCTTGTTTAACATTGGGGCCACCTCGTGTTGCTTATAATAATCACGCAGATAGGCAATTACCCGCCAGTGCTCTTCGTATAACTCATCGATCCCTTCGGATTTTGCAAAAAATCTGGCAACATCTTCATTCCAGGCGTCTGGATCCACAAGAAAGCCATCCTCATCAACTTGTAAAGTTACACCATTTAGCTCAAGTTCGGGCATATTCTACACCTCCACACCGGGTGCTGGTCTCATTCTGCCTGCCCGGCAGTTCCCGGGCGGTCTGACAGCCTTTTCACAACCGATAACTATTGCTCCTCCTGGAATAAGGGCGTGCTCAAGTACCTCTCCCCGGTATCCGGGAGAATGACCACAATCAGCTTGCCCTGGTTTTCCTTGCGCCGCGCAATCTCCAGGGCTGCAAAAGTTGCCGCTCCTGAAGAGATACCGGCCAGAATCCCTTCTTCCCGGGCCAGCCGGCGGCCTGTCTCGAAAGCATCCTGATTTTTTACTTTGATAATTTCATCCATCAATGCCAGCTCCAGCACGCCCGGCACGAACCCCGCCCCAATGCCCTGAATTTTATGCGGACCGGGCTTACCTCCCGACAAAACAGGTGAATCGGCCGGCTCCACTGCCACCACTTTAAGCTGGGGCTTGCGGGGTTTAAGCACCTGGGCGATACCCGTGACCGTGCCGCCGGTGCCTACCCCGCCAACTACGATGTCCACCTGCCCGTCAGTATCCTGCCAGATTTCCTCAGCCGTAGTCAACCGGTGGATCTCCGGGTTGGCCGGGTTCTCAAACTGCTGCGGGATAAAAGCATTCGCTATTTCCCGGGCCAGTTCTTCCGCTTTCTGCACCGCCCCCTTCATGCCCAATATGCCGGGTGTAAGCACCAGCTCGGCGCCATAGGCTTTCAGCAAGTCCCTGCGCTCGACGCTCATGGTATCGGGCATAGTCAAAATTAACCGGTAGCCGCGCACCGCCGCTACAAAAGCCAGGGCTATCCCGGTATTGCCGCTGGTGGGCTCAATTATTACCGAGCCGGGCTTGAGCAAACCTTGCTCTTCGGCACGGTGAATCATGTTGAAGCCGATGCGGTCTTTGACGCTGCCGCCCGGATTAAAAGACTCCAATTTCACAGCGAGGGTAGCCGCAGCGCCTTTGGCTACCCGCTGCAGACGAAGTAATGGTGTGTTTCCAATCAGATCGGTAAGACTGTTTGCTATTCTAGTCACGTTCTTACACGCCCTCTCTTAATAAATTGTCTGTCACCTAAATAAAATTAAATATTATACATGCCGGCTTCCTTTGATTGAAGGATCTTTTCCGCTTCCACGCATAGATCCTCCAGGGTGGTATTATCTAAAACATCCACTATTGCCACTCTGATTTTTTCCCACATCCCTCTTGTGGCGCAGGCTTCCGCCCGGATACACGCTTCCGGCTCACTTTCGCTGACACAGCCTGTAGGGTTGATCGGGCCTTCCAGGCACCTGATGACTTCACCGGCGGTAATCCTGGCCGGCTCTTTGGCGAGCAAGTAGCCGCCCTGGGCGCCCCGAACACTCCGGACCAGCCCCCCCTTACGTAAATAAGTCATCAGCTGTTCCAGATAACCTTCGGATATCTCCTGCCTTTGGGCAACCCGGATCAGAGGAACGGGTTCGTGAGGAGAATAATTCTGCGCCAGATCCACCATGGCCCTAAGCCCGTACCGGGCGCGTGTAGTAAATTTCAAACCCAACAACCCCCTAAATCAAATTAATATTATATACATTATTTGTATTATACATATTATATTATGTTTTGAATATTTTGAATACGGCTTGTCATGTAAATTCAAAATTTATTGAATATATTAAAGGCCAGCTAATATCTTCAATTAATTCCAGGAAAGACGAAACAGATTCATTGACTCCGGTCGTAAAAGGCTTATTTTGTATTGCCTGGAAGGTGGTTAATTAAATAGCACCGCCCCTGGTGATGTGACCGGTTTGGCTTGCTGCACCGCGTAAATAATTATATAATCTTAATTTGTTTACTAATGATTATTCTATTTCAGTAACCTATGATTGTCAAACATTTTGCCCGTGAAAGTTCAACTATCGGGTATCTGTTCTTGTTACAAAAAGTGCGACCGTTTTCAGGCGCACCAATTACCAATATTTAAATATTTTGTTCACAAGTGGATTGTCGAAATCATATTATGGATTATTAAGAGAACATGCAGAAGGAGAAAGTGGTTTCTTATATTTAGTAGTTCTACATAATTCAAAATTGGAGGATAAACATGGACAAGGTGATTGAAGCTATTGAATTGCCCGACGGTCATACCTCTTTAATTACCGAAGAACTATTGACGAGAAGAACACTATTAGGAAAAATAGTGCGAAACTATATGGAACAGAAAAATGCAGCCAGTAGTATTGATGAAAGATATGAAGCGACCAGGAAAATGTTATTAAATATTTTCGAGAGAATAGATGAGGGCGACGATAAGTTAAGATTAGAGTTTCATATGACTATGCTCAACGAGTTACTCAACGAGTTAAATGATAGCTTTTGTTAATATTTACGAGCTATTAAAACTAAGAGGCCTTCCTCTTGATGAGGAAAGCCTCTTTTTATATTTAACTTTACTGATGTTTCTCCCGTCCCGCCAGGTACCTATTTCGGGGGCTCGGCAGCGGGTGGAAACGATAGCGCCTTGGTTAACACGTAAGCTGCCTGCAGTGCCTCTGTCGGGCAGAGCGGGAAGCATTCCTTGCACTGCCAGCACTCCCTGGCGGCTATCTCTGGAATAAAGCTGATCTCCCGCTTGGTTCCCCGGTTGACAAACCCGATTGCTTCCGCCTTTTTGACCTCAGCGCAGTACCTGACGCACAGGCCGCAGTGAACGCAGAAGGAGGGCTCTTTGGCAAAGCGGTTTTTGTCTGCCCCATATTCTTCGCCCAGAGCCTGCAGGTCAAAGGCATCCGGAGCATGTGACAGCAGTAGCTCCAGGATTACTCTGCGAATCCGGTCAACCTTCTCGGACCTGGTTTTGACCACCAGGTCTTTTTCCACCGGGTACAGGCAGGAAACCACCAGCCTGGACCGGCCGCGCTGTTCCAATTCTACAATGCAGAGCCGGCAGGCGCCATAGGGCTCCAGGCTCGGGTGATGGCAGAGGGTCGGAATCTTAACTCCCGCCTCCTGCGCCGCCTCGAGAACAGTCATCCCTTCTTTGGCCTTAACCTCTTGTCCGTCAATCTGCAACATGATATCACTCATTTTTTTTGCCCCCCCTGACTATAATTCTCGCTTCTTCAGGGATAGGATCTGGCACAGGCTCGCCGGAAATTTTCGTTACCGCCCGGAAACGAGGGGGGCAAACTTCGAAGCAAGTCCCGCACTTGGTGCATTTCGTCTGGTCGACGATATGGATCAAGTTCTTACCACTGATAATCGCCTCGGATGGGCACTTCTTGGCACAGGTCATACAGGCCTGGCACTTCGCCGGGTCGATATAGAACGCAATCAGCTCTTTGCAGGAAAGGGCCGGGCATCTCTTTTCCTTGATGTGCGCCTCATACTCATCCCTGAAGTACTTCAGCGTGCTTAAAAACGGGTTCGGGGCACTCTTGCCCAATGCACAAAGGGCGGCTTCCTGGGCTGTCTCAGCCAGCTCTTCGAGAAGCTTGATGTCGCCCTCTTTGCCCTTGCCCTGGGTGATATTGGTCAGGGTCTGCAGCATCTGCCTGATGCCTTCACGGCAGGGTACACACTTGCCGCAGGACTCGTCAGTAAGAAACTCCAGAAAGTACCTGGCCACATCAACCATACAGGTATCTTCATCCAGGACGATCATCCCGCCTGACCCCATCATGGAGCCGACCTTGGTCAGCTCATCAAAGCCTACCGGCAAATCCAGCATCTCCTCAGGCAGACACCCGCCGGAGGGTCCGCCGGTCTGCACGGCCTTGAACTTCTTGCCGCCCGGGATGCCGCCGCCGATATCGTAGATGATGTTCCGCAGCGTCATGCCCATGGGCACTTCTACCAGGCCGGTATTGTTGATCTTGCCGACCACGGAGAAAATCTTGGTGCCCTTGCTGGTTTCAGTCCCGAAGGAGGCAAACCAGTCGGCGCCTTTATTGATGATCATCGGCACATTGGACCAGGTCTCAACGTTGTTCAACACGCTGGGTCTATTCCAGAGGCCCATGACGTTAGAGCGAATATACTTCGGCCTGGGCTCGCCCGCCCGGCCTTCCAAGGCCGTCATCAGGGCAGTCGACTCACCACAGACGAAGGCGCCGGCGCCCATGTGTACTTTAACCGTGAAGTCAAACCCTGAGCCAAGGATATTTTTCCCCAACAGGCCTGCCTCTTCAGCCTGCTTAATGGCGATGTTCACGTTTTCCACAGCCAGGGGGTATTCCTGGCGCACGTAGATATAGCCCTCATTGGCGCCAACAGCATAGGCACCGATGGTCAGACCCTCCAGCACCGAGTGCGGGTTCCCCTCGAGCAAACTCCGGTCCATATAGGCGCCCGGGTCTCCCTCGTCCGCGTTGACGATCACATACTTGATGTCGCCGGGGGCCTTGCGGGAGCCTTCCCACTTGCTGCCGGCGGGGAAGCCGCCGCCCCCACGGCCTCTTAAGTTGGATTTTTTGACTTCCTCCACAACCTCGTCGGGGGTCATCTCGAACAGCACTTTAGCTAACGCGCTATAGCCGCCGATGGCCAGGTAGTCCTCGAGGTTTTTGGGATCAATACTGCCGTTCGAAACGAAAACGAGCCGCTCCTGGTTCTTGTAAAAGGGGATTTCCGATTCATATACAATTTTGTCCCCGGTGGCCGGGTCGGTATACAGCAGACGATCGATAATCTTCTTGCCGATGATCGTCTCGGTAATGATGTCAGGAACATCGTCCGGCTGGATCTGAAAATAGCATATTTTCTCGGGATGGATCACTATAATGGGACCCTTCTCACAGAAACCATGGCAGCCGGTCTTCCTGACATCAATCGTATCACTTAAGCCTTGTTTGGCAATCTCCTCTTCAATGCGCGAGGCAACTGCTTTACTCCTACTCCTTTTTCCCTTTAATCCACCGCCAGCTCTACCTTACGCCAGAGCATAACGCTTCAGGCCTTCATCGAACCTGACGAACCTTTGCCTTGACGAACTATTCAGGTGTCTTGATACCTCAGACGGGGTCAGGCCCAAAGCATTGGCAATTTCACCGGTGGTCAGGGGTTTTTCCCGCAGCATGGAGATAATTTGGCTGATTGCCAACTTCTCCCCGATGGTCTCATCAAACACCCTGTTGAACTCATCACTGGTGAAAAACGTGCGATAGGCCTCTTCCTTTTTAACAGGGACTCTCAGCCGCTCCCTTTCCAC
Source organism: Pelotomaculum sp. PtaB.Bin104 (assembly GCA_002067205.1). GTDB lineage: Bacteria > Bacillota > Desulfotomaculia > Desulfotomaculales > Pelotomaculaceae > MVQL01. The sequence continues at coordinate 22,210 of MVQL01000134.1, forward strand.
CAGCCTAATGTAGGGGACTAGGTTTATCACTGTTTCCAGTCTGGACTTTAAGGTGTCTTCATCTATTCCTTCACCTTTGCCAAGGGGACCTAAATCCATCACTTGTCTGCTGAATTCAGTCATCACTTCGGCAAAGCGGATGCCTTCACCGGCGGACATGTTTTCCATTCTTAACCGGTCGGGGTTAAGCCCAATGCGCTCCATCAGTTTTTTCAATATATAGACGTTGCCCAACGCACTGAAATTACCATCGGTAATATAGTGGCACTCGTTAAAATGACAACCGCCGATAAACACCCCGTCTGCTCCTTTTGAGAAAGCCCTGAGTACATGCGAGATATCAACCCTACCGGAACACATCACACGGATTAGCTTAGTGTAGGTCGCATATTGTTGTCTGGAAACTCCAGCCAAGTCTGCTGCACCGTATGCTCACCAGTTGCACACAAAACCCAAAAGCTTTGGTGTGAATTTTTTGTCTGTACTCATTTCTTATCTCACCTCCTCACTTAATAATCCCGGCTTATTGATCTTCATACTTTTATAATTCTGCAAAAGCCGCGTCGATTTGGCTTTGCAGTTCTTCATTGTTGTAGTGCTTGAGGATAATCGCCTCAGTTGGGCACTTGGTGTTGCACAGGCCATCTCCCTTGCATAGTACGGGGTTAACCCTGGCCTTTCTGCCCTGTGGTGTATTGACGAACTCGATGGCGCCATAGGTGCATACTGTGATGCAGGCCCCGCAGGAAACACACCTGTTCTCATCCACCTCGCAAACAGAGCCGGAGGCTACGACCGTATCGTGGGAAAGCAGCGTTAAGGCGCGCCCGGCGGCCCCATAGGCCTGGCTGACCGTCTCCGACATAAACTTGGGATAGTGGGCTGCCCCGGCCAGGAACATACCGTCGGCGCCAAAGTCAACCGGTCTTAATTTAACGAGCATTGCTCCTGGGTCCACTCGAAAGAACAGGAAGCGGCTACTAAAAAGGCCAAGGAAATAATCCGGATGGCGGTAGCTAGGGCCGGCCACTTGGAGCCCCTGCAGGAATTTGATCTGCCCGTCGACAAAAGGGCGTTAGTGGTTGGCGGCGGCGTGGCCGGTATGACCAGCGCTCTCTCCATCGCCAACCAGGGCCATGAGGTTTACCTGGTAGAAAAAGCCAGCGACCTGGGGGGAATGGCGCGGAGAGTTCATCGGACGCTGGAAGGAATGGATGTTCAAGCGTATTTGAGCGATCTGATCCGTCAGGTTTACCAGCACCCCTTAATCCATGTCTATACTGATGCCAACTTCCTCGATGCCGGCGGTTATGTGGGGAATTTCGTAACCACGGTGAAGACTGAGGGCAGGATCATTGAGATTAAGCATGGCGCCGCCGTCATCGCGACAGGCGCTGAGGTATACACCCCAACCGAGTACCTTTACGGAGAAGATGACCGGGTGATGACCCACCTGGAGCTTGAGGAGCAGATCGCCGCTGGAAATGAAAAGGTTGTTAACGCGGAAAGTCTCGTTATGATCCAGTGCGTGGGCTGCAGAAATGAAGACAGAAATTATTGCAGCCGGGTCTGTTGTACCGAGTCGATCAAAAACGCTTTGAAACTTAAAGAAATTAACCACGAGATGGATATCTACATCCTCTTCCGGGATATCAGGACCTATGGATTAAAAGAAGATTATTACCGGGAAGCGGCAACTGTTGTTCATATTCTTCGTCTCTGACTGCCCAGTGGTCTTCCGGCGGACGATCATGTATTCTCCGCATTCCGAGTCTATTGTTAATGGCCCTAATCAAGGTCCGGTTTCTTCTAGCAATTTCCCATAACCCATCCGTATCAAGCTCAATACCGGTTGCCAGTGTGATGAACTTGGGCACATTATTCAGGTGATAGGCAACTTTCCCGCCAAACTGGCCTCTGAAGGATGACACAAAACCGCAAAGTCCGGTGGCGTCATCGACATAGTGCATCGTTTCATTCCAGTCAACAACTTCACAAGTCCGATCATCGGCAAAATCGCTACGCTTTTCCCACTCCATGAAATATTTTTTGAACTTGGGATCAGGCGTCGCTTCCCATTCATCGCAGAACTTTTGTCTCTCTTCGACCGTCGGCAGCGGATCCTGCGGGAAAGATCCTTCAATCTGGGTGATGGCCATCTTTTCAGCGGTGGCGATCATCAGGAAGTAAGCGGGGTTTAGCTTTCCTAATTTAATCGGCAACTGCTCGAATCCTTTTACGGTATTATGGTCGTATTTTTCCGCGCCTTTACCAATCTTTTTAGCCGCATGAGTAATGCCTAAGGCTAAAGTATCTCCAATGCCTTCACGGTGAACAACCATTTCCAATAGATACAGAATTCTATCTCCGGGATCTTCCGGGAAATTGGGCAGATCCTCGTCAGTTAAAATCCCGTCATTGTAAAGCTCAATGGCAAAAGCCAAAAGCTGTGGCGTTGAGTAGTTGTCTAGACCATAATTCATGGCTTTACCAAGCATGCTATAAGTGTAGTCCAGTTCTTTAAAGGCAGCCATATGATAGGTATCTTTACCATAGCATTTATAGGCAAATCGTGGATTATCCTTCCAGGAAATAACGTTAATGCAGCCTTTCGGGCAACCAAAGCAACAATTTGCCGGTCCATGTTATCATATTTCCAGCGCGTCCATCTTTCTTGCAGTCCGTCACTCCAAAAATTTTTGATCCGCGTACGCGCATTACCCCAGGCGAAGTTGTTGTGGTGGAAGCTGTCATCCTCGTCGACTGACATCCAGTCACCGCAACCATCGCTATCATTAATCTTCTCATACATCTTTCTGCATTCTTCATAGAGCTCTTGAGGGTGGGCAACATAAATGTCTTTAGTGCCCCGCACTGCGATTGCCTTTAACCTTTTAGATCCCATGACCGGACCTACCCCGCGGGCAGCGCTGGACCAACCGCATTCGATACTGGCTGTATAGACCTCGTTTTCACCGGCCAGACCAATACAGGCCACATGGGCTCTGGGTTCACCCAATTCCTCTTTAATGGCCTTCGCAGTTTCGTTAACGCCTAACCCATGGAGGTGACTGGCATCACGTATTTCCACTTTGTCATTGTTGATCCACAAATAAACCAGTTCGGGTGACTTACCGCGAATGATTATTCTGTCGTAACCCGCATACTTCAGTTCCGGTCCGAAGAATCCTCCCATTAAGGAATGGCCGAATAAGCCTGTCGCGGGAGAAATGGTATTGACAGAAGTACGGTTGGCGCCCGGAACTGGAGTGCCATGAAAAAGCCCGGCGCTGAAAATAAGTTAAGTCGCACACTGTTTGTTAATAAGACACAAAGAGGCAGCATAAAATTGTCGGTTTTTGTCCCGACATTTTATGCTGCCTCCAAAATGCAGTCCTTTTTCTTAATTCACTAACTTCTTTTATTCAATCGTTAAACGGATTAATTCGCTTTTTCTTTACCTTTTCTGATTACAGCTCTTTCCCCTTCAGGTGGCGGGGGCGGAACAGGTTCGCCGACCAGCTTACTAATCGCGCCGAAGCGAGGTGGGCAACCCGCAAAGCAAGACCCACATCTGATACACTTATCTTGATCAATAATGTGAACCTGGCCCTTGGCACTGATAATCGCACCTTCAGGGCATCTTCTGGCGCAAGTCATGCAGGCCTGACATTTTGCCGGGTCAATATAGTACGAGACCATATCATTGAATAACTGGTTAATCTCATCTTTGGTGAACAGACCCTCGTAATCTTCTTCGTTCATGAGGAAGGTCCCTAACTTATCATTCTTCATAACCTTAATGTAGGGGACTAGCTTCGTTACTTTGGCAAGTCTGGCATTTAGTTCTTCTTTGTCTAAGCCTTCACTTTTGCCAAGTGGCCCTAACTCCTTGATCTTCTTGATAAAACTATTAACATGATCGGCATAAACGTTTGCTTCGCTACCGGACATTACTCCCATCGTCAGCCGTTCCGGGTTCAGCCCAATGTATTCCAGGATCCTTTTAGTCAACAGCGTCATGTTCAGTGCATGATAATTACCGTTAGCAATATAGTTGCACTCATTAAAATGGCAACCGCCAATAAACACACCGTCTATTCCCTTTGAGAAAGCCCTGAGTACAAATTTCATGTCTACTCTACCGGAACACATGACTCTTAAAAGCCTCATATCACTTGCATATTGTAGTCTGGAAACTCCAGCCAAATCAGCAGCACCGTATGCTCACCAGTGGCATACAAAGCCTAATATTCTTGGTTTAAATTTAAGTTCTGCACTCATTCGTTCTCACCTCCTTAGTTATAATCCGGGCTACATCAACACATCATCAGCCAGCGCATCAATCTCGCTCATGATCTCTTCATCGGTAAAGTGCTTTAGTGAAATAGCCCCTGTTGGACACTTCGAATTACAAAGGCCACATCCTTTACAAAGAACAGGATTAACCTCGGTCTTTTTGCCCAATCGTGTATCACGAAGAGCCAAGGCACCATAGGTACAGACTGAGGCACATACCCCGCACCCCATACACTTGCTCTCATTCACCTGGCAAACAGAACCGGAGGCTACAACGATATCACGAGAGAGAAGCGTTAAGACCCGGCCTGCAGCTCCATAAGCCTGATTAATCGTTTCCTGAATAAACTTAGGATAGTGAGCCGCTCCACACAGGTAAACACCGTCTGTGCCAAACTCAACTGGTCTTAATTTGACGTGGGCTTCTTTGAAAAAGCCATCCAAGCTCAATACTACCTTGAATAATCCGGCTACTTCCTTGGTTGCTTCCGAGGGAACCACAGCGGCAGCCAAAGCAAGTATATCAGCATCTAATTCAATCTTATTAACTAAGACTGGATCAGTGACGGTAACCTTCAGCACTGATTTACCCTCATCCGACTCGCCAGGTTCCACCACAGGCGGATCCTCCGGCTCATAGCGGATGAACCTGATATTTTTACTGGCCGCTTCCCGGTAAAAATCTTCTTTAAGCCCATATGTTCTGATATCCCGGAAGAGGATGTAGATATCCATTTCAGGGTTGATCTCTTTTAGTTTCAAAGCGTTCTTGATCGACTCGCTGCAACAGATCCGGCTGCAATAATTTCTGTCCTCATTTCTGCAGCCTACACACTGGATCATCACAACACTTTCCGCGTTGGTTACCTTTTCGCTTCCTTTGTTGATTTCCTCATCCAGCTCCAGGTGTGTCATGACCCGTTCATCTTCGCCATAAAGGTATTCGTTAGGTGTTGACAACTCAGCACCGATAGCGATGACGGCGGCGCCATGTTTGATCTCTGTGACCCCCCGGTTAGACTTCACCGTGGTGACGAAATTCCCGATATAACCGGTAGCCTCCGTAATGGCGGCGCCAGTATATACATGGATTAAGGGGTGTTTATATATCTTTGCAATCAGTTCACTCAAATAGGCCTGGACATCCATACCTTCCAGCGTATGGCTAATTTTGCGTGCAATCCCCCCAAGAGCGGTATCCTTCTCAATTAGATAAACCTCATGGCCCTGGCTAGCGATGGAGAGAGAGCAAACCATACCGGCGATACCGCCACCAACCACCAGCGCCGCCTTATTTACCGGCAGGTCAAACTCCTGCAGGGGTTCCAATTTGCAGGCACGCGCTACCGACATCCGGATGATATCCCACGCCTTCTTAGTGGCTTCTTCTTTTTCTTTTGAGTGGACCCAGGAGTCATGCTCCCGGATATTAGCCATCTCATAGTAATACTGGTTAATTCCAGCCTCACGCACGGTGTCCCGGAATAACGGCTCCAGGGTCCTGGGTGAACAGGCGGCGACAACTACGCGATTGAGCCCTTTTTCCTTGGTAATATCCGTTATTTCTTTAGCAGAGTTAGTAGCACAGGAAAATAGCTGTTCCTGGGCGTGGACCACATTGGGTAAGGTCTTAGCATACTCAACTGTCGCAGGAACACTAACTACTCTGGAAATGTTAGCGCCGCAGTGACAGACAAAGACGCCAATTCTTGGCTCCTCCTGGGAGACATCCCGCTCCTCCGGATAGACCCTTTCTACAGACAGGTTCCCCCGCCTGCGGTCGAGCAGTTCACCAACTTGGGAGCCAGCGCCGCTGGCGCTAAATACCGACTCGGGAATATCGAGCAGGCCCTGGAAAGCTCCACTGACAAAGATTCCGCGTCTATTGGTCTCCATTGGATTAGCAGGGTTGAGCTTGCAAAAATCGTGTTCAGAAAGCTCAATACCGAATTTATCTGCCATTTCCTTCGCACCAGCAGGAGGACTCAAACCGATGGATAGTACCACCATATCGAATTCTTCCTCTTTGACGCCATCTTCAGTTGTAGAATACCGTATGGTGACATTCTTGGTTACCGGGTCTTCTCTTACTATTGATGTGTAACTTCTAATAAACCGGACCCCGGAAAGATTAGCTGTCCGTTCGTAGAATCGCTCAAAATCCTTCCCATAGGAGCGGATATCGTTATGGAATATCGTACATTCGGCCTCGGCATCATGATCCTTGGTCAAAATCACATGCTTCTGAGCATAGGTGCAGCATACTGCTGAGCAATAGCTGTGGCCGCCCTCAAGCACCTGCCTGGAACCGACACATTGAATCCAGGCTAATTTATGGGGATGCTTCTTGTCGGAAGTACGCAGTATCTCACCAGAGTATGGCCCGGTGGAGCTTAACAACCGCTCAAAGTCCATACTGGTGATCACGTTCGCAAAATCTCCGTAGTGATATTCCGCCCTGACCTTGGGATCAAACGGCTCAAAGCCGGGGGCCAGAATGACCGCCCCGACATTTATTTCTTTAACTTCCGGCAGTTGTTTTAAATCGATGGCCTTATTCTTACATACCCCTTCGCAAATACGGCACTTGTTCTCTTTTAGATAAAGACAGCTTTCATCAATATAGGCGACAAGAGGAATCGCCTGGGGGAAGAAGATATGGACAGCTTTATTCTGCGATATATCCTGGTTAAATTCATCCGGGTATTTGACCGGGCAGTACTCGACGCAGACAGTGCAGCCCGTGCACTTGCTCTCATCAATATACTTGGGGTTTTTAGTCAGCTTGACCTTAAAGTCTCCTGCTTCCCCAACTATGCTGTCAACCTCAGTGTAAGTTAGAACCTCAATATTTGGATGCCGGCCGACCTCGACCAGCTTAGGCGCAAGTATTCACATGGAGCAGTCATTGGTGGGAAAGGTCTTGTCCAGCTGGGCCATATGGCCCCCAATGCTCGGTTTTTTTTCAATCAGGTAAACCTTAAAGCCGGCAGTGGCCAGGTCAAGAGAGGCTTGAATGCCGCTGATCCCGCCACCAACGATCATTACGTCTCCAAAATTACAGTCTCCACGATTATTACAAAGTTGTTGAATCTTATCTTTTAACAACAGTTCTTCTTCCACTTTCTATCACCTCACCAGGTTTTCCCGTGCTCTACGGGTTAACCATACTTAGTTTGTTGACAAGCCAAGTCGCTCCGGGTGGGTAAACACTGCCAGGCTGCTGCCTCGGGCCTGGCCAACCAGGGCAATGCCCATATCCCAAGCAAGCGAAATGGCGTTCTTCGTCGGCGCGTGCCGTGAAACAACAATCGGCGCTTCCATCCTTGCCGCCTTGAGCAGCATCTCCGACGAAATGCGGCCAGTGATCAGCATCAGTCGATCCCTGGTTGATATACCCCGCAACAGACATTCGCCCTGGATCTTGTTCAAGGTGTTATGTCTTCCGATATCCTCAGCCACTACCAGCAGGTTTTTAGCATCGGACAAAGCTGAAGTGTGCACGCCGCCACTAATCGGATATAACTCCATCTGCTCTTGCAGCTTTTGCATCAGTGACAGCACTTCCGCCGGTGTAACAACAAGATCAGAATCAACCTTTTGTCCCTGAGTTTTGAAAACTGAGCTGCCACTGCAGCCAAGTTTGCGCAACGTCGGCAATTCATACCCGGGGTTGCTCAGCCTCACATCAGCCAGCGATTCCTCCTCACTCACCCGCATGCTCGCCACATCATCGGCGCCTGAGATGATTCCCTCGGCGTAAAGGTATCCGAAGACGAGGTAATCCAGCTTGGCTGCGGTGCACAGGATAGTGACCAGTGCCTTCTGATTCACATAGATGGTGAACTCCATCTCTTTCGGCACGTAAACCGAGGTCCTAACCCAGCCCCCGTCTGTAAAGCGATCGCAGACTACTTCCGCTACTACATCTTTGACATCGGTTACGCCAATCGCTTCTTGCATGTCCGGCTTCTTCGCCACTAAATCACCTCGTTGAGGACCTCCGTGATGTCCTTGATCTGAATCACGTCATCTAAGTTTCCGACTGCCCTGCTGTCCTCAAACATGGTGATGCAATAGGGGCAGGCAGTTACCAGTTCCTCAGCCCCAAGGTCAATCGCGTCTTTTAATCTGAGGTTGGCAAACCGGTCGGAGGTATGAGTTTCCATCCAAATCCTGCCGCCGCCCATGCCGCAGCAGAAGCTTTCTTCCCGCGACTCAGACATCTCTATCAGTTCCAAACCAGGTACCTTCGTTAGGACCCCGCGCGGCTCGTCAAATACTCCGTTATGCCGGCCCAGGTAACAGGGGTCATGATACGTAATTTTCTTCGCATATTCCTTATTGATCTGAAGCCTTCCCTCATTAATCAACTGGAATAAAAACTCGGTGATATGCACCACTTCAAAGTTCGCCCTAAACTCAGGGTACTCGTTCTTGAAGGTGTGCAGGCAGTGCGGGGAAGAAACAACGATTTTCTTAACCCCGTTTTCGATAAAGGTTTTGATGTTTTCCTTAGCTAATTTCTTGAACATTTCCTCATTGCCGGTCTTGCGGATGCTTTCCCCGCAGCAGTTCTCCTGCTCGCCCAGGATCCCGTAATCCACGCCGGCCTTGTTCAGGATGCTGGCCGTGGCTTTGGCTACCTTCTTCAATCTCGGGTCATAGCAGAGATAGCAGCCGGGGAAATATAGGACTTCCATGCCTTCCTCGAAGGTTTTTACCGACAGGCCATCGGCCCAGTCCGCCCTGTTTTTCCGGCTTTCACCGAAGGGGTTGCCTTCTGCGCCAAGGTTGGAGCTGACGCCCCGGATTGGTTTGACCGCGGCAGGGAAAACTCCATAGCTGGTGGCCATCCGCCGCACGGCAATCATGTCGTCGATCTGCTTGACGTCCCGGGGGCATTTCTGGGGGCACTTCCCGCAGGTGGTGCAGCGCCAGATCTCTTCATTTTCGATCTCGGTCAGGCCGAAGGTGGCCTCCCGGATCAGCTTGCGCATACTGAAGTTTCTCACTTTATTCCAGGGGCAAACGCTGTCGCACTTACCGCACTGATAACAGTATTTTACGGCTTCACCGCCGTCTTGCTTTATTTCATCGATGACCTCTTTGAAGGGGGTTACAGTTTCCACGAAATCCTCTTCTTTCACATTAGTTTTAGTCCTTTTGTGACATGCGGGTAATAGTCTCTACTAACTTCTGTAATCCATGCTTGTCTACCAGTGACTGCAAGCCAACCTCCACATCGTCTATACTCTCTTCTTCGTCGACTTCCTCTTCCCTTTCTTCATAAACCAGGGCATCGTTTACGCACCACTTAACACATAAGGGCACTTCTTGCGGCGGATCGTCTTCACACATATCGCATTTGAGAGGGAGACCGGAGTCGGGTTCATGGAAAAGATCTCTGGACGGGCAGGCAGCCCGGCAGAAGGCGCACTCCTCGTATTCCCTGCCATCAAGTACATATATGTCTCTGCCCATACATTCGGCTGCAGCATACTCACCGGCGTATACAGGAAGATATACGTCATTTAGTGGTTCACGAAACATCCTGATCCGCGACCGCTCCGGATTATTGCTGCTGTATTTTGGATTAGCGTGAAAGGCTGAGCAGATCATTTCGCAAGCCCGGCAGCCATTACACTTACTGATATCGATCTTGATCGTTTTGATTTTCTTTTTAATCTTCGCCATCTTTATAGATCCCTCTCTGTTCAAAGTCTTCGGCTACAAAGCCCAGATCTAATTCTTGTAAAGTTTCTTTCGTCGGCACGCCGTCCAGAGTCCAGCCCTTGAATTCGCACATAGCATCCATGATTTGTTTTTCATACTCAGGCAGTCTCTTCCTCCAGTGGTCTTCAGGCGGCGTATCATCAGCTCTCCGGTAGCCTCTTCTGACATTATTGGCCCGGACTAACTGCCGGTTCCGCTTGGATATCTTAGTTAGCTCCGCTTCATCTATATCCATTCCGGTTGCCGCTGAGATCAATAGCGGGTAATTGTGGATATGGTAGGGCGGTTTCAGGTGGAATGCCGATAGACCGGTGCAAACCCCGCAGGCGTCATCAATGTAGTGCATCCGCTCCATCCAGTCAACAATCTCACAGCACTCTTTAATGCCCGGGTAATATGGCATTGCAAATTCACCTTTCGGCTCCCACTTCATGAAATATTCTTTAAACCGGTCATCAGGAACCTGGAACCAATCCTTGCAGAACTCCTCCCGATCCTTAGGATCGGCATAAGGCGCCTGAGGAAACTGCCCTTCAATTTGGGTAATGTTCCCTTTCTCGTTTATGCAATACATCAGGTAATAAAGGGGGTTTACCGATCCTAGTTTAAGCGGCGCCTGCTCCTGCTTTCTGATGTTGTTGTGAGCAAATTCCTCCGCGCCGTTGCCAATCTTTTTGGCTGCCCAGTAAGTGCCGTCAGCCAGTACGTCGCCAATGCCTTCCCGCCGGACAATTCTGTCCAGCAACCAGTAAAATCTCCCCTGGTTATCAGTCGGGCAGCCTTCAAAGTCCTTTTCAGTTAAAATGCCGGCTTCCAAAAGCTCGACGGCGAAAGCCATCACCTGCGGGCCGGAGAACCCGTCGATGCCGTACTCCGTGGCACGCTTGGCGATATCAAATCCAAAATTAAGGTCGTCCACATAGGCCGCCATGGTATAAGTCAGCTTGGAGAAGCATTTCATCATGTAAGCCCCTTCATTCGGGGAGGTAATCGTCGCCCCGCATTTTAGCGGGCAGTTATAGCAACTGATTAAGCGCTTCCGCGCTTTTAATTGGGCGTCAGTCCACAACTCCTCGATTTCCGGGTTCCAGAAGGTTTTTCTCCTTGTGCGGGCATTGCCCCACGAGAAATTCTCGGTGTGCCACTTTTCATCACATTCCAGCATCTCCTGAGGCGACCCAAGTATGGCTAGAATGGGAATCATCCCGGGCACCGGATTCTCTTGCCGCCACATAGCATATCGCAACACTTCGTCGCAAAGCGGCATAAATTCCTCCGGCCGGGCGATGCTGATGTCCTTTTTGCCGCGGACAGCAATGGCCTTTAACCCTTTGTCTCCCATCACTGCGCCCAGTCCTTGCCGGCTGGCACTGGACCGGCCCTGCTCAATAGAAGCAAAAAAGACCCGGTTTTCGCCGGCCAAGCCGATAGCGGCCACGTGGATTCTCATATCTCCCAATTCTTTCTTAATCTGTTCCTGAGTTTCAACAGAGCCTTTACCAGCCAGATGGGAGGCATCACGTAGTTCTACTTTGTCGTCGTTAATGTACAAATAAACCAGCTTGGGGGACTTCCCGCGAATGATCACTTTGTCATAACCGGCATACTTCAACTCGGAAGCAAAGAACCCACCCATCATTGAATATGCCATAAACTGCGTCTGGGGAGAAATTGACGTAATCATGGTACGATTAGCGCCGACAGCAGGTGTGCCGCCTAAAAGACCGGCACTGAATATTAATAGATTATCAGGAGAAAATGGTTCAGTTTCAGGGGGAACCCTGTCCCACATTATCTTGGCGTTGGTTCCTAACCCCCCAAGGTAAAGCTCGGTCAATTTGGGATCGGTTTCTACCCTCTCAATGTTTCCTGTCGATAAATCAACTTCTAAATTGTACCCCGTCTCTGCGTACCTCATTTTCAATCCCCTCTATGCATGTTTTTAGCCCACTTGTTAATCTCCGCAGCCACGGCCCTTAGCTGCGCAGGTTGTCCTGTTGCTACACCCCTAATCATACTCCAATTGTCATCATATAATTATAATTATAATAAATAATTAATGAAATAGCTAGAAAGGATGAAATATTGGTAAATAGTAAACTAATCCGGGGTTAATTCTTTAGTATTAGTGCTTAGTGCATATTTTAATTCACTTGTGTTGTTTGGAAGACACATAGTATTATTTGGGATGGTTGCAGAATTGTATGGGATCTCAAGAACGCCCGCGCACTTTGCCTGCGCGGGCGTTACAATTTAATTTATTGGGTCTGAATAATCCGCCTGTACAGGTTGTCAGGATCGGATTCTTGAATTTGCTTGCCGTCAAGGGTCATATAAACCCCAGCGGCGGCATGGTTTTCTCTTAAGCGAATGGTTTTTACCTCCACATAGGTATCCATTTTCTGCTGCTTGATCTTATCTCTAACGCCATTGAAGAGCTCTACCGCACCCCTGCCGGAGCAGGACTCACAGACGCAGATGGTCAGCTCTCTGGTCTTAAACGCAGAGTCGGTCTTCTTCCGGCCGGAGCTTTTTGCAGGGTCACGCTTGGCCGGGTGATAGTGGGTATGCAGCAGCTCATGGGCCAGCGGCGAGTTCGCCTCCCCGTAAAATTCCTGGTAGAGCCTCAAGACATCCGGGTTTTCCTGAGACTTGCGGTATTTTGAAGTCTGATCGATATTCACCAGGATCTGCTGGCGTTTTTCCAACTCGTCGATCTTCTCCGGCACCGGGTGCCCGGCCCCACAGATACACCCGCCGGGGCAGGCCATCACTTCGATCAGGTCATAGCCCACGTCCACACCCTGGATAATTTTTTCAATAATCGGCTCGACATTATGCAGCCCGCTGATCACTGCAACGCGCACTTTTGAGCCGTTGGCTTCAACAGTAGACTCCTTGACCCCCTTAAAACCCCTAATTTCTTCAAAGTCCAGGTGCTCGGTCAGCACTTTGCCGGTCAGTTTCTCCACCGCCATCCGCAGGGCTGCCTCCGCCACCCCGCCCGAAGCGCCAAAAAGAATACCGGCGCCGGAAACCTGCTTGTAGGGCTGATCAAATTCCTGAGGAATAATTTCTGCCGTATCAATGCGCTTCAAACCCGCCATTTCCAGCAACTGGCTGGAGGTTAGCACAGCGTCGATATCCCGGATGCCGCCCGGAGCGAATTCCGGCCGGTCGGCTTCAAAAATTTTGGCTATGCAGGGTACGATGGATACGACATACAAATCTTCCTTGTCAATCCCGCTGACCCTGGTGTAATGGTTCTTAACGGTTGCCCCCATCATCATTTGCGGGGACTTGCAACTGGAAAGGTGCGGGATTATCTCCGGGTAGCGCCTTTCCACAAAATTAACCCACCCGGGGCAGCAAGATGTAAACTGGGGCATAACCCCTTTTTGATCAATGCGGTTCAAGAACTCTGTCGTTTCTTCCACAATAGTCAGGTCAGCCGCAAAGGTAAAGTCAAATACCTTGTCAAAGCCCATCTTCTTCAAAAGGCCGGCCATAAAGGCAGAGGCCTCACCAAAAGGGATCCCAAAATGCGTTGAAATGACGCTGCGCACCGCCGGCGCCAAAAAGGCCACCACGGTTTTACCAGGATCATTGATCGCCCGGAAGACCTGGCCCTCTTCACTGCGGTAATTCAGGGCCCCGCACGGGCAGGCGTTCACGCACTGGCCACAGCTGACGCAGTCTGTATCCTCCAGGCGCAGGCCGCTCTTAGTGCCAACTAACTGGCGGCCGTGCTTCATATAGTAGGTGAGGATGTCAGGCCCTTCAACCTCAGCGCAGGCGGCGATACAGCGGCCGCAGGAAATGCACCGGGTATGGTCGCGCTTGATAATGGGGTGGTCATCCACCACCGGGATATAAGGGCGCTCATGGGCCGGCTTGATAAATTTAATGTCATGCTGGCTTGCTTCTTTTCTTAAATCGCAGTGGTACCGCGCATCGCAGCCGCACTGCAGGCAGCGGCGCGCCTCCGCTCTGGCTACCTCTTCCGAGTACCCCAGTTCAACCTCATTAAAATTGCCCCACCGGGCCGCCAGGGGGAGGGACGGCATTTTAGCCCGCTCCAGCCTGGGCAGCGCGTCAAATTCTCCTCTGGGCAGGTCTTCCAAGGATCCGCGGCTGCAGCTATAGTCGGTATGCGCTTCCCTGACATAACCTTTGGCCAGCAGGCTGTCCATCGCCTCAGCCGCATGGCGGCCTGCCGCAACTGCCTGGATCACGGTCGCAGGCCCGGTAACACAGTCACCGCCGGCAAAGATGTTGAACTCAGAGGTCTGGAAGGTCTTGCCGTTAATTTCGATATCGCCCCACTTGTTCAGCTTCACCGGCAAGTCGTGATAGAGGAATTGAGTGTTCGTGCTTTGCCCGATGGCGCCAATCACCGTATCGGCCTCGATCACGATATCCCGGCCCTCCACCGGGACCGGGCGGCGGCGTCCGGAGCGATCCGGCTCGCCCAGAGCCATCCTGATGCAATGCAGTTTCTTTTTGCCGCCCTCCGGGACAATCCTGCTGGGCGCCATTAAGAAGAGCATCTCGACCCCTTCCTGCAAAGCTTCCTCTACCTCATAGGGCGCCGCCGGCATCTCTTCCTTGGTCCGGCGATAGATCAGCTTGACGGACTTAGCGCCCTGGCGCAGGGCGGTGCGGGCGCAGTCGATGGCTGTATTTCCGCCGCCGATCACCACAACCGTGTCCCCCAGCGCTATATTCTCGCCCTTGGTCACCTGCTCCAGGTACTGGATGCCCAGCCAGACCCCCTTCAGGTTTTCCCCTTCAATCTGCAGCGGGGTGGCCCGCCAGGAGCCAATGGCCAGGTACACGGCATCAAAGTCCTTGTGCAGATCCTCCAGCATAATATGCGTGCCCAGCGCTTTCTCCGTCATGAGCTTCACGCCCAGACTCTTAATCACGCTAATCTCCTGATCCAGTGTCGCTTTAGGCAGGCGGTATTCCGGAATGCCGTAGCGCATCATTCCCCCGGCCTGTGGCTGGCGCTCAAACACCGTTACATCATGACCGGCGACGGCACTGTAATAGGCAGCTGAAAGACCCGAGGGACCGGCTCCGACAACCGCAATTTTCTTGCCGGTGGGCGGATTTTTACGCGGGATCCAGGGCTGTCTCTGGGCCAGGTCCCAATCGGCTACAAAGCGCTTGACATAGTTAATAGCCACCGGCGCATCGACCAGATTGCGGCGGCATTGGCTCTCGCAGGGATGCGGGCAAACACGGCCGCAGACAGTCGGAAAGGGATTGCTGTCTTTAATCACGCGCAGCGCCGCCTCGAAATTTCCGTTGGCCGCATGGTGCAGGTAGGAGTGAATATCGATGTTGGCCGGGCAGGTCGTCACACAGGGCGCAACACAGTCCGCATTGTGGTCGGAAAGAATCTGCTCCAGGCGGATTTTCCGGTAGGTCACGAGCCTGGCGCTATTGGTGTCGATCACCATACCCTCTTTAATCGGGGTCTGGCAGGCCTTGACATCGCGCACGCCGTTTTCGTCAGTTAACTCAACCACACATAGCCCGCAGTTGCCGTTGGACCGCTCCAGCCGGATATCATAGCAGAGATGCGGAATCTGGATATCCTCCTGCAGCAAGGCCTGCAAAATGGTGAGGTCATCGTACACATCAATACAGCGCTTGTTGACGGTAACTTGAATCCGCTTGTGATTGGTTATCGTTTTCATATTTATCACCTCGAGTGATCTGATAAGGATGCTGGTAGATGGTAAGTGTTGTCATATTATTTGTCAATTCTGTAATCTTGTCAAGATAAATATGTTGTGCTTGTTCACACAAGCACTAAGTATTATAACTAGTTATCCCTTGTTAAACAATAGCCTGGCCTTGTATTAATGATAGAAAAACAGGCCGGTGTTGCCAGAAGATAAATAACATACCTAAACCTGAACAAAAAAGCAGCTGCAAGAGCTGCTTTTGTTCACTGGATACTATTGGTCATTGTGAGAATTTACTTATAGATGATCATGTTCACCGCAACCGTGATTACAGTCGAACGGATTGGTGACCAGATGGCCGCTTAAATAAGCAGAGGCTACTTGTTCGGCGTCTCCTGAAGCGCCGGTAATCACGTTGAGACCGACTGAGCGCAGCGCGCTGGCCATCGGAGGACCCATGCCGCCGGCGATAACTACCTCTACACCTTCCGTGGTAAACAAGTTGGCCAGCCCGCCGTGGTTATGCTGGAGGTCGCTATTGGAAATCACCTGTTTTCCGGCAATTTTGCCTTCTTCAACTTCAAAAATAACAAATTCACGGCTGATGCCGAAGTGCTCGTTGATCCTGCCCATGCTATAAGGCATTGCAATTTTCATTATTTTCAACCCCTTAAAATATTTTTAAATATCGACTTTGTGCCAGTCATTGGCCTGACATATGGGACACCTGGTACGCCGGCAGCACATAATATCTTCCCAGTGGTGGCCACAAGCCCGGCAGGCCAGTTGGTGCTTAGCCAGGCTGAAATTGCCGCCGGTGACCCTCAAGGCAGAACCATTGACCAGTGCTTCGGCAATCTTTTTCCTGGCGATCACGATGATCCTGTGGAAGGTCGGCCGGGAAACAGACATTTTTTGCGCACACTCTTCATATTCCAGTGCCTCTAAATCTCTTAAGCGCACTGCTTCTAGTTCTTCCACCGTTAATTGTATTTCAGGCAGCTCAGCTTTTGGAACTCCGGCGGGCTTAAAAAAAGTAAACTCCGGCAATTGCTGGACTCTCCTGCATTTTGGTGGTCGCGGCATCCTAACACCCCGCAGGCTAACCTATTTTTTCCATACCTTCCCGCAAATACTGGTGGGCCAAATCAGCATAAAGCTGCTTCACCCAAGTCCAAAATTCCACGTCTCTGGGTTCAATATTTCTCACAACGCGGGCCGGGTTACCGGCAACAACGACTTTTTCGGGAATCACCCCTTTATTCTTGACCACGCAGCCCTCGGCTACAATCGCCCAGGTACCGACAACGGCATTGAGGCTGACCACTGCGCCCAGGCCGATTAAGGAGTAGTCCCCAATATCGTCGCCATGGACGATACAACCGTGCCCCAGGGTGACGCTTTTCCCAATCCGGCAGGTGCCGCCCGGGGGGGCATGAATCACTGTGCCCTCCTCTACAGCAGTGCCCGGGCCGATTTCGATCGTCCCGTAATCACCCCTGAGCACAGTGCCGTGGCCGACATAGCAATTATCACCAATTCTCACGTCACCAATGACCATTGCCAGCTCGCTGACATAAGTACCCTCGCCTATAGTCGGCTCTCTGCCCGAAAATCGATACAATGCCAAAGGTTCTCCCCCCAGTATTTTTTCTTGCAACACATGTATTACTTCATTATTTTACATCCTATTGAAAAGACCTTTCAGTGATGAAATTATTAAATAGACCGGTGTCATAATCTTCAATCTTACCCTGATCACAGAGTTCTGAAAGTTGCGGGTCAACCGGCAGCCTGCCGATAAACGGAATTTGAAAGCTTTCGGACATTTCTTTGCCCCGGCTCGGACCAAATAGCGGGAACTCTTCGCCACAATGGGGGCAAACAACACCGCTCATATTTTCAACCAAACCAAGGATGGGAATATTCATTATTCGGGCCATTTTTATCGCCTTACTGACGATCATGACAGCAAGGTCTTGTGGTGAAGATACAACGATCAGTCCGTTGAGGGGCAGGGACTGCATAACAGTCAAAGGAACGTCACCGGTACCAGGGGGCAAGTCAACAAAAAGATAATCAAGGTCACCCCAGGCGACTTCCGTCCAAAACTGCTTGACTAAGCCGGCAATAATCGGACCGCGCCAAATTACCGGATCATCTTCCCTTGGGGTCATCAGGTTCAATGACATCACTTTAATACCCTTGGCGCTGCTCAGAGGGAGGATCGCGCTGTCATTGTCTTCCACCACTAAATTCCCCTTTACACCGAACATTTTGGGCAGACTCGGTCCGGTAATGTCCGCATCCAGCACCCCGACAGCATAGCCTTTTTTATTGAATTCACTGGCAAGCAACGACGTTACAGATGATTTACCCACGCCACCCTTACCGCTCATCACTGCTATAACATTTTTAATCCGACTAAAATCGTTTTGCGCTAATTTCTCGATACCAGTTTTGTTTTCATCGGCACATCCGATATTATTTCCGTTATCACAATTTGCCATTATTATATTTACTCCTTTATAAGTCGGGTGGCTTTTGGTTATGGACGTTGTTTCATAAGTATTATATATGTCCTAAAATATTTAATCAACAATTACTTTGTTTTTCTTGTTAATTTTTTTACCATCCAGACTTATAAGTTTAGATATTGTTTGATTGGTTAAAAAGGCAAGCCTAAAGACTCTAAGTCTTCTTTAGAATTGTGGATGCTTTTGATCACCCAGTCAATAACAGCTCGATCAAAAGCTTCCACGGCCATACATGAGCAGTGTATTTTTTGTTCAGGCAAACCATGTAAAGCATCAACAATATCCTGATTATTAATCAGCTGGGCTTCTACCACTGACTTCCCTTTAACCAGTTCACTAAAAGCGCTGGAGGTAGCGATGGCGGACGGACACCCGTACAGTGTAAAAAAACTAGCCACAGCATTATTACTGAACCATCCTACAAGTGTTACTCATATGTTTATTATATGATTTATTATAATCCTTGTAAATAAGCTCATTTAGCAATTATATAAACCGAATTTATGGTACAATGGAATTGAACAAGCATTGATTATTGGCTACGGCATAAACCATAAATTAGCTATGAGGAGGCGGGGATATTAACCTGAAAAAATTCCTCATACTAAGAACAAAAAAATCCAAATGGGGGACTAAAATGAATTTAGAAGATTTTACAAGTAGCCTGCAAATAAACAACACGGATAAAAACCAGCTTGAAAAACTAATAAAAAAAGGGTTACAAGACGCTTATTGGGAGGGGTTTAAAAAGGGATTTAAATTAGGAGTTAACTTTCAGAAAGAACGTGAAAAAGGACCCGACGGGTTTAAGGAAGGCTTCTGGCTTAAATAAAGAGAAGCTAGGCTGCTTTACAAATGCTATAAGGCGAGAGTTAAGGAAAAGAGATAATGAAAATAATAACCTTAGTGGAAAACACTTCATCTTCTAAAGGACTAAATAGCGAACACGGATTAAGTCTATATATCGAAACTAAAAAACATACTCTTTTGTTTGATTTAGGAGCAAGTTCTTTATTTGTTGAAAACGCTAATAAATTAAATATTAACCTTTCTAAGGTCGATTTAGTTGTGATCTCTCATGGACATTATGATCATGGTGGCGGGCTTAAAGCCTTTCTGGAGGCGAATTCCAAAGCTAAAATATACTTAAATAAGGAAGCCTTTAGCGGGCATTACTCCCTTAGACCAAATGGTGAAAAAGCGTACATTGGCTTGGATACTAAGCTAATGCATAATGACCGCTTTATATTTGTTGGAGATCACCTTCGCATTGATCAAGAGCTCGAATTATTTTCAAATATTAACAGTGGAAAGCTGATTTCAACAGGCAACCAGAATCTATTAATGAAATTGGGCAGTGCCTTTGTACAGGATAATTTTATTCATGAACAGAACCTGGTGATCAAAGAAGCCGGGAAGCTGTTATTATTAGTTGGATGTGCCCATAACGGGATTGTAAACATAGTAGAGCACATAAGTGAAGTAGAAAAAAAACCCATGGATTATGTGATCGGCGGTTTTCATTTATATAACTTTTCTGCTAACAGCAACGAAGATCCTGCCCTTGTTAGTCAAATCGGTGAGCGCCTCAAAAAGATAGGTTCTACCTATTATACCTGCCATTGTACAGGAATCGAATCTTATAAAAAACTAAAAGAAACTATGGGAGATAAAATTCATTATTTATCAACCGGAAGCACCCTAACAATATTTACAAGAAATGACTATACGCATAGTTACAATTAGGATTTTCAACAAACGATTTAGTCTAATCCCTTTGGCCTTCTTTAGCCGGGCAAAGGGGTGTGGGTATGGAACTTAGCACTGGATGATACTTGTTCCCATATCGACAGGCTTACCAAAGTATACTGATGACGTAACTAAACCATCTACACCTGTTTGAGCATATAGTTCTGCATTATTTTCATTGATGCCACCCGCTGCTAAAATGACAATTTTATTATTTTGGGCCCTAATTAGCTCAACTGCTTCTTTTAATTCAACAGGCGATATTTTATCAAATTGTAAGCCGTCGACTCCTGTCTGGCATAGTAATAAAGCATCATCAATTGTCTCCACTTCCACGAGGAACTTTTTATCGCAGGTATAGTTCTTACCTTCAATTAATTTGTCAATCAGCCCCTCAATCCCGCCTATAAAATTTAAATGCTGCCTAAAAACAAGAATAGTTTCTGATAGCCCCAGCCTGTGGGGGAGTCCACCTCCGGTAATCACTGCTTTTATAGACAGTTCCTTAGTACCGGGAAAAATTTTGCGAGTCGCCAGAATTTCAATTTTGGGATTCACCTGTCTGGCCTTGTTCAATATTTTATTTGTTCTGGTTGCAATGCCTGAAGCATATTCCAAGATGTTCATGGATACCCGCCAGGCCATATGCAGGTCCTCCACGTTGCCTTCACCTTCAATGATGCTGGTTTGTGGCTGCACCTTGGAACCTGAAGATAAAAATTGCATAGGGTTAATGTTAAGCTTTTTGAATATTCTTTGTACTTCTTCTGTCCCGCATATAATCGCATCTTCACGGCAAATGAATTCTATTTTCCCCTTTTTTCCGGCAAGGTCAAGAATTAGGGTAGTCAAATCAATGTAGGGCACATCTTCTTTAATGAATTTGTCAATGCTTTCATCAGAAAAATATAAAATTTTAAAGACCTCCCTTTAATTCTTTTGTTGCTAGGCTTCAGTTTGCAGAATATTTAACCTTAACTCTCAAAATTGTATAATACAGTTTACCACAGTTCTAAGCCCGCAAGGTAGCTATTAGTCGTTTAGGGTTCAGCAGCAGATCCAGAGCATCATTTATATCATTTACCACTATATCTGCTCTTCTTATGGCTTCAACGCAACAGCCCTCTTTTCCAATAACGGCAATGGTACCTGTACCCCCCAAAAAAAAATTGGCTAAAATAAACCAGGGTGTGACCCCTTATAGCCAATACACTAGATAGTAAAACAACATTATATTGGAGACAGGATTTTATTGAGTCAACCTTTCAGGGATATAATCAATAAAAAGGTTGCTGTCATATTCTATGACCTTACCCTGATCACAAAGTTTAGAAAGGTGCGGGTCCAGCGGCAGACTGCCGATAAACGGGATTTGGAATTTTTCAGAGATCTCCCGGCCCTGGCCAGGACCAAACAGCTCGAATTTTTCTCCGCAATGGGGGCAAACAACACCGCTCATATTTTCGACCAGGCCAAGGATTGGGATATCCATCATCTGGGCCATCTTAATGGCCTTGCTGACAATCATAACCGCCAGATCTTGCGGTGAAGATACAATAACCACTCCATTAAGGGGCAGGGACTGCATTACAGTCAAAGGCACATCGCCGGTGCCAGGGGGCAAGTCAACAAAAAGGTAATCCAGGGCACCCCAGGCAACGTCCGACCAAAACTGCTTAACTGTACCGGCAATGAGCGGACCGCGCCAAATAACCGGGTCATCCTCATTTGGTGTTAACAGGTTCAGCGACATCACTTTAATGCCATTAGCGCTGCTTAAAGGGAGTAACGCGATGCCATTGTGCTCCGCCCTGCCCTTAACGCCAAACATTTTGGGCAGGCTCGGACCGGTAATGTCCGCATCCAGCACACCTACAGCATAGCCTTTTTTCTTAAATTCACAGGCAAGTAAAGACGTCACCGAAGACTTGCCCACCCCGCCCTTGCCGCTCATCACAGCAATAACATTCTTAATCCGGCTGAAATCGTTTGCAGTTAATTTCTCAATACCATTATCGCTGGTTTCAAAACCACAGCCTGCATTCTTTTCGTCTTCACGGACATTATTTGATTCCTGCTGCATCATAGATTCCTCCCCTGGCTTGAAGATAATTTTTTTTAGATTAGTGATCGCAGGCATTGTCGCCAGTTTCCAGAAAACCGGATAAGTATTGCCTGACAATATCTACAGGGCTGCCTGTAGCAGGGCTGGCACCAACAACAACGTCAATATTATTCCGGGCAAACATTTCCTGTGCCCGTGGCCCCATGCCGCCGGCGATGATGATGCTCGCTCCTTTTTCATTCAACAACCTGGGATACAAACCTGGCTCATGGGGCGGAGGGGTAAATTTTTCCTGGCCAGTAATTTCTTTTGTTTCAGGATTCACCTCAAAAAGTTGAAACATTTCACAATGCCCAAAATGCATACACAACTGATCTTCTGCGATAGGTAATACGATCTTCATTTTTACTTCCTTTCACTATTTTTTTTATATTAATTCAAACCCAGGAACATCTCCGGCCGCACGTAATCTATCTTTCTTAGAAACAGCCAAGTTCGCATGCTATGATTTTTATTTCCAAGTTATTGGCGGCCTCGCGGATAATCTTGGGCGGTACTTTTAGCTGCTCCGCCAATTTCCTGGCTTCAGGACAGCTTAATTTCTTATCTGTCGAAGCTTTTTCAACCGCTTCTAAAACAGCTGAGCTCACTTCCACTGCGCACACATCCTTTATCTTACATTAATAAAATCTCCACTTTAATACACCGTACACAAAAATGCTAATAAAGATTTAATTTAATTTAATTTAATTTCCCTGCCAGGCTTTCCCAAATTGTGCTCATCTCTATTGCTGCGGCAGTATTAGGTAATGCCACCACCGGGAGCCTTTTGATCTGAGCTTCTGTTACAGCCCGGTCATAATGAATATTTCCAATAACATTAATTCCGCGCTTCTCGGCTTTTTTTTCAATGTTTCTAGCTGCCTCCAGATTAAGATCAAATTTATTGATACATAGATAAGTAGGTATTTTGAAGTATTCCACCAGTTCAGCCACCCGCTCCAGGTCGTGTTCGCCGGATACAGTGGGTTCAGTTACAATCAATACCGCATCGGCGCCAGTGATGGACGCAATAACCGGGCAGCCGATACCCGGCGGGCCGTCGACAATAATAAACGGCAGATCGTCTTTTTCAGCGAGCATTTTTGCCTGCCCGCGCACCAGGGAAACCAGCTTACCTGAATTTTCCGCTGCAATACCCAACCTGGCGTGGACCATTGGACCATAGCAGGTATCCGATATAAACCACTGTCCGTGAATAGCCGGCTCGAAAGCGATCGCTTTTCCCGGGCAAAAGTAACTGCAGACTCCACACCCTTCACAAGCAATACTGTCTATAAAATAAGCCGGCTTCTTGCTTTCATCTTTGCTTATTGCATCAAAACGGCATATTTCGTAGCATTTTCCGCAATCGTTGCAGCTGGCGGGCATTATCCTGGCTCGCTTGCCACCGCTAAAGTCCTCAGCTTTTTTAATCTGAGGTTCAAGTACCAGGTGCAAATCTGCTGCATCCACATCACAGTCTACTACCACCGACTTTTTGGCCAGGGCCACCAAGGAAGCGGCCAGGCTTGTCTTACCGGTACCCCCTTTGCCGCTGATAATTACTAGCTCTTTCACCGTATCGCCTCTTTCTCGATAGCGCTCAGGAGGTCATCAAAAACCGCCCGATAACCCGGGGCGGCATTAAAGGCCAGCTCACCTCTGGAATAAGCCTCGGCTACTCTGCGGTCATCCGCGATCTCTGCCAGCAGCCTGACTTTTCTTTTCCTGCAGAAGTCACGGGCCAGGTTGTTTTCCGGCTCGGACCTGTTCACCACTACCGCGTGGGGGATGCCCATTTCCTTAACCATATCCAGAGCCAAGTCCAGGTCGTTTAATCCAAAAGGTGTCGGCTCGGTAACTAAAATGACTAAATCTACATCTTTAATCGCTGCAATTACCGGGCAGGAGGTGCCAGGGGGCACATCAACAATAGTAAATAAATTATTTTTGCCCGCTGAGCGGACTGCCCTGATCAAGGGTGGGCTCATGGCCTCGCCGATATTGAGCTTGCCATGGAAAAAATTTATCCCTCCGGCTTCTCCTTCTTCGACAACACCGATTTCCCGCCCTTTTTCAGTTATTGCACCTGACGGACAAACCAGTTGACAGCCGCCACAGCCATGACACATTTTTTCAAAAGTAAGGACGTTATTTTTAATACAAACGATCGCGCTGTACTGACAGATTTCCCCACAGGCGCCGCAGTTGACACACTTCTCCGGATCAATGACCGGAACCGGCACACTGACCGGGTTACGGCGCCTGATACTGGGGTTTAAGAAAAGATGCCCGTTTGGCTCTTCGACATCACAATCCAGATAAGCAACTTCATAGCCTGCCGCTGCCGCCGCGCTGGCCAGGTTTACGGAAACAGTAGTTTTACCTGTTCCTCCCTTGCCGCTGGCAAAGGCGACAGTTAGTTTTTTGGTCATATTACTTCCCCCTGAAGGGCGCACTATTTCTACTCTTTGCTATCCTTATCTTCCGGGTTTTCCAGCTCTTTAATGCGGCTCTTTGCCTGCGCCAGGACATCTTCCAGGTAACCAACCTCTTCCTTAAGCAGGCTTAGCTCATTCGCCTCGCTTGCCGCGGGCGCGCAACACCTGGTTAATAAAGAATGTGCCAGGTAACCGCTCACCCCGACCAGCATTCCAGCGGCAAAATCTGAGTCCCACCAGCCGTGCCGGGCACCACGACCATACCGGGCTAAACTGGTGCCAGGAAGAATATTGCTGATGCAATAGCCGCGTCCACGCCCGCTCATTGCTCCTCTGCCTAATGGTCCTGTTCCATTAAATCCAGGCATTTTTTACACCTCCAAATGTATAATTGCCTAAAATTAACGACCACCCCTGCCCTGGCCACCACGTCCATAGCCCTGACCCTGTCCAGCTCCCCGGCCACAACCTCCGCGGCCCTGACCTTTTCCGCCTCGGCCCTGTCCCTGACCGGCTCCGCCGCTACATGGCCCTAAACGCCTGCCTGCCCCCCGGCCCTGTGGCCCTGTTCCATCACCTCGTGGCACTATTGACACTCTCCTTTCCAAATTATTGCTCAAACTTAAATCCAGTGGCCTTCAACATCTGCGTCCTGCGCTTCCGTAAGTGCTCCACTTTTAAATTTATCCAGGGCATCTGCTACCGTACCCTCAGCACCTGTAAATAACTTAATACCGGCAACATTGAGCGTCCGAAAGGCTTTTGGCCCACAATGCCCGGTAACCACCGCCTCTACCCCATTGCGGCTGACAATTTCTGCTGATTGAATACCCGCGCCCTGAGCTGCATTCAGGTTTTGCTCATTAGCTACAGCCTGGTAATCGCCAGTTTCCGTATCAATTATGGCAAACCAACTACACCGGCCGAATCTTTGATCTACAAAGCTTTCAAGGTCCTGTCCCTGGGCGGAAATGGCTATTTTCACAAGTACACCTTCTTTCGGTTAAACTTTCCCTGGCAATCTCTTCCCGTAAAATCGCCATAGTCTCATGACTTTTGGCCGCCCGCCTTTAATGAAACATGTTTCATAATTATTATATACATTATAAATCTATGATGTCAACATTATTATTATGTAAACTTGATAATTAATATAATTTTATAAATTAATATACCTCAATTATTTTACATAACTTGCTGTCAGAATCTTACCGGTATTAACCATGGAGCCATTTTACTATGCTCAGGATAGACCAGGGCCACAGCCCGCTCTCTACCAACCTGTTGGAATATTTTACATATATTTATGTTATTAATATTAGTTATGTTTACAAATGCTATTAGTATATATATAATAAACTTACAAACTGTATACTTAAGGGAGCGGTTATATGACCACCTGGGATGACGATAAGCCGGCGTTAAGCATTGGCATAATAGCGCAATTTCTTCAAGTTCACCCCGAAACACTCCGCATATGGGAAAGAAATGGCCTAATCCAACCGGCACGAAAAAATAAGCAGAGGTTATATTCTAACAATGACCTGAAAAGGTTGAAATTTATTCACCACCTAATCAATGAAAAAGGCCTGAATATTGCAGGTGTCCAACAGGTTCTGGCTATGTATTCCTGCTGGAAAAATAGAAGTTGCCAGGACAGCCAAATAATGAATAAAGATGAGTCAATGAACAAGTCCAAACCCTGCTGGAAAAAAGAAGGGTATTTCTGCACGGTAATTCAGGATCAAGCTGACCTTTGCAGTAATTGTAAATTTTATCAAGAAGGTTGCCGGAACACCGATTGATTACCGGTGTTCTTTTTTACCACTCTGTTTGTGCAAGGTTACAGAAGGGTTTTAGCGCGTGGGGTATAAATGGTTGGATTGGGTTCCGCGGAAAAAGGCTTTTTCCTGGTGATCTCAAAAAAGATAGGGCGTTGATTATTGTAAAAACTAAGAATATCTGGGGGGTTATAAAATGTCCAAGGTTGAGATAACTGAAGACGCAAGAGAATATATTCTCAAAAAGACCGACACCATTACGGTGGACATTAAAACGACGATCAGCTGAAGGAGCTGCTCCAGTGAGCCTGTCGTGTTTACAGGCAAACCACCGGTAGCTGAAAAGTTTGATGAAGTTATAGCCAATGGAATTAAAGTCTACATTTTAAAGAATGCAGTTACTGCTCCGGAGGGGATCAAGATTTCCATGGGTGGTTGGGGGCCATGGCGAAACCTGCAGGTCCAGGGACTGCTGCATTAAGGAAACATGCCACCACTATTGCATCGTAATTACAGCCTAACTAATTGGAATCTCTATCTGACTCGCCGGCTGCGGTCGTTTATCGGGCTACCGGCCGGTGTATCTAATAGTTTGGCCCTGGACAGCTCAACAAAGTGTTCTTTAACACTAACTGGTGTCAGGTTTAACTTTTCGGCAATTTCAAAAACATTCATCTGGGGATTAGCTTGTTTTAAGCCAAGAATGCATAGGGATTCCACGGTGATAACCGGGAGTCTAGCCATATGTAATACCTCCTGATAGAATAGGTGTTCTTAGCTATTATAATAAACCAGCGTTTGGATAGTCAAGAAAAAAATGAGCCCTTTAATGGGCCCATTGACAATGAAACTTAAAACAAAAATTAAAAATAATTATAAAGCACCGTGCAGCAGTAATAAGCTGCGCGTTGCTTTAATATGGCAGAGTACTACATATGATGAGAAAAGATATTGAGAAGCTGAATCATGTCATTTTTATGTTATCTGAGGTCAGCTAAGGATATAAAAATTCGTAGCTAAGCCTCAGGATGATCCGATCCTATCTGAAAACACCCTGAAGCCCTGACATTCTCAGCTGATGGCGGAAGCTAATGTGGCAGGTTCAGGAAGTTAATTAGCATTGCTCAAAATATACTGGAAGGCTCCCAGACCTGCTTTAGCTCCTTCTCCGGCCGCAACAATGACCTGCTTTTCCGGCACAGAGCTAACATCGCCGGCAGCATAAACACCCGGCACCGAAGTATGACAGCTGCAGTCAACAACTATTTCACCGCGCTGGTTCAGCTTTAAAAAATTTTTGATAAAGTCTGTTGTGGGCACTGTACCAATTTCGATAAACACACCCTGTACATCAAGCGTTGTATTCTCGGCAGGGTTGGCAATTGATCTGACAACGAGGTTTTTCACGGTTTGGTCGCCGTTGATGCTAACAGTCTCGTAGCCCACCATTTTTGTTAAGTTTGGCGCATCCTTCACCTTGTCGGTCAGCAGAGGGTCGCTAATCCATTCCTCCAGGGAAACCACATAGATATGCTCAGCAATCCTTATCAAGTCATAGGCTGCCGATATGGCTGAATTTCCGCCACCGATAACAGCAACTTTCATGTTTTGAAATAAGGGCGCGTCACAAACAGCACAGTAGCTGACACCCCTGCCGATGAACTCCTTTTCACCCGGGACATTCAACCAGCGGGGCTGTTTGCCGGAGGCGATGATTAGACTTTTGGCTGAATATTTTTGGCCTTCTTTAGTATTGATAGTAAGATTGCCACCCTGCCCCCCGGCAGAAACGACCTCGCCTTCCACTCTTTCGACCGGGTACTGCGCCACCTGCTCTTCAAACTTTTTCATCAAGTCGCTGCCGGGCACATATTGAAAACCCATGTAGTTTTCCAAGGTCCCAGCCTGGGCCACCTGGCCCCCCCACTCCTTACCGATCAGCATTGTATCCAACTTCTTACGGGCTGTGTAGACCGCAGCCGTCATCCCGGCTGGGCCTGCCCCGACAATAATAACATCGTGCAAAATAATCCCCCTGTTTTAACCGTCGATATGGCATTAGTTTTTATGGTACTCCAATTAAAATTTACCGGATCATTCGCAGACCCGCTGTGCTAGTAATATGCCCGTTATTGCCAAAGTCTATTTTGCGTGATCAGTCGCCTGGTAATTAGACAGCTCTAATTAATTAAGTTCATTTCTCATACACCTTGAAAAAAAATAGGGCTTTTAAAAAGCCCAATAGGAGGATTAATAGGGAATCGATTATATGAATTTATTGTTAATATCTCACCAAGGGTTTTTAATACCAAACTCCAGGGCGGTTAAACTAAAATGCCGTGGTTTTGGTTTTCTTTTTCCCAACATTTTGATCCTTCTTCTTTAACTTTTTAACATCTATTCCTGGGGTAATTGTGTCTTGCTCATCTATATGGTCTCTGTCTTCATTTTCAGCCACTTTTTAAAGCCCCCCTTCATATTACATAATTATTATGCTCGTAATAGAAGAGGGCTATAATAGTAGTTTAGTTCATGATCAGGGCAATTTATCCAACCGACAAACTTAAATATCTCTGTAATTCTCTTGAAGCTCATAAAATTTATAAAAAAGCCCCATGGCGTATATCCTATGAGGCTAAGAGAAATTTATTTTATATAATGAATATATTTTTACTTTTGGAAACTTTTTAATATATTAACGACAACAATCATAACCCCCAGGGAAATCATGGTTAATCCCCCGGCCACAATCGTTAACAACCAGCCGAAACTCATATCTGCTATTTCTGTCATTGATTATCACCTACTTTAAGCCAGTATTGTTATAACGCCAAATTAACACCCATCGCCTGCAACGCAGTTATCACTGCGATCATCACGCTGGCCGCCAGCACCGACCCGATCTGCCCGCCGGTGTTCACACCCATAGCATGCATCAACAGGTAGCTTGTCGGGTTGGCTTCGGTCCCCACTTTATGCACTACGCGGGCTGCCATCGGGAAAGCCGAGATGCCGGCTGCGCCAATCAGCGGGTTGACCTTTACTTTCGAGAAGAGGTTCATCAGCTTGGCGCCGAAGACACCGAAGGCTGTATCACCGCATATGGCGATGAAACCAAGGGCAAAGATACCCAGCGTCTTGGCAGTCAAGAAAACGTCTCCATTCATGGTCGAGCCAACGGTCAGCCCGAGGAACAGGGTCGTGACACTGGCAATTTCGTTTTCAGCCGACTTCACCAGGCGGCCGACCACCTGGCACTCTCTCAGGAAGTTGCCCAGCATCAAGGTGCCCATCAAAGGCGCGCCGGACGGGGCAATCAGCAGGGTTACAATCGTGACCACGACCGGGAATAATGTCTTCGTTGTTTGCGTAACTGGCTTCAACATCTCATACGACATGGTCATTTCCCGCTCTTTTTTGCTTGTGCACAGCTTCATCACCGGAGGCTGGATAATCGGCACCAGAGACATGTAGGAATACGCGGCCACTGAAATGGGACCGAGCAGTGCCGGGTTAAATTTAGTGGTGATATAAATGGAGGTAGGTCCGTCACAGGCGCCGATAATGGCGATGCAGATCGCTTCCAGTTTTTCATAGCCAAGCACCAGGGCCAGGATTAGGGTTAAAAAGATACCAAACTGGCCTGCGCCACCCAGCAATAGGATCCGGGGGTTTTGCAGCAGCGGGCCAAAGTCGGTCATGGCGCCGATGCCGATGAACAACAGGCAGGGGAACAGCTCGTTGCCAATACCGGCGTTATAAAGCACGTCCAGGATGCCCTGGTCGACCAGCTCCACCCCTTCTCGAAAAGGCAAAATCCCGGCATTATTTAAAATATCCTGGATACCATCATAAAACACAAACCCTTCACGGGGCACGTGAATTAATCCGGTTAAAGGCAGGTTGGCCAGAATACAGCCAAAACCAATGGGCACAAGCAACAGTGGCTCGTAATCCTTGGCCACCCCCAGGTAAATCAATACACCGCCGATAATTAACATCACGGCAGCCTGCCAGGTAAAATGGGTAAAACCGCCAAAAACATTAAATAAAAAATCATAACTCTTAACAACTTCCAGCATTTCGCTCATTTCGTTATTACCACCCCTTGTGTCAACGTAAAAAACTTGCACGACCTCAGCCAGTAGGCTTTTTTGATCACCCTGGTCGGTAGGCTTGTTTACATAATTAATAAATTTATCTCTTAAGCAGTCTTCGTTAAATATCCGCTGTCACATAATCAAATAAACGCTACTCAGCAGGGGCTTCCGCAACTTCAGCCGCCTTCCTGTGGCTTCTGACCCACCAGCCGTAGGCACAAACACCTGCCGTGATGATGGCGGGAAGCAACCATTCCATGCTTTCAGGCAACATCAACACCGAGTTGGGGATATTTAAGCTCCCCAATTCCTCCGCACTGACTTTATACAACTCAGCTAATTTTTCATGATCAAAGTTATAGATTAAGGGCGCCACCTTTTTATCCCCGTTAATCATCTCCCCGGCTGTCCAGGCAATCAGGCCGGCGCCGATATAGACAAAAGCAGGAAACTTATTCATTAGCCAGACAAGCAACTGGCTGCCGACAATAATGATCGGAACACTGATTGCAAGCCCGATGATCAATAATGTATAATTCCCTTTGCTGGCCGCTGCCACGGCAAGCACATTGTCCAGGCTCATGATCAGGTCGGCGATAATGATGGTCTTAATGGCCGTCATCATGTTGCTGGACGCTTCCATGTCATCTTCGCCTTCTTCTTCAACTAGAAGCTTTATCCCGATCCAGACCAGCAGCAAGCCGCCAACTGTTTGCAAATAAGGAACCTTTAACAGCATTACCGCGACAATAGTCAGGACTACCCGCAAAATAATTGCCCCCGCACTGCCCCAGAAGATCGCCAATTTCCTTTGTTTGGCCGGCAAATTGCGGCTGGCCAGGGCGATTACGACGGCGTTGTCACCGCTTAAAACAAGGTTTACCACACAGATCGTCAACAACCCCGCCAGAAATTCCTGCGTTCCCATACTAAGCCCCCTCGAGTTTACAAATTTCAAAACAGCCCAAGCGCTTTGGCGTTTATTGAAACTCATGGTATTTTAACTTTAAAACCTTAAAAATAAATTAAAAGAAAATTAAGATTGCTTAAAAATAGGAAAAGACAAGCACATAAATTTAGCCTGACCAAAGCTAGTCGCTTTATTTAAGGCCAGGCAGGCGTACGGAAAATACACACCCTTTTCCAATACTGTTTTTTACACTAATAGTGCCCTCATGTTGTTCAACGATCCACTTGGCGATAGCCAGGCCCAGACCGGTCCCGTCGCTGTGTCTGGTCCTGCCCGCACGGTAGAAGCGGTCAAAAACAAGCGGCAGGTCCTGCTCATCAATGCCGGCCCCGGAATCGTAAACGAGCACCTCGCTCCAGCCGGCCAGCTTCCTGCTTTCAACCCAAACCTTCTCCCCAGCCCCGGCATACTGAAAGGCGTTCTGGAGCAAGATTAAGAATAATTGCTTGAGGTAATCGGCATTTCCCCTGACCAATACCCCCTTGAGGGAACTGGTGTCTTTAACCGTAAAATTTACATCCACCGCCAGTACAGCCGCCTGGCGAAAGGTTTCGCTCAATAAATCTACCAGTGCGATGGGGGTCATTTCCATCTGGTAACCGGCATCCGCCCGGGCCAGGGCCAGCAGATTGGTGACCAGCCTGGTCATCCGCTCGGTCTCGCAGATGATGTCAGACAGCGCCTCAGCCCTGGCCGCCGGGTGGCTGTCGCCCATTTTTCTTAGCAGCTCAGCATTGCCCCTGATGGTGGTAATCGGCGTGCGCAGCTCGTGCGAGGCGTCTGAAACAAAGCGGCGCTGCGCTGCCTCCGCCTCCTTCAGGTCCTGATAAGCCTTATACAGACGCTCCAACATCTGGTTTAATGTCTCGGCCAGGTGCCCCACTTCGTCTCTGGGACCGTTATAGTCAATACGCCGGTTTAGATCCCGTGCCTGCTGGATTGCCTGGGCCGTTTCGGTAATCCGGCTGATGGGCCTGAGTGTGGCGCCGGCAAGAAACCAGCCCAGGGTACCGGTGAAATAAAGTGCCAGCCCACCTCCGATTAATAGCAGAAGCCGCAATCTGTTTAATGCGGCTTCTATCGGCCCCATGGTCCGCCCGACCTGGAGCACACCAACCACTTCGCCTTCTATGACCAATGGTCGGTTATAAACACTCAGCCTCTGTGTGCCAATAAGGACTGTCTCATGAAAACCCTGGCCATAATCTATATCCCCCAAGGTTGTCTCACCCAGTGGCATCACCTGCCCCCCCAGGTTATCCGATTGAGCAACCACCGCCCCGTTTTGATCCACAACCTGGATATAAGTGTTAGGGTTTGCAAAAACATCTATTTCCGGCAACTCCACCTGGCGCAAAGGCAACGGAAAATCGCCCAATATCTTTGTTGAGCGGACAAAATCCTCAGCAATTTCAACAATAGCACGGTCAGCTTCAGCATTTAAGTTATAGTCCATAAAATAATACACATTGAAGCCAAAGAGCAGCATCGTTAGAGCTAAAATACCACAAAACAAAAAGGTCATCTTCAGACGCAGTGACATTTGTTTCAACCTCGTTTTGGTTTAAAATTTATTCTTTAAGCACATATCCGATCCCGCGGACCGTCTGGATCAGCCTTTTTTCCCCGCCTTCTTCTAACTTCTGCCTGAGCATGCCGATATACACCTCCAGGACATTGGACTCGCCGCTGTAATCCAAGCCCCAAATACGCTCCATGATCAATTCTCTTTTCATCACTTGCCGTGGGTGCTCCATAAACAGCGACAGCAATTCATACTCTTTAAACGTAAGCGGGATCAGCCTTTGGCCGCGCCTGACCTCCCGGCTGGCATGGTCGATAGCCAGGTCGGCAAAAATTGCCAGCTTTGAGACATTCTCCCCGGATCTTTTTCTGCGCAAAAGAGACCTGATCCTGGCCAGCAATTCCTCCAGGGCAAAGGGCTTCACCAGGTAATCATCGGCACCCAGGTCCAGCCCCCTCACCCGGTCGGAAACATCATCTTTAGCGGTAAGCATCAGGATGGGCAAGTCGCTCAATGTTCGCAGCCGGCGGCATGTCTCCCAGCCATCCATGCCTGGCATGAGCACATCCAGCACCACCAGGTCAGGCTGCCAGGACACAGCAATAGCTAATCCCTCTTCACCTGACTCCGCCGCCATCACCTCGTAGCCCTCAAAAACCAGGGAGCGGCGCAAGAGGGCGGTGATTTTTTTATCATCGTCAACCACCAGGATTTTTATTGCCATAAGGAACCACCTCAGGTATTTTAAAAAATATGTCTGGCCATAATCGATAAAAATTGAGTTCTTACTTATTCTAACTACAGAACAAAAATGTATCAATAAAATAAATTCACCTGAGTGGACCTCTTTTTTTGCAGCAGCGAGTATTCTTCAGATAACTCTTTCCAGTCGGGCTATTATGAAAACCATTTTTTATAACAAATTTTCGAAACTCTTGCCGGCAACCTTTTATTTTGCTCTTATTAGAAAGGAGAAAGGAGCAATGCAGGAGTATTGTCAAAGCCTAAGGTTTGCCCAGAATATGCCTGCATCATTTCCGTCTACTTGAACATACTACAATCACAAGGGTTCGTAATGGCCGAGCCAAGGTTATTACAGGGTCTAAAGGCTCTGTAATAGCCGGCCAAAGGTTAATATTGGGTCAAAGGGCTCAATATTAGCCGGCGGGCAGATTGGTCAGTGTTCTGGCAGGCTTGATTATAGTCAATTTGGATTATAATCAGGTCGTAAAGGATGCTGATCAGTCGAGCTAAGATTATTATGGGTGCCGACACATCTAAAAACTTTAGGCTAGTTTACTTTGTATGAGGTTTATAACGGTCGAGAGATCGTTATAGGCTTCTAAGGTATCCATAATAGTCGAGCAAAGGTTATTACGGTTGTCGTAGTGGTTTATGGCAGTCGAAAGATTGTCATGAGCTGTGTAGATATTCGTAATAGCTGTAGTGAAGGTCATTACGGGCTTTTCAAAGAGAAACCTTCCTCTAAATTGAGGAAGGTTTCTTGTTGCTATTTTTTCTTGCTGTTGTCCACTATTAATACCAGCCCCCCATGTTTACGTTTAGGTGGGTTGATTAAGTGTTCACGTTCAAGCAGCTCATGAAACGCCTCTGGAACGGACACGGAATACATGGCTGCAGTCTCACCATGAGCAGCCAGTTCAAAAACCAGGTCATAACTTCCGTCAGGATTCTTGCGCGGCCGCCACCGCTTGAGCGTGATTCCCTCGTGGTCAATATGACATTGCACAATATAATCACACCAGGTGAAAAAGATTTTCTCCAGGTCATTGAGGTACCCTACCATTATGGCTCCTCCTAGATATTCGTACCAACTCTATTGAAGGTCATTTGGGGCTTTAAAAGGGAACTCTACTCTTTTTTAAAAAAGTTTATTGTGCCTTATGGGAGAGCACATGCCTTCAGGCCTTCATCGTACTTGACGATTATGTGCCTTGTCGAATTATTCAGGTCTATGACACTTCAGACGGAGTTAGGTTTAAAGCCCTGGAGATAAACAGTGGTCAGGGGCCTTTCCCGGAGAAGTGTGACAACTTGGATGACGGTCAGGTTCTCTATAATTGTACCATTAGATAACCGGTTGAACTCGTCGCTTTGGAAATATTTTTTAAGCTTCCTCAGATCTCACCGGAATTCTCAATCGCTCCCTTTCCACCAGTCTGATGTAAGGGACCAGTTTTGCTCAAATTTTTAGGAAGCTGCTTCGCTGCAAGGCTCTGACGGTAGCCGTGGGCAATGAAAAACTCCGGCAGATAACCGGAGTTTCATTTTTAGACGTTGGTGTTTAATACCCAATCAGCTTGTTTATAGGTTTCGGATATTTGTTCTTCCGGTGCAAGATATGGCTGTTACCAGCCTTACTCCTCACTTCCGGGGTCGCCGACTCAAGTGTTGCGTTTAGATAAGCGGCTGAAGCACCTTTTAGAGCCATTAGAGCATCGTTGGCAAGTACCTGGTCATTTAATTTTAATACCGTCGGTATTTCCCATTTCCCTCCTTTGTTTTTTATATTTTGTCCGGTTACAGTTTTATTTATGATTGGCTTCAAAACCATTATCTTCACCGTTTTTTATATCTAAAAAAGATAAAACTAAATCCAGGAGGTGATTAAAAAATAGTAAAAAACCGACCCTATTAGTAAAATTTATGAGCTGGAGGGATGCTTTTTATGTCTAAGAACCCATTTTTCCAACATGGAAACGAGGTAAAGAAAAACGCCAGAAACAAATTTGGTTTGGATCAAACTAAAGTAAGCGATTTCAAAGGTGAAGTGACTGACGACGATTTAAATAATGAAGCAGTTGAAACGCTTGAAGACAGAGCAAAGGATTTTAATAAAAAAATGTTGTAAACCTCTACAAAAAAACTAAAAAGCAGGCCACACGAAGGACTCTGGAATTATTCAGGGAACAACGGGCGGCCTGCTTTATTTGTTTCACCAGCAGCCCGGACGATACTTTTTTATAAAAAAGGAAATAGGCCCAGATTATGCTTGAATTATTTGAGTTTTATTGAACATACTACAATTACAAGGGTTCGTAATGGCCGAGCCAAGGTTATTACAGGGTCTAAAGGCTCTGTAATAGCCGGCCAAAGGTTAATATTGGGTCAAAGGGCTCAATATTAGCCGGCGGGCAGATTGGTCAGTGTTCTGGCAGGCTTGATTATAGTCAATTTGGATTATAATCAGGTCGCAAAGGATGCTGATCAGTCGAGCTAAGATTATTATGGATGCCGACACATCTGAAAACTTTAGACTAGTTTATTTTGTATGAGGTTTATAACGGTTGAGAGATCGTTATAAGCTTCTAAGGTATCCATAATAGTCGAGCAAAGGTTATTACGGTTGTCGTAATGGTTTATGGCAGTCGAAAGATTGTCATGAGCTGCGTAGATATTCGTAATAGCTGTAGTGAAGGTCATCACGGGCTTTTCAAAAGAGAAACCTTCCTCTTGATTGAGGAAGGTTTCTTGTTTCATAAACGCAGCGCCAAGTGCAAGTACATATTCCTCATTGGTAAACAAGTGATGTTGAATAAATTCCATCAGAGCAACAATTAAGCATCAATCGATGTGCTGTCATCTGCTGCCAGGTTAGTATGTGTAGGTCTGCTGATTTAGGTAGATACTATCATTAGCTTTGTCCTTTAATCTCTTTTTAGATCAATGTACAGACTCCCGTTTGTAGACAAGGAGGCTAGCAGCACATCCTCCATTTTGTCTATTTTTTTGGAAGCTAATTCATTAAAGAGCCACTCATGAGTAAGCCGGTTTTGTTTTAAATTGTCTTCTATAATTTTCCCGTCCTTTATAATTTCAGAAGCCAGCCCCTTATAATTAGTATTAATTCCTAAATCTTCAGGTGTTAAAGCCAATTTCTGACTTTTTTTGAGCACACTTAGTTCACCGTTGGGTTCAAGGATTGCAAATTCAACTTCACTTAAGTCAAAAACATTTTTTGTCCTAAGCTGCATTAACAATTGATCAAGGTGATAACGGGCTTTTCTCATATTATCTTCCATGATTTTACCGTTCTGAATAATGATCACCGGATTACCTTGAATGAGCTTTCTGGCAGGAGCACTTTTTACAGTGAGATATCCTGTTAAAACTACGGCCATTGTCAAAACTACAGGGCTTAAAAGAACATAGAACCCCTTTAATTCACTGGTGATAAAAGTAGCGGCGATTGTGCCAATAGTGATCGTGACTACAAAATCAAAAAAGGTTAATTGAGATAATAACTTGTAACCGATGATCCTGGCCAAAGAAATTAATAGTACGAAAACAATTAGGGAATATAAAAAGGTCTTTGCTATTTCCGTCATAATGGTTACCCCCTTCTTGTTCTTAATATCAACAATTTGTAGGTATTCTATGCTAATGAAGCCATAGTTTCAGGCGGCCAGCCATTATCTTCAACGATTTTTATCTTAGGAATCCGGCTAAAATAAAATTAGCAGTAAAAAAATTTAAAATTTAAAGAAGGAGGGGGAACAAAATAAGCAAGTTAAAAGTCAAAAGCAAAGCTTTAAACAAAAATCAAAATAATTACGATGACTTAACGCTGCAAACCTGTATGGATAAGGGTACATGTGCATGTGTTGATAAGACTGAAAAAAATATAAGTAAGGAATTAAAATAGCCATAAAGCAGGCCGTTCTGGATCCCACAAAGGGTAACGTGCCTGCTTTATTTGTAGTAGATCAGTGGTATAAAACTAAAGACGGGAGCAACTAAAATGTCGAAAAATAAACCTGCTCGGGGTAATAAAATCCATGAACCACTAAGTTCCTATTACCCGTCCCCATTTAAACTTGACGAACCGACTATTCAAAACTTTCCACCTCCATATTATGGACATGGTGCTGTTTATGTAAGCAAAGAAGAAAAGATGAAAGAGGATCAACAGAAATGACGAAATGCCCTTTCACGAAAAGAAATAATCTTAAAAAAGACAAGGCCATGAACGAGATTAGCTCCGAGTTGACTTGTGAAAATAGTATTTTTAACAAGGGAAACCCCAATGACCATAAAAATATAGTTAAAAATTCCCTGCAGCCTTAATTTTCTCATAGCAATCTAAAGATAAGAAACCTTCCTCTTCATTGGGGAAGGTTTCTTGATTTTGATCCATTTCTTGATTTTATCCAAAACATTGCGGCAATTTCTATTTACGTTTGGTTCTCAATAGCATTTTTGGGCAACAAATTCATATATACTGGTAACAGAAATAGGTTTTATAAAAAATAATTGCTTTCTATTTTACTATCAGTACTGCGCAATTTGATTTAACTGTCACGTAATGAGATACACTGCCTAAAAATAATTTATCCAGGGGACCACGATTGCTACTACCCAAGGCAATAATATCAATTTTTTCCTGTTTAGCAAAATTAACAATCGATTCACCTGGTTTGCCACCATATAGAACTTTAGTCTGAACTGGTACACCCGCAGTTTTTGCCTCGGCCGCAGCCTTTTCCAGTACTTTTTCATAGTCAATAATGGTATGTCTTTTCAGTGTCTCCATTATCTCGGACATAACTTCTGACGCTACTGCAATACCCTCTTCTTTTGCCCTAGCCTCAGCTTCTTCAAGGACTTTATGGTAATATCTGCGGGTTCTTTCATCAATAGTTTTTCCTGGCTTTTCCACTGAGGTAACCAGGTAAATCTCACCACAACCATTCTTTGCAATTTGAATGGCAGTTTGAAGTGCTCTCTGTGACTGTTCTTCAAAATCATATGCCACTAAAATTTTTTTAATCATAAACACCTCCCAAGAATGCTATTAATATTATTTCTTTTAGAAGACTTAATTTCCTGCTTAATTCTGAATATTTTGTATACACTGTATACACTAGACGCTTTGCATTTCCGGTTTCATCCGTTTTCTCAGAGTGTCACAATGGGAGGTATTTGAGCTATATAAATAATGACTTTTTGCCTGATGTTACTCATTAAAGATATAGATACATTAATTAAATTTGTTTCTAAATATCTAAAGTCTTAGGCGTGCCTATATTTATCTTGGGCTGCCAGCCTGTTATTTGATCGAAAGGATAAACGCTCCCGCAGCTACCGCTGTACCGATCACTCCAGCCACATTGGGTCCGATCGCATGCATGAGCAGGTAGTTCTGTGGGTTTGCCTGCATGCCCATGTTATGGACAACCCGGGCGGCCATCGGAACGGCTGACACCCCGGCGGCCCCGATCAATGGATTAACCTTGTTTTTAGAAAAGACATTCATTAATTTAGCAATCAGCACCCCGCCGGCAGTAGCACAGGCAAAGGCCACCACCCCAAGAACAAAGATGAATATCGTTCTTTGATTAAGAAAATTTTCAGCAGACATGGTCGAGCCCACGCCAACGCCCAGGATAATAGTGATGATATTCATCAGAGCATTGCGGGACACGCCGGCCAGCCTCTCAACTACCCCGGACTCCATGAACAGGTTGCCCAGCATAAACATGGCAATCAATGGTGCAGATGGTGGAACCAGCAAGATTATTATAACAGAGGCGAGTAAGGGAAAGATTAGCTTTTCCATCTTGCTCACCGGCCGCATCTGGGTCATCACCATTTCCCGCTCCTTCTTAGTGGTGAACAGCCTGGCGACGGGCGGAATAATTATCGGCACCAGGGCCATGTAAGAGTAAGCCGCCACTGATACTGCCCCCATCAGGTGTGGGGCCAGGTTAGCAGACAGAAAGATCGAGGTAGGCCCGTCAGCACCGCCGATAATGCCGATTGAGGCTGCCTCACCAATACTAAAGCCCAACAAAAGCGCAGTAAAAAAAGCGGCATAGACCCCTAGCTGGGCTGCAGCACCCAGGAGCAAGGTCTTAGGGTTGGCTATACACGGACCGAAATCGGTCATCGCCCCCAGACCCAGGAAAATAAGTGGCGGGATTAGCTCATTAGCTATGCCGTACTGATAGAATATATAAAACAGCCCGCCTGGCTCAGTGAGCCCGGTCATAGGAAAGTTAGTGGCAAAAATCCCGAAGCTGATTGGTACCAGCAGCAGGGGCTCTACTTCTTTAATAACAGCCAGATACATCAGAATTAAGGCAATCACCCACATTAATCCGATCTTCCAATTTAAGGACCATATACCCAGCCCCTCTAAACCTTGAGAGAAATATTCCATATAAAAATTTACCCCCATATCAATAAATGACGCTATCACATTACTTTATGTCGACGGGCAGTTCAGCTCCCACTATGACCTGTTTTCCCGCTTTCTCCCCACTGTCCTTTTCTAGACTGGCCCAAAAGATGTCCGGTGACACCAACTGCCAGACTGAGAATGCCCAGGGCCAGAAAAACCGATATCACCCCCGTTAGGGCAACGAGCACAGCCTGCGTCCAATCCACTGCAACCAACAACTACACCTCCTTTTTTAATGAATCACTCCAGGATTATCTTGTCAACTAACAGCACCAAACTTGTTCTGGTGGTTTAATTTAATACCACCTCAAATTGGCACTTAGTTCAGCGATGTGCCGTCCTGCTGGAGAAGCTTACCTTAAGCTCTTCAATTATCCATGCTGATATTAATTATATCACAAAAATCAATACTTTTTGACTTATAGGCTGATACACCCTGGGAAATGGTCTTTTAGAAAGTACGGCTAGCAAAATGATAACACCGCTTTAGTTAGATAATCAAACAAATTATTACAAAATTTTGACTGGTTACATGAAGTCATTATCTTACACTGGTTTTTTATCTTCAAAGAATAAGATAAATTTAACATAAAGCCACTCGATATTCCCTGTCCCCGCCAGATTACAGCCTCCGGGAGTTGTCCCGGAGGCTCTTTTTTTAAAATGCTATTTGTTTCCCCAAAAACCCGGCAGCTGTCTCTGCCATTTTAAGTTCCAGCTGGCCCATTTGTTCATTGGGGTCATTTGACGCCAGAATTACGGATCCCTCAATCTCACCCTCCACAACGATTGGAGCCGTGATAACCGAATTGTAGGTAACAGATGCATCGGCGGTCAGGGCTAATGGTTGGGTGTGATGGGCAGCCTTTTTTCCTTCCAGAAGTTTTTCAATTTCCTGGTTTAGTTGTTTATTCAGCAGGCCCTTTTTCTCAGCACCGGCTACAGCGATAATATTATCATTATCTGCTATGCAAGCAATATGTCCTAGCGATTGATTCAACGCCTGGGCGTATTCATCCGCAAACGAACCTAGCTCTTTTACCGGCGAGTATTTTTTTAAAATAACCTCACCTGCTAAATCCGTAAAGATTTCAAAGGGTGAGTTTTGGTTAAGGCGCAGGTTTTTCCTTATTTCCATAGGTATGACAATTCTGCCCAGGTTATCTATCCGCCGAACAATACCTGTTGCTTTCAATTGACCACCACCATTATTTATATTCTGTGCTTTTATTTTGTGAAAATATAAAATTATTAACCATGGGATTATTAGGTAATTATACTTTATCCTCATACATTAAATTCTTGAGCAGTATCCCTTGTGATATAAAAGAAATAAACAGGAAAATTAATAGAATCCACCATCCGGCCGATTCTAAGATGTCCGCCGGGACCATTAAGGTATAGCCCATATAAGCTAAAAGCAATGCTCCTTGAAGAATTTTAGTGAACCTGCAGCGAGGCAGACCCCGGGCGCATATAGTAAAGTACAAGGTGGTAAATGCCATGCACCCCGGCTGAAGCTAAAGTTGTTGCCGTTGATCAAGGAGGGTAAAATGGGCAAAAAATGGTACGCATCAAAAACTGTGTGGCTGAACCTGATCATGCTGGGCGGCGTATTTCTCCATGACCAATTCGGGCTTGATATCACGGAAGAGGAGCAGGGCGCCGTGATAGCGATAGTGAACCTAATCTTGCGCGCAATAACAAAAGAGCCTCTGCAGCCGTAACCCCCGGCCTCGCCTTTTGGCGAGGTTGTTTTTTCTTGGAGGAATTCTCGTATATGCAGTGAAATATGTATAGGAGTTAGCTATATTCCGATCATTTCTGGGAGCTTAACACCATGAAAAAGCTTTTTACCTTGCTGCTGACCATTATTCTAATCATGGTCTTCTACACTAAAGCATACCCTGCGCCTGAAAACAGA
The DNA here is from genome assembly GCA_002067205.1 of Pelotomaculum sp. PtaB.Bin104. Classification (GTDB taxonomy): domain Bacteria; phylum Bacillota; class Desulfotomaculia; order Desulfotomaculales; family Pelotomaculaceae; genus MVQL01. The sequence continues at coordinate 64,282 of MVQL01000134.1, forward strand.
GCTGTATTCCAGCTGGGCAGCGATAAATACAGCGTAAACAGCCAGGAGCAGGTCATGGACACCATTTCTTTTCTCCATAACAACCGTGTCTTCGTTCCGGTCCGGTACCTGGCTTATGCCTGCGGGATAGGTGATCAAGATATTTTATGGGACCCAGGCACTCAAACTATCACCTTAAAACTAAATAACAAGCGCCTTTTGCTGCAGGCAGGCAGCAGCCAACTGGTGATCAACAGGCGCCCGGTGGATATGGACACGGCCCCGTTAATGATGGCCGATAGAGTTTTTTTGCCGGCCCGCTGGATTGCCGAAGCCTGCAACTATCAAGTTGAATGGGACCAAAATAGCAAGGCGGTGTTGATTTACCCCCCGGGAGAGATCAAGCCGCTGCCACCGGAGCAACCAGCCGTCCTGCTGGTGAACAAAAACAATGTCCTTCCAGATGACTACCAGCCGGGCGCACTGGACGATTTCAACGGACAGCTGGTTGCCAGTGCGCTCAAGGATCCCCTCCGGACTATCTTCACAGCGGCCGGTGCACAGGGAATTAAGCTTGGCCTCAACTCCGGCTACCGGGATGCTAAAAGCCAAAAAATTATTTTTAACGAGCGAGTCAGCCAGTTAGGGCTAAAGCAAGCCCGGTCATTGGCGGCCCTGCCGGGTTACAGCGAACACCAAACCGGGCTGGCCGTTGACCTGGAGGGTGATTCCAGGGCTTACGCCTGGCTTAAAGCAAATTGCTGGAGTTACGGGTTTATTCTGCGCTATCCGCAGGGCGCTGAGCAAATCACCGGTTATGCCTATGAGCCCTGGCACTTCCGCTATGTAGGCAGGCCAATTGCCTCCTTCATGCAGGCAAACGACCTCCAGACACTGGAGGAGTTTATGGATACTTATATTGGCGATTGAACAAAAGGATTACCTTTATTTTAAGCATCAGAAAACAGTGAGCTAAAGCTATCCTTCAGTTTAGCCTATAGGTTATCTGAAAAATTTATAGAAACATGCGTTGCGTCGCAAAAAGGCTTGTTGCTTGATTTGCCGCAGCGGCACAGGGTGACTTCCCCGCCGGGCAATCACTGGCAGCCTGGATCGCTTCTCTTCTGTTTTCCTCGCTATCCGATCTTCGGTCAGTTTCCACACGTTTCCTTTCTCCCTGTGACAGAAGCGGGCAAAAGCGCACCTGCGATCATCCAACAGATCTATAGCGGAACCCTCCATTAATTCGGCCCTGTCTTCATATTTGGCTCTTGATGCAGTTTCAGCGCCAATAAAACCGGCCTTTTCATGGGAACCATCACAAAATGGCGCATTTTTTGACTTACCGCAGCGGCAAATCGCATATTGACTGCGGCAGCTCACGTCCAGCTTTAAATTCATAACCACGTCCTTTAGGAACTATTATTTTCTCATACAACGGCACATTACCCGATACAATATATGGGCCTGCCTTTATTATTTTTATTTTGCCAGTTTTGTTGGCGTTTTCCATGAAAACCTCCATCTCGCCGCAAGAGCGGCGATACAAATAGTAATGAAAACGGGAGGCAAGCCACCCCGGATTTGCGATAGAATGAGTCATAAGGAGAAGGCAAACTACAAAGCACGGGGAGGCGAGTAGTAGACTGTTCTTCTTTGACCCAAAACCGTATGAAAACCAGTGTAAGGACTGCCTTCCAAGCACAAATGAGTGGTTCCTCGAGACCGTACGCTAATCATTGTTTTAACTCCTTGTTAAATGTGTGGCAGCCCAGTCACTGCCTTCTCCACACCATTTTTTAAGAGGAGGCAGTAGTGTGAAAGTCGTTTACCCAATCTGCTGTGGCGTAGATGTCCACAAAGCATTCTTTGTAGCAACCATCATCACATCTGATGGAATTACACCTCACTACCAGAAGAAACGCTTCTCTACCTTCAACAACTCCATTCTAAAGTTTAAACGATGGTTGTTGGACAACAATTGCATAGACATCTGCATGGAATCTACCGGGAAGTATTGCGCGCACAGCTAAGGCGTGTAACAATCTATCCGTAAGCAGGATAGGGGCATTGATATTCATATGCTACCATCAACCGACTAACCTGTGCGGGAAACTTACAGCAGGGACAAGCGCATGTCGGCAACGCCGTAAGTCAATCTAATTGTCAGGTTGCGACTGAACGGCAAGATGAACGTATCGACAAAGATAAAAGCTATACTGCCTAAAGGACAGTCCGAGGAGGGTTACCCGGCTCACCGGCGAAACGACAATTGAAACGCCGGGCGACAGCAATATAGGGATTCCAGTAATGTTCCGGTATGAATATCTGTTGTCGGCCAGCTGCAATAAGCGGAAAAGGACGAAAATCCTATCTGACACGATACAAGCTCTGTTACACACATGAACTGTGGATTGCCTAAATCTGTAGCTACAGACATGGCAACGGAGTTCCCATAGTAGTCCGAGCAGTGGAAAGCACTGTACATGGCGAAGGGGAACAGTTTGTGATTTCCAAGACCCGAAGGAAGGATGCGTGAGGCATCGTGAGAAATCCCGAAACCGTTTTGGAAAATTTAAAATCCCATGCAACTACGCCCAACTACCAGTACAAAAGGTTATATAGAAACCTTTATAATCCTTCACTCTATTTACTGGCGTATCAACAGACCTATTCGAAACCTGGCAACATGAGTAAAGGCATTGACGGACAGACCTTTGACGGTATGAGCCTGAAAAGGATTCAAAACATCATCAGCTCTTTGATAGACCACTCATACCAGCCGAAACCGGCAAGACGCACCTATATTCCCAAGAAAAACGGAAAACTAAGACCGTTAGGTGTACCTTCCAGCGACGACAAGCTCCTACAACAGGTTGTCAAAACGCTCCTGGAAAGTATCTATGAAGATACCTTTGCGGAAACCTCCCATGGATTCAGACCAGACAGAAGTTGCCATACAGCACTCAGCCAAATCAAGATAAACTTTACGGGTGTCAAATGGTTTGTCGAAGGCGATATCAAAGGTTACTTCGATAACATCGACCACCATATCTTGATTTCCATCTTGAGACGCAGGATTAAGGATGAATACTTCATCAGCCTTATCTGGAAACTCATTAGGGCAGGATACGTGGAGAACGGCATCCATCAATAAGCCGAATAAAGGTCTTCACCAGGGGTCACTGATTAGTCCGATTTTGGCAAATATGTATCTGAATGAATTTGACCAGCACATGGCCAGATTCAAAAGCACCTTTGACCGCAGTGAAAAGCGCAGGCGGTCTCCTGGATATAACCGTATTCAAAACAAGGAACAACACCTCCGTAAAACAATTTCGAAACTTCCTGATTCCTCCAAGAAAAAAGCGGAGATGATACGCGATCTCAAACAACTCCGCAATATACGTGTTTCCATGTCCTGTTCCGATCCCATGGATTATTCTCATAAAAGAATCTTCTACCAAAGATATGCAGATGATTTTATCATCGGCATCATCGGCAGTAAACAGGATGCAAAACAAGTTAAACAGGATGTCAGTGATTATCTATCTGAGCAACTCCATTTAGAACTGTCTCAGGAGAAAACATTAATCACCCACGGGAAGGATAAGGCACAGTTCCTGGGATACGACATTACCATAGGTAGAAAAGGTACACCCTCCAAAGATAAACTCGGCAAGCTCTCTGACAGGCACAACGGAAGGGTGAAACTTTATCTTCCACAGGATGCCTGGCTAAAAAAGCTGAAACTGTACAAGGCGCTAAAAATCGGCAATCAGACAGGGATATCCGAAACATGGAAACCATGTGCAAGACCCGACCTAATGTATTTCCCTGACCACGAAATTGTCAGGATATACAATTGGGAAATCCAAGGTCTCTATCAGTACTACAAAATTGCTGACAATGTTTCGGTGCTAAACGATTACTACTACATCATGAAATACAGCCTGTTAAAAACACTCGCTGGCAAACACAATTGCAGTGTCCGAAAAATCATGAAGAAATACTTCCATGATGGACGTTTTCGATTAAACTTCACTATTGACGGCAAGCCTAAAACTATCTATCTGTATGATTATGGTTTTAGAAAACAACCAATAATCAAAGGGAAACCGGTGAAGCATCAAGCCAAGGAACTGACAAACCGTCTGCTCAGTCATCGATGTGAATGGTGTGGAAATGCTAACTTCAACGTCAGTACTCACCAGGTCAGAAAACTATCTGAGTTATCAGGCATCACGGCATGGGAGCAAAAAATGCTTCAACTCAACCGCAAAACTCTCGTTCTCTGTCCGGCATGTCACGACAAGTTGCATAAAGGGCTTTTAAACTAACACAAATGGAGAGCCGTATGCATCGAGAGGTGCACGTACGGTTCGGGGGCGAGCACACGAAAACCTGCCTCTACTGGTAAGGCGTTGTGTGCTTAGCCTACGGGTTCCCGTGTTCAATTTAATTGAGGATTCCATTAACGTCACCGTTGCCAACCCCAAATGGGTCAAGGCCATAAAAGGCAACAAGGACGACACCAAAGATTCTAAATGGATCGGCGACCTGTTTCGTCTGGGCCTTGTGCCGGGTAGTTTTATCCCCCAAAAATCGATTCGGATTCTGCGCGAATATACTCGCTACCGGTATAAACTGGTTTCGTGTAAATCCAGTGAAAAAAATCGTTTTCAAAATGCTTTCACGGTCTGCAATGTAGCCCTTGATGCTGTCGTTTCCGACATGTTTGGCAAATCCTCCTCATCCATCACCGACTACCTTGTAAATTCAGACTCCTTTGACCCGCAACACTGTGTATCTCTTCTGCAAAAGTCCCTTAAGAAAAAGGCTGATGCAGTGATTGAATCAATTGACGGATACCAGATGATGCCTGAGCAGAAATACCGTGTCCGCATGATTCGCAACCACCTGAAATTTATCGAGAAATCTATCCATGAACTGGACGATATGCTCAATGTTTTAGCCTTACCCTATGAGAGCGCGATTCAACTTCTTTGTACCATTCCCGGAGTTGACCGCTCTTCCGGCTGGAACGGTTTGGTAATATAGTCTACCCCTCCAACCTTTAGTACCTTTACTTTGTCGGAAACATCATGAAGGGCACTGATGAATATTACTGGAATGCTTTTGCTTTGTTCGTCAGCCTTGAGACGCCGGCAAACTTCATAACCGTCCAATTCGGGCATTTTAATATCCAGAAGGATAAGATCCGGCAGCTTCACTGCAACAGATCTCAATGCCATTTTTCCGCTGCTGGCGGGAGAGTCCACGCTATGCGTTGGCCTCCCGCCCAAATAGGCTAACACAGGCCTCCCTCCATATCAAGGGCTGCCTGGTTGGTCCCGATTTGCCACAATCTACAGATGTTTTGGGTGTGCGCTTTTCTTGACTTTTTCAGAGAAACTTTCAGCAAAACCGGCGTTGTCGGTATCATAAATAACAGCCAGCCTGGTTATACCGCGACGCTTATAGACATATTGGATAAAAGCCTGGACGCTGTCATCTGATGAGGGATAAACCCGAAATAAATAATCGTCCAAACCACTCAATCTTGAACTAGAGGCAGTTGGAGTAAGCAACACAACACCGGCAGGGTTAGTTACTTCCATGCCAGTCAATTTTGCCCACCGGTTGCATGTCCAATGATAGCAACAACACCGGCCTGAATCAATTCACGATCGACTTCCTGAGCTTTCTCAGATAACCCACGGTCATCACGAATGAGCAATTCGATCTTGCGTCCACCTATGCCACCGGAAGCGTTAATCGTTTCCATTGCCAGTTGGACTCCGTTCCGTTCTTGCACTCATTCTGCTGCAAAGCCAATGAGGATGGGCTTCTTTATTGCACAGCCACTTAAAAAGCATGGTATCGCCACTAATAAACCGATCAGGATTAACCATCTTAACAAGCAACGCGCCATATTTGATACCTTCATACCATTTACTCCTCTAAAAATGAGTTTCTTTACCAGTGACCGGAACAGTGAGTATAACCGGGACTTGTGTTATTTAATAAGCCAGCTTCGTGAGGTTATCAACACTTATTCGTTTCCACATTCTCTAAAATGGTTAACAAACGCTCATACTCTAGGTTATCAGCAAGTTTTTTCATAACACTGCCAAGTGAAGAATCTATATTTGTGATCTTATCTATTATTTCTATGGTCTGTTCGATATTTAATCTAAGAACAGCTTATGCAATTCCTTACGCAAATCGACAGGCAAAGCCGTGTCCAGCCGTTCAAGGCCCACCTCAACCGCAACAGGTACTTCTTCCTCTTTTTCTGTCTCGTATACATACTTTATACTCAAATACTTTGCCATAAGCTCAAATATCTCTTCCTCACGATAAGGTTTCCGTATGAAATCATCACACCCAGCCGCCAGGATCTCTTCCTGTTCTCTGCCCAATGCACCAGCGGTAATCGCTGCCACAGTGGTGACCTTTCCAAGCTCGGTGGCCTTGATCAGGTGTGTTGCCTCCAATCCGTCCATCACCGGCATGTGCACATCCATCCAGATAAAACTTGGCCGCCACTGTTCGAAGGTCTGTACCGCCTCCAGTCCGTTTTCAGCAACCCTCACATCAAAACCAACCATTTCCAGCAATCTGCCCAGCAAAGTACGGCTTTCCAGTCTATCATCAACTACCAGGATGCGCGGCACGCTGTCCTTACCTGGCTGCAGTCCGATTACGCGTAGTTCCCTGCCATCTTCTTTTAGCTCTGATTCTCTGCCTTCCCTAACTGTTATTTCCAAACGGAAGATGCTGCCTATACCAACCTTACTGCTTACCGTAATGTCCCCACCCATCAGCCGGGCATATTCCCGGCTTATAGCCAGCCCCAGACCGGTTCCGCTTTGGGATTGCCTGCCGCTGGCAGTCTGTTCGAAATACTTGAATAGCCGGACTAATTCATCTTCTGCAATCCCCGGGCCGGTGTCCTCGACCTCCGCGACCAGACGAAGTGCCCCCAGGCTTTCTTCTTTTGCTGAAATCCTAAGTATAATACTGCCTTGAGCAGTAAACTTAACAGCATTGCCTAAGAGGTTAATCAGCACCTGGCGTAATCGGCGATAGCCTCCACTCCGGTCAAGGCGGCGCAGCCGGAAGAAAAAGCCCGCAGCAAAATAAAGACGCTCACTGCCTGGGCACCAAGGGTTACATCTAATGTTGGCGCAGGCGGGGCAGCGGAGAGGCTGGCGCCGCCTTTAAGTATACCGGCAATAATTAATGATAGAATAGCAAGCATAAAGGCATAGGTGGGAAAGCTAAACCACCTGGAAGATTCTCTGACCCCGCGCAGATTGCCGATAATCATGAGCATAATGATGACAACGGAAATGCTGACGCGGTAGGGATACAAATTTGGTAAGGCGGATGTAATCGCGGCTGTACCGGCGCAAATACTCACCGCTACTGTAAGGGTATAGTCCACCGAGAGAGAGGCCCCCACAACCAGGCCGTAAATCGGCTTCAAATTTTCTTTGGCGACGATATAGGCGCCACCACCGCCCGGATAGGCGTCCACGATTTGCCGGTAGGAAATGATTAAGATCAGTAAGAGGATGATAATCGCCCCAGCGATATCGGGTACACAAAAGTAGGACATCAACCCGATTACCGGCACCAGAGCCCACAGTATTTCATCTACCGCATAAGCAACTGAAGATATGGCATCACTAGCAAGAATCGGTAAACCCCAGAAGACGCTGAATTTTTCGTGAATGAGCTGGCTCGAAGCCAGCTTTGCCCCCAAGATACGGTGAGCTAGCTGTCCAAACATCTCGCATTCCCCTTTTTATTGCGATCTGAATATGACGAGAATATTAACAAATTTAAATGAAATAAGCAAGAACCAATTATAAATTATTTATCAATAAAAACTCTCGACGCAGGTTAAGTCTATTCCTTCTTTTAATAGTGGAAGAGAAACACGTCCACACCTTTTATACTAACCCTAGTGCCAGTTATCAACCCTACTGGTGAACTATACCTTTTTATACGTTTTGCTTATATTATAACAGCTTTTCCTACAATAAATTTCAACTAGAACATAAAATCAGTCCACTGGTGCGAGAACCATCAGAAAATCAACCTTTCTGATAATCCCAGCCGCATCAGACAGAAAGACTGTTCATACACAGCATCGTCTGGAAGGGGTTTCGTGGTTGCGGATATATTAAATTGATTACCAGCTACTACCATTTCCTTGTCAATCTTTATAATCTTCGATATTACCGGTGAAAAAACTACCGTTAGCTTTAACAAAGTGAACCATGATTACATAACTTAACATAGTAGGATAAAATAGTTATGAAAGGAGTAATCAAATTGCTCGAACAGTTGAAAGCATATAAGAGTAAAAAAATTGTTCTTGAGCTAACTAATGGAAGAACAATCCCCGGCATGGTATTCCATGTAGATCAGGAATTTGTACGCTTAGCAACCGATGATGGAGTTGGGATAATTCCTTTAAACAATATCCAAATAATCTGGGAGCCCATAAATCTTTCTCTTAGCGAAGAAAATATGAATGTTCTCGCCCAGAAGCTAAGAGATAAAATAAAGACAGAAATTGCTTGTACCGGTGCCCAATTTAACTGCAGCCAACAGTATATTTGCAGGCCACCAGATACTTGCACCGGGGCCTTTGCCTGCCCAGGTACCTATGTACCCTCTCAGGGAGGCTCCCAGTGCCCTGTTGCTTTTGCTTGTACAGGAACACAATTCTATGGATTTGTGGGATCACAGGAAAGCGATCCTCAATCAGAAGTTGTCTGTATCGGCCCGATATTTTTCTGTGGCCCATTTGAGTTTAGGCGGCCTTGCGGACCTTTCGCCTTTGGTTGCGGCCCATTTCAGTTTGGGCAGCCTTGCGGACCTTTCACCTTTGGTTGCGGTCCATTTCAGTTTGGGCAACCTTGCGGACCTTTTACCTTTGGTGGATGCGGTCCCTTTCAATTCGGGCTACCCTGCGGACCTTTCCAATTCGGCGGCTCACAGTGTATAACACCAGGAGGCTTTGCCTGCCCCGGTCAGCAGTTTATTGGTATAGCTCCAGGTGGGGTTGCAAATAATTTCTCGGTAGATAATGGTAAAGACATAAATAATAAATAAACTTGAGAATCGAGAGGAGGGGGCGATAAACCCCCTCCCTCTCACCGAAACTTACCCTTCTGCCGCTTTCCAGGCAGAACAATTCCTCATCAAGTTTTTTTAAAAAACAGTCTTAATGGTCACCTCACCACTGGTAAACACAAAGGGAAAGTCGGCAGAAGACCCCTGGGTATATCCCCCAGGGGTCCATTTGCTTTACATAAAATTAGTACGTAAAAACATGATTACCAATGATCCGGCTTAGAGGTCTGGACCAAAGCCACGAATTCTTAACATATGTCGCAAAAAAATAAAGTGCACCATTTGTGGGATCCTTGCCGCTAAGGGCGTCCTTGGCCGCCTTTAACGATTCTGAGCTAGCTGGACGGTTAATCCATCCATTCATCACCGGTTCAAATTGATAAGTCCCTTGATCATATTGATAGATTACATCCCGGATAGATTTTGGGAAATCCGGGCTGATAACCCGGTTTAAAACCACAGCCCCTACTGCGACTTTGCCTTCGTAAGGCTCTCCATCCGCCTCGGCGGTAATTAATCTAGCCAGGATACCAACGTCAGCAACCGCGGGCCTCTGGAAAAGACCACCTCTGCTTACTAGCCCAGACGGTTGGGCTGTTCTGCCGGGAATGGTTGCGGGGATATACAGGGACATACCGGGGTTAATGTAAGTACTCTTTAGATTGTTTGCAGACATAATTTCCTGGTAGCTAACACCGAATTTTTGGCCAATTTGATAGAGGCTGTCCCCCGCCCGGACGGTATAGGACGAACCACCACTGGAGCCATTTTCAGGGACGTAAAGTCGTTGTCCAGGGTAAATCATAGAATCCCAAATTCCATTTGCCTCCATCAGTGAATTCAGTGAAATACCGTAGTTGCGGCTGATCGTAAAGAGGCTTTCCCCTGGCGAAACAATGTGGGTAGAGGCATGAGCTTGCATAGGAGCGACTAATGCGTAAGCAAAAACAAAAAAGCCCAGGAGCACACTGGTAACATTTGACATAGAATCCCTCCTCCGGCCTTCGAGGTTAGCTGACGGGTTCGGGTAGAGGGCACCCTACGATTTAATCGATTCACCCCAATGACACTTGTCCCCCGTACCCTGGGTTTTCCAGGGATTCGGCCTTTTTCTGTTATTATACATGCCTCCCTTATGCTTGACCAACACACAAAATTTAGTAATTATACCGTATTTAGTAAGGGAGCATTATGGAGGGACTTAATAATTTTGCATAGACAGCCCCAATGTTAGCTGAACCTTTTTAAAAAATCTAGTCTAGATATTTTTCGCCAGATCCTTTAGCCAAGCTATCAATCAACATGATTTTCTCGTTTCTTTTCAACTTTCGAATCTTTGCTTCCCTGCGCATGGCTGCGCGGCGGTCGGGTTGGGCTTCCCAGTAAACCAACCGCACGGGTAGACGGCTCCGGGTATACCGCGCGCCCTTTCCCTCATTATGAGCTTTCAACCTGGCATCTAGGTCTGTTGTCCATCCTGTATAATAACTGCCGTCGCTACACTGGAGTATGTAGGTATATGGCCCCTGGTTCCGGGTAATACGGGTAACCCGCAGCAGGTCATCCACCAGGCGGGAGATCTGTGCTGTATATTGCTCAATAACTTCTCTTGCCTGCCTGGCCTGTTCACCGCCGACCGGCACACGATCCAGGAGATCCAGGCTCGCCCTGATCGAGGCCAGCGGATTTCTGAGCTCATATGAAAGAGTGTCAAGAAACTCGTTTTTGTTATGGTCTGCCTGGCGCAGCTTTTCCACTAAGGCCATGGCTCGTCCTCGCTCTCGCGCAGAGCCGCCTCGGTGCGCTTGCGCTCGGTGATATCCGTAAACATAATCAGGGTGCCAATATAATTACCGTCTTTATCCTGGAGCGGAGCACCGCTGAAAATCACCCAGATATGGCTGCCATCTTTTTTTCTGAGCTTGAAATCATATTTTTCACTAAAGCCGGCCTGGCGTTTTTTGAAATGAACAATGCTTTCCTCCAGATCCTCCTGGAACACGAAATCGAAAGTTAACCTGCCCACTAGCTCTTCAACACCATAGCCCAGCCATTCGGCAATGATCTTGTTTGCATAATAAATTCTACTCTGTGCATCAGTCCACAAGATGCCTTCACTGGAGGTTTCTACAATTTTGCGATATTTCTCCTCCGACTCGCGCAGGGCATCTTCGGCCCGGGCACGCTCAAGGCGCAGAAATGTTCGATTTGTTATTTCTTGAATCAGCTGGATTTCGTCTTCGCGCCAGTCACGGGTCTCAGTGGTATTCACAGAGAATAGATATTTCCACTGGCCATCGCGGTGAAACGGTACGCTAACAAAGGCATGGATGTCGTGCGTTGCTAAGCTGCCGGCCCCGGTGCGCGGGTCGGACTGGGTGTTACAGACCACTATGGTTTCTCCGGCACGAGCGGCCTGCCGAAAGGTCTCGTTTACAAATTCAGAGAGCCTGAACTCTCCACATATATCCGGCTGGTCTTGGGCGCACCAGGCGTACTCCCTGATTACCTTGTCCTGCGCTTCGTTTATTTTTGAAAATAGACAGTGCGTGATGTTCAAATACTTGCCCACCCTGGCGCTGACTGAATCCATAATTTCTTTGACGGAAGAAAACCGGGCAAAGTCCTCCGTGATTCCGGCCAAGAAAGCAAGATTGCCCTCGCGGCGTTTATGCTCGACGATATCTGTGCAGATGAACATTCCAGTCCGCTGCTCCTGATAAGCAATGAGACTTGACGAGATGTCCAGCCACTTCTCTTCGCCGGACTTTGTGATGATTTTCACCTCGTACCGTGCCAGCTTTTGCCGGCCGGCCATCCGGGCCTTGACCATTCCCTTGACCATATTTCGGTACGCCGGGTGTACCAGGCAAAGGAAATTCATGTTGAGCAGCTCTGTGCACGTGTACCCAAAGATGCAGGCAACGGCCGGGTTCACATAGAGCAGCCGCTCGCCCCGGTACAGGGCGATCCCGGCGGGAGACACTTCCGCGAGCCCCAGAAATTTCCCCTCAATCGCCGCTTCGGCCCGCTTGCGCTTAGTAATATCCCGGAACGTGGCGACAGCTCCCTTGAATTCTCCCCGCTCATTCCTGATCACTTGGGCGTGCACTTCGATTGGTATAGCCCGGCCGTCTTTGTGGTAATTAACCACATCGCCTTCGTAATAATTGTCCTCGAGCATCCTGGCCAGTGAGGCATTGAGGGAGGAGCCTTGGACCTCCGTGTGAAGCAGCCCGGCGGCATTCCTACCAACCGCCTCAGCGGCTGACCAGCCGTATATTTTTTCCGCCAGTTCGTTCCAATAGGTGATGGTGTAATTCTCATCCATCACGGCGATGGCCTCATGGATGCAGGACAGCAGATGCGGCTGTAACACCGGCTTTTCCTGCTGACTATTGCCGTCATGCCAGCGGCTGGCCCCTTTGGCCTCATACTCCTCTTCCGGCTTACAGAGATCACCCGGATTGTTGTTGATTGTTTCTTTATCTCTAGCACTCATTATTTTTGCGACCCTCATCTTGTGATGGAGGAATATTCGATAATTAATAAGATAAATCCTTTAGAGAATGTGTAGTAAACTGTCCTTCATGAGTTTTCTCCACCTCGATACGACCCCGGGCAGCTGATGTGCCTGGTGGTTAGCAAGGGGGAATTATTTATTAAAGGCTCCAGTAAATTAACTACTGGAGTCTTTGTGGCCCGCCCGGTTTGTTATTTACTTTTGATTGAGAGTAAAAGTTTCGCCAGGTTTTAATACTTTTACCTCAACCTGCGGAGCTTTGTTTTTAGCCAATTCTATAATGAGTCGGCATTTTGTGCAAGAACCGGAAATGTGGCTTAGTGAACCGGTATTACTTTTTCCGGTTTAAGCAAGCTCAGGCTTTTGGCGGCTTAAAACTAAGCAATTTGACGCAAATCACTGATATAACTCACCGCTTAAACTAAATCCCCAGATTATATTCAGGGGCTCCTTTTTTCAAGTGGGTTAATCCTGCGATTAGTTGTGAAAATTATTCACGCTCCTATCTACCTGCTTTACGCGGTTTACTAAATCCCCGGTCACCGTAATAAAAGATTTAGTATAACTCATTAAAAAGAGCCTGATCATAAAGTCTATTTCTTCCTGGTAATCCCTGCCCGTACTCCTGAAACCGTCTGCTACAAGCGGTATCTCCAGCGGCACATAGACAATAAAGTCATATTTCCCCACCCGGTCCTCAACCGTCCGGTAAAACAGCATATTCTCTTTGCTTTCGGACCACCGGGAGTTCCACTTCATCCAATACACGGCATTGTCAAGAACGGTGCGGTCTGAGATAAACCCCTCCGGGCAGTGATCCTCCGCAGCCATTTGCAGCATCAGACAGCGCCATTGAAATTGCCGTCCCAGAGCCGGCTGCTCTTTTGTCGCCTTTAAGTTTTTATAACCAAATTCACGGGCTGCTACCCGGGCCTGCTCCTCAATCAGCGGTAATCCCAGTTTTTCTGACAGCGCACGGGCTAGGGTTGTTTTCCCTGTGCTCTGTGCTCCACTGATACCAATTTTCATGCGATGTAATCCCCTCTCTTTCGGTTGGCCCGCCTGGCAGCATCTAGATCACCCTGCCTGGCCCGAATATGAAAGTAATGTCAGTATGCTGTGCTTCAGGCCTGTCAACTATTCATCACCACGCCCAGGGCTGTCCTGGAGGATTTGCTGGCCTCGTATTGCTGGTCGCCGGCCAGGGTGTTTTACCTGATTATATATTTTTTATCGAAGATTCTTCCTGCGATGATTAGCCACTGCTTGCTCTCCAGGAATTTATAAGTGTATTTGCAGTTTCAACTACCAGGATTTTCTACAGAATAATTCCCCTTTGAAGCGCGTCATAAATATAATGTTTTAGGGAGGGCTACATTTGGAATAACTTTTAGGAGGTATTTTTATGAATTGTCAAAAATGTGATCAGGTAAACGACCCGGAATCAAAATATTGTCAATCTTGTAATGCCAATGGCAATAATGAACCTAAAATATTCTACCCGGTCCCTGTGGTGTATGCAGGTTTTTGGAGAAGGTTTCTGGCGATCTTAATTGATGGATTGTTTTTGTCCGTAGCCGGTTATCTAATTGGTGTTTTATTGGGGAATGACACAAGCAACGTTATTGGAGTTGTTATTGGTTGGCTTTATTTTGCGCTGATGGAAAGTTCAAGCAACCAGGGGACGCTTGGTAAAATGGCTATTGGTATTAAAGTAACCGACCTAAATGGAAACAAGCTAACCTTTGGCAGAGCTACCGGAAGATATTTTGGCAAGATCATATCAAGTTTATTTTTTATGCTTGGTTTCGTTATAGCGGGATTTACGAAGAAAAAACAAGCCCTTCATGATATTATGTCTGGTTGCTTGGTGGTTATAAGATAATCCTAACAATAGCTGCTTTCCATTTATTCAATAAAACAACTTGTCGTCTAAAATATTGTTATATAATACAAGAAAAGGTGATTCTTCCTGCCCACCAGAAACAGGCACATAATGCAGATCATGACTGAACGCGAATTTAATTACCGCCGGCTATGGGGATGGAACCCCCCCAGCCCGGAAAAGATACCCTTGTTTTTACCCGATGAAGATCCAAATGCCGTATCTGCCGAGATCGTGGCCGGTTACTTTTGGCGTGAGGAAGCATTTTCTGATATCCAGGCAATCGGCCAGGTCCTGGACTATGGTGATCACCCGCAGGAATATGGCTGCCATGGCTCACGTCCTACCGGCATCTATGGCGCGGGCTTTATCTACACCCACCGCGATTCCGTCGAAATCCTTCTGCTCTGGGAAGCTTTAAAGAAAGGCAGGGTGTACAAGGTCACCGGATACGCCTTTGAACGCTTGAATACGGGCCTGATCTCATGGGGCAGCTTAGATATGACGGAGAGGATTTTTCCACTTAATTTCATCAGCACATGGTGCGAGATGGACAAGACTGAGCTGGAAAAAGAACCGACCCTCTACCAAAGAATATATGGACCTATAATTTTTTAAGTCTCATCGACAATCATCAAATCATCCTTATATAAACAGGCCACCAAGGAAGAATAAAATTTTCAGACAAGGAATAATGATGGTTGTATATTAACTAAAAAACTCTGGGAGATGTTCACTGCGTCAGTAATAACAGGCAGAAAAGATTGGTTGGATGTCGCTAAAGGCATAGGGATCATAGCTGTTGTAATTGGTCACTCCGGGAGCAGAGAAGCCGATTTGCTATACTGGTTTCACATGCCGCTGTTTTTCATCATTAGCGGCTTTTTGTTCAGGCCCTGTGGTGAATGGAAAAATATCCTGTCCTTGGTCAATAAGAAAGCCCGTCAATTGCTGATACCTTACATTTCATTCCTGGGCTTAATTGTTATAGTGGAATTTTACCTCAACAACAGGTATCTTAATTTTCAAAGGATATTTGAAGACTTTTTATATAACCTTTTCCCCGGAGGCAGGTTTATCGGGGGGTTTTATACGCCTTTTTGGTTTATCACCTGTTTGTTTGTGACCCAGATTGCTTTTGCAATGATATTGAAGGCTTTTAAAGATACAAAAGCCCAATTATTAATTATTGTGTTGGCATATATATTGGCCCATTACGAGTCAGGCATTTTGAAAACACATAATATAATGGTGCCCTGGGACATTGATGTTACCTTATTAACGCTGGTTTATTATTCAATTGGTTATTATGGCAAGAAGATACTTGATGAAATTACCCCGTTTATTTCGTATGCCTCAATAGCTTTGGCTTCTAGTTTAATCATTTGTGGCTGGATGGGTTTAATTAATTACATTATCAATGTCAAGTATCTTACTTGTGACCATATGCTATTGGATTTAATCATTCCAACTGTAATTTCAGTTGCAATTTTTTCAATTAGCCAACTGTGTTCCAATTTAAGCTTTTCAAAATTTTTAGGGATATTAGGTTCTTATTCTTTGCCGATAATGTATCTTCACCTGCCGTTTAACATTATAGCGCATCAATATATAAATAACGGCCCCTTTATTTTTGCCATGATTGGTTTGTTAATCCCCACTACCCTCAGTTATTGCGTTTTGGAACGTTTCCGGATCACACAGTTATGTCTATTGGGGATTAATATCCAACCCCATCGCAGGTTAAAGACAATTAATACATAATAATTCATGGTTTATTTAATAAAGACAGCAGGTCACTGGTTTAACTCGCCGTGTATTCTGATGTAGTTGAGTATATCTGTCCGGGAGACCATGCCTAGTAATTTTCCTTGATCCATTACCAGGACTCTGCCGATGCGGTTGCTAAATAGCTTTTTTATCGCGGCCGAAACAGTCGCATCGGGAGAAACAACCAGGTTACCCTCCAGAGGAGTGGCTATCTTGACAACAGGGGGCAAGAGCAAAAAAAGCCAGCCCTGCGGCAGATATTACAAGGTGCGCGGACTCCCGTATTAATAATCGTCATAAAATGGTATAATTTTGTTAAGTTCTCGCAGGATTTGGGATTAAATATGATTCCAAGATTTATAAAAAATTAACGGGTTACGCGAGAAAACAGACATGCTATGACCGACAAAGTGCACGACGCATCCGAAACAGTGGAGCTTGGATACTCGAGCACCGGGGGAGGTAGAACATGATCACACAATCCATAGAAAAGTACTTACTAATCGGTCTTGGCTCCCTGGCCCTGGCACTGGGTTTGGTGGGGGTGTTCATGCCTGTGCTGCCGACCACGCCGTTTTTGCTGTTAGCTTCCTTTTGCTATATTCGCAGCTCAAAGCGCATGTATAATTGGCTGATCAACCATAGGATTTTCGGCCCGTATTTATACAATTACGTAACCTACCGAGCTGTCAAAAGGAATGTAAAAATCGGTGGACTGATTTTCCTGTGGCTTTCACTAGTGATTTCAATTTTTCTAGTAGAAAACCTGCATATCAGATTGTTTCTTTTGGCAGTTGGGTGCGGAGTCAGCATCCACCTGTTAACTTTGCATAATTTAAAGGAAGAACCCTAATGAATGCTGAAAGGCCTCGCGCTCAATGCCATTCGTCACACTGCGGGGGCAGCTTAAAAAACAGAGCTTGCCTTAATAAAGGACAATATTTTTTTAAGAACCTGCTATTGTATTGAGAAATACTAACAGCAGGTTCATTTATCTAGTATAATTGATGGATGGATAAATAACCGCACGCCGGCGGGGAGAGCGGGATCATGATTTTATTAAGCGCTGAGAATATTTCCAAAAGCTACAGTGAAAAAAAGCTGCTGAGCGGGATCAACCTGGTCATCAATGAAGGGGATAAATTTGGGCTGATCGGCATTAACGGTACGGGCAAGACCACGCTGTTGAAAATCCTTGCCGGTGTCGAGCAGGCAGACGAAGGTGAAATAATTAAGTCAAACTCCGTCAATATCGAGTACCTTCCCCAGAACCCTGATTTTGATCCGGAGGCCTCCGTGCTGGAGCAGGTATTCAAAGGGGACTCCACGGTGATGGGGCTGATCAGGGAGTATGAGGAGGCCATGCGCAGCCAGTCACCCTCCACCGAGCTGATGGCAAAGCTTACCCATGAGATGGATGCAATAGATGCCTGGAGTATCGAAAGTGAAGCGCGGGCTGTTCTGACCAGGCTGGGCTGTACTAACTTTCAGGCCAAAGTAGGTACCTTGTCCGGCGGGCAAAGAAAGCGGGTCGCCCTGGCGGCGGCGCTGGTCAACCCGGCCGAGCTGTTAATTTTAGATGAGCCGACCAACCACCTGGACAATGACACCATCGACTGGCTGGAGCAATACCTGAATAAAAGAAAAGGGGCGCTGCTGATGGTTACCCATGACCGGTACTTTCTGGACCGGGTGGTCAACCACATCATCGAAATCGATAGCGGCAGCCTCTACACCTACAGAGGCAATTACAGCTATTACCTGGAAAAAAAGCTGGAGCGGGAAGAGCTGGAGCGGGCGGCTTTGCGCAAAAGGCAGAGCCTTTTGCGCAAAGAGCTGGCCTGGATTAAAAGGGGGGCCAAAGCTCGCAGCACCAAGCAGAAGGCCAGGATCAACCGCTTCCACAAGTTAATCGAGAAGTCCGGGGAGGCAGCGGAGGAAAAGCTGCAAATTTCGGTTGCGTCCAGGCGCTTGGGCAAGAAAATAATTGAGCTGGAGCAGATCAGCAAATCCTTTGGTCAGCTCCAGGTCATTGAAAATTTTGATTTAGTTTTGTTAAGAAACGACCGGGTGGGCATCGTCGGGCCAAACGGCTGCGGCAAGTCGACTCTTTTAAATATCATCTGCGGCAGGGTTAAGCCTGACCGCGGCCGGGTGGAGTTGGGGGCGACGGTAAAAATCGGGCTGTATACCCAGGAAATGCAGCACATGGACGATAGCCAAAGAGTGATCGAATATATTAAAGAAGAGGCGGAATTTCTGACCACAGCAGAGGGCGATACGATCAGCGCCGCACAGATGCTGGAAAGATTCTTGTTTACCTCCCCCTTGCAGTGGTCCTTGATCGGAAATCTTTCAGGAGGGGAGAAAAGAAGGCTAAACCTGCTTAAAGTGCTGATGGGTGCGCCAAATGTACTGCTGCTTGATGAGCCGACCAATGACTTGGACATTGAAACGCTGGTGATTTTAGAAGATTACCTGGAGGACTTTAAAGGGGCGGTGATTGCTGTTTCCCATGACCGGTATTTCCTGGACCGGATGGCGGAAAGGATATTTTCTTTTGAGGGAAACGGCCGGATCGTGCAGTACACGGGGAACTACTCAGATTACAAAAAAAAGAGCAGCCGTGACGCCCAGGCCGCCGCTGTTCCCAATAAAACCCCTGATAATGTGAAAGCCGCTCCCGAGAAAAAGGAAAAGCCCTTGAAGTTTACCTATCAAGAGCAAAAAGAATTTGCAGAAATAGACGATGTTATTGCCGGTCTGGAGGCTAAAATCAAGCAACTGTCAGCGGAAATTGATGGAGCAGCCACCGATTTTATTCTTTTACAGAAGCTATTTGCTGAAAAAGAAATTCTGGAAAGGCAGCTCCAGGATAAGCTGGATCGATGGGTTTACCTGAACGAGCTGGCTGAAAGCATAGCAAGCCTTAAAAAGCAGCCTTGACCAGCGGCAGTATTAAAAAATTACTGCAGCAGCCAAGTAAAGGTTTACAGGTATTACTCTGCTTTGCCCATCCAGATCATCGCCTTGAATAAATCCCCGTCAATTTCTATATTAAAGCTGCCGTTTTGAATTTCGATGAGACTCTTGGCTATAGATAAACCCAACCCGCTACCCTGGCTGCTGCGCGATTCATCTCCCCTTTTAAAACGCTCCATTAGCTCGTCAGCAGAAATATTCAGCTCATAGGCAGAGATGTTTTTAAGTGTCAGGGTAATCACAGGGCCTGAATCAATAATATCGATGTATATCCTTGAGCCTGGCAGCGCGTATTTAAAGATGTTTAACAGCAGGTTCTCAATAGCTCTCCATAATAATTTCCCGTCTGCTTTGATCAGTGCTTTATCCGGCGCGCTGATCTTAAAATCCAGGCCGCTCGCCTGTATTTTATCATCAAACTCCCCTAAGCCCTGGGTGATTAAAGACACCAGATCGATCTTTTCAAAGTTTACAGGGATGTTGCCGCTGGAAGCCTTAGTTGCTTCAAATAAGTCGTCGGTGAGTATTTTTAAACGCTGGGCTTTTTGATCGATGACATCAATATATTCTGAGGCCTTCGCCTGATCAGTTTCTTTTTTCAATAAGTCAACATAGGTAATAATGGAGGTCAGGGGAGTCCTGATATCATGGGACACGTTGGTGATTAGCTCGCTCTTTAAACGCTCGCTTTTGATCTCATTTTCAACCGCTTTATTCAAGCCGTCGGTGATGCTGTTGATATCTGACGCCAGCCTGGCAAACTCCCCGTCACCGGTAACATTGATGGTGTAGTGAAGCACGCCCTCTTTTACCCGCTTGACCCCTTCTTTGATGGCATTAAACTCCTGCACCTTCTTAAACGCCAGCCATGCTGCCGCACCTAAAGTGATGGGAAACATAAAGAGGGTGGAAGCCACCAGAATAGGGTAGCCGATTACTATTATAACCACCTTTACGGCCGTGCTGCCGCTCTGGTAGACAGCTCTGCCAAAGTCAAAGATTTTATAGAAGATGCTGTAGACCAAGCTGTTTTTGATCAGGGTCCTGTTTTTTACATGTTTCACCAGGGACAAAACCAAGATCAGGCCCGGAGCGGCGATCAGCAGGGTAACTGGAAATATAAGTTCATAGATCCTGGCATGGTCCAAGGCGAACATGATCCCAAACCATGAGCCGGCCAGCGCAAAGCACAGCGCCAGCTTGATGTCATTTGGAAACTTATCGAAGGAGTTTATATGGACACCCTGCTCCTCCTCCGGTTTTCTGCCGGTAACAAATAATAGGTAGATAAAGGCTATAGCCGCGGCTAGCGCGAGACCGGTGATCAAATATAGATTCCTGGTAATTAGCTCCTTATTGGCCTGCCATTCCGCGATTCTGGGATTTATAAACTCCTCCGAAAAGGCAAAATAAACAATGTCCTGGTGGCCCATTTGATTGATACCTGCTGTAATCCTGTAATAATTCGAATTTTGTTTAACCTCTTCCGGAAATACCGTTTGGCCGGAGCCGTCAAATACCATATGGGCCGGAAAGGCTTTAAAATAATCCTTGGCCGGGTTTGGGCTGTTGGTCAATTCACTGGCACCGCTTTTCGCATAATAAACCAGACCCTGATAGCTGGCCAACCGGTGTAAAGCTGCCCGATATTCACGCAGGTCCTCTTGAATGAATTTATCCTTCTCCTTCAAAATTTTATCAGCGTAAGCTTCCTGGAATACCTTATAATTCTCCGCGGTAGTCAAATTTGGGTTATAGGTCCTTGAACTGTATCTGAATTCTCGATATAATTCATTTTCTATATCTTCAAGGTCCTCCGGCGTAATTGACCCGCCACTTAAGATATTTTCCTCGCTCTTATATTTGCCTGTTATCGCTTTCAAGCTCTGAAACACATCGCTGCTGTCAGCCATGTAATCATTGCCCAGATAATAGCTGTCCTCAAAAGTGATGCCAAAATTACTATCATGCAATCCCACCACATTGATAAATAAGGTTAAGCAACCCGCAAAACATAGTATTGTAATAATAAAAGCGCTAAGCTTTGCTGTCAGTGAATGGCTATAATTTCTCCACCTTATATCCAATTCCCCACACCACCTTCAAGTATTTAGGCTCCTTTGGGTTTATCTCAATCTTTTCTCTGATTCTCCTGATATGGACGGCAACCGTGTTTTCGGCGCTGACGGCAGTTTCTTTCCAGACTTTTTCATAGATTTCTTCTATTGAATAGACCCGGCCCGCGTTGGCCGTCAGATGCTTCAATATTTTATATTGCACCGGGGTAAGCTTTACTTCCTCGCCGTCCACGGTCACCAGCTTAGACTCATCATCTACCACCAGCCCGCCGCTTTTATAGACATTGCTGTGTGTCGCCAGGCTGCCCAGGCTGGTGTAGCGTCTTAGCTGGGACTTCACCCTGGCGATCAATTCCAGCGGGTTAAAGGGCTTGGTGATATAATCGTCCGCCCCCATATTTAATCCCATTATCTTGTCGGTGTCCTCGGACTTGGCCGACAGCATGATCACAGGTATATTTTTGTCTTCCCTGATCTTGATCGTGGCTTTTAGGCCGTCCATCTCCGGCATCATAATATCCATAATAATTAGTTGGAGGTCGTTTTCATTTACTGCCCACAAGGCTTCCAGCCCGTTGGCGGCCTTAATGACGTTGTAGCCTTCATTGGTCAAATAGATTTTTATCGCTTCCAATATTTCCTGGTCGTCATCGCAGACTAGTATATTTATGACGTATCACTCCCATTTATCAAGTCGCACAAATTATATCACACCCTTAATTTTTTTCTTAAGGCTATGATAGCAAGTAAATCTTACGATAATATGGGCATATTTCTTAAGAATTTCTTAAGGTTACCGGTACAACACGATGGAGTTGACTGAAAGGGAGTTTTAGAGGTATTCCTGGGGAGAGGCTGGCGGGAAGGGACCGGCCAATAATTATGACAAACGAAGACAGGGAAAAAGAGTTTACTATACAGTATAAAAATATAAATTTATTGGTAAACATAAACAATATTTAAGATCTGCAAAATGAGGTTTAATTTTTATGAACCAAATCGCTCCTTCCTTCATAAAAGAATCTGAACTGCAAAAAGAAGCTGACATAGCTCTTAGAGAAAATTGGATGAACGACATTGTATTTACCTGGCATTGGTGGCTATTAGTAGCTTTGTTTATTATACCCTGGTTAGTTTGGTGGAAGGTTGTTGACCGTAAGAAAATATTTGAAATCTTAACTTACGGATTTATGGTGATGATTATGTCATCATTATTTGATGCTATAGGTGTTGAGAATGACTTATGGGAGTATCATTATCAGTTTATTCCACTGCTGGATGTATTTATAGTATACGATGTTTCGGTAATCCCGGTAACTTATATGCTTATTTATCAATACTTCTCCACATGGAAATCATTTACTATTGCTAGTATTGTTGTATCCGGCATGTTTTCGTTTGTTTCAGAACCAATATTGGTATGGTTAAATTACCATGACTTATTTAAGTGGGAATATTTTTATTCTTTCCCGATATTTATCGTTATAGCAATTACTTTAAAATATTTGATAATTAAAATAAAAAAGGTAAGCATTATAAATAAGGTATAGCATAGCCAGACAGCGCGATCAGGAATATATCTTTTTGCATAAAACCTTTTTGCGACTGGTCATATTCAGCCAAGCGCTGGGACATCCGGTTAAGATCGTCAATTAGCAGATCAATTTCATCAGCAGTTTTTATCTCCACCGGATCGCCAAACTCGCGGCGGGCCAACTGACGGGTCCTCACCCTTAATAGTTCCAGTGGCCGGATGATCCGCCTGGCCAGCAGGCAGGCTGCCAGCAGGGATACCGGCAGTGCCCAGGCCAGGCTGCGAAACATGAGCATTAGAAGATCCTGCTTGATGCCCTGCATGGCCACCATCCTGACCAGTACAATTACCTGGCCCCCCGTGCCGCTTACCGGCGCAGCGACCGCCATAAACTCCTTTCCTCGCCAGAGCACCGTTTCTTCATTTTTTAATGACTCCCTGCTAATTATGCCTGGCAGGACATCTTGAACACGGCTGCCCGGCTTGAACTGGCCTTCCAGATCGCTGGCTACAACCAGTCCTTGAGCGTTTGCGACGATATAGTTGCCGCTAATCAGACGCCCGGCCAGGCGCAGGGTAGTTCTCCTCACCAGCAGGCTTTTTATATTTTCATTTTGAACGGTCCTTATCTTTTTGATTTATTGACGGCTTTTAGACATTGATCAACCATCTGGGCAAAGGTGGTTTGTACTATCTCTTTTCCGCCACCGCCGGTAAAATTATTTCGACCACCGCTCCGCCCTGGGCTGCGTTGAAGATCTTGATGGTCCCAGCATGCTTTCCAACAATTTTTTGCACGATAGCTAGACCCAGCCAGGAGCCTGATTTTGCACCGGTGTAGAAATATTCAAAAGCGTGTTCAAGGTCTGCCGGGGTAAAACCCGCTCCATCATCCTCTACCCTGATTAGATTGGCACCATCGATAAGGGAAGCATGAACGGTTACTTTGCTTGCGGCATGGCGTATGCCATTGGATAGCAAATTGACAAAAAGACTTTGCAACTGGTCCTAATCCCCAATCACCCAGGTGGGGTGGAATTTCTGTCTCGACAAGCACCCCCCTTTCCAGGGCATACCCGCCTACCGTCTCCATTACTTGTTCCAAAATGTAGCCTAGATTATGGGGTAAAAAATAGCGATTATGCGGTTGTTCCAGGATCGTAATATCGATCATATTTTCAACCACATTTCGCAAGCGCAGGCTTTCCTTATGAATAATCTCGATTGCGTTGTCCAGGGCAGGTCCGGTAAATAAACCATCCCGAATTCCTTCCGCATAGCCATTGATGCTCATCAGGGGCGTTTTCAGCTCGTGGGACGCGTTCTGAAAAAAGCGCCGCCGGCCCTCGTCATAGCTCTTGAGGCGATCGGCCATCTCATTAAAAGCGGTGGCCAGCTGGTCCAGTTCGTCATCTGAATTAATCTCTAGGCGCCGGTCAAATTGGCGATTGCCTACTGCCCAGGCATAATCTTCCAGAGCACGCAGTGGTTTTAACAAATAGCGGATTGTGAAAAAAGCAATCAGGAGGGCCATCACCAGAGCAGCTATAAGGCTGCCGAAAATCATTAGCTGTGTTTCCAGGTACATCGCCTGGAGCGTGCTCATCGATACAAAGGTTAATACCGTCCCCCCGCTGCTTACCGGCACCTCTACCGCTAAATAATTGCCGTCTTTAAAAATATTAGCCTGGCTTCGGTCAAAGGCTTCGTCATGGCGCAGCGGCTCTGGAAGTTGGGATATGGCCTGCCCCACCGGGAACTGATGGGGGCAGCTGCTTAAGACGATCCTCTCTTGCGCGTCAATCCACAAAAAGCCGCTCTCTACCGCACGCCCAAGCAAGAGAATGGTCAAAGGCGGCTGATGCTCCTTCGGAGGCAGTGCTCCGGATCCGAGAATATAGGCGATCTCCTAGGCCTGCTTTTCAAGCCCAATTTCTGCGCGCTTTTCTAAGACCCCGACCAGAATTGGATAAAAGGCCAGGGCAGTTACCATAAATGTAAACACCACCACGCTCATGTAACTTATTAATATTTTAGTAGATATGCTTTTCCACTTCACCATCTAACCTGTATCCGTACCCCCATATAGTCTGAATATTTGTCTCTGAATCGCTTTCTTTCAGCTTTCGGCGCAATCGTTTGATCAGGTCGTCAACCGCCCGCTGGCTCCCAGCATAGTCATAGCCCCAGATCCGGTCAAGCAGCTCCTGGCGATTGAACGTGCGCTGCGAGTTCCGGATCAATAGTGCCAGAAGATCGTATTCTTTTCTGGTCAGGACAACTTCCTGTCCAGCAACCAGGACCAGCCGGTCGCCGGGGACTAATTTGAGATTACCTGCCAGCAGGAAGTTTTGGGGGCCGGAGGGAGCCAGTGTGCGGCGTAAAACCGAGCGCACCCGGGCAACAAGCTCCCGGAGGCTGAAAGGTTTGGTGAGATAATCGTCCCCACCTATTTCCAACCCCTTGATCCGGTCCAGGGCTTTTCTGCGCGCCGAGATGAAAATCACCGGCACCCCGCTGCGCTGGCGAAGCTCACGGCAAAATTCCAAACCATCCTGGCCAGGCAGCATGATATCCAGGATAAACATATCCGGGTAGCCTGATTCCAAACGCTTCGCCAGCTCTTCCACACTGCCGAAGGCTTCTACCGTATACCCCTCACTCTGCAGATATTGGGAGATTAAAAGGCGAATATTCTCTTCGTCATCCACTACAAAAATTGTGCTCAATACAAACGCTCCTTATCAGACCAGCTCATGGCTCAGACATTTTGAATATAGTTTACGGCACAAATGTGGCAAAAATATGTTAGCCCGTTAACAGCTCGCGTTTGCAAACATAGTTTTGTGATATGAATAAAATTTATTCACCCTAATTTTGCCACATTTACAGTTTATTATTATTTTAGGCTCAAACTTTTTCTCCTTTAGCCAAGCATTAACGGTAAGCAATTCATGCGGAGGTGCTGTTGTTAGGACGGGTACGGACACCACAGAGGTGCTTTGTAGTCCAGGCCCGATAAAACAAAATAAAATAAACGCTGAGTCTCTCTGGGCAGGGAGAGCGGGAGGACCAATTTTTGGGGTGAATCCGGTATATCCGGAGGGGTTATCTTTCGATCCTAATCCGTCAGCTAATCTCGCAAGCGTGGGAAGAGAAGGTGATTGTGATGCTTATACGGTGCCTTTAATTTGACGCACCCATTTTGAGCATACGCTATGGATACTTCTCCGTAGCGTTTTTTAATTTTAACCTGCTTTTTTGGGTCAATCAAGTATTCCTAAGGGGGCAGCTGCCACGATCAAGTTTCAACTGCCTTGATAGAGGAAGAGAAAGGAGAACTAAATGCAAAGAAATTACCATGATATTCCTTTGTGGAAAAATGTTGCTGAAGAAGACTGGAATAATTGGAGATGGCAGTTGGCCAATAGAATCACAACTATCAGCGATTTGGAACAGGTCATAAACTTAACTATGGAAGAAAGACAGGGCGTACAAGCAAGCCTGGAGAAACTGCGCATGGCTATAACGCCATACTATGCCACTCTTATGAACCCCGTCGACCCTGATTGCCCGGTCAGGCAGCAGGCAGTACCCACAATTAAAGAAACAAAGATATCTAGGTGTGACAGCAGCGACCCGTTGCATGAGACGGAGGATTCTCCGGTTCCTGGGCTGACTCACCGGTATCCCGACAGGGCACTGCTGCTGATTACAAACCAATGTTCCATGTATTGCCGTCATTGCACCCGGAGAAGATTCGCCGGGCAAGCCGACCAGGAGCCTTCACTCAAAATCATCAGAAAGGACCTGGAATATATCAGAAATAATACGGAAATACGGGATGTCTTACTCTCGGGCGGTGATGCCCTGTGTGTTTCTGACCAGCGTCTTAAATATATCCTGAAGAGCTTGCGCGCAATTGAGCACGTTGAGGTAATCAGGCTGGGCACACGGGCTCCGGTAGTAATGCCTCAGAGAATAACACAAGAACTCTGTGATATGCTGCAACAGTTTCATCCCCTATGGATTAACACTCATTTCAATCACCCGCAAGAGTTGACCGCAGAGTCAAAATATGCCTGCGCCATGCTGGCCAACGCCGGCATCCCCCTGGGAAACCAGTCGGTATTGTTAAAGGATATCAATGACTGTCCCTATATCATGAAAAGCCTGGTGCAAGAGCTGGTTAAAATCAGAGTGCGGCCTTATTACCTTTATCAATGCGACTTATCAGAAGGCATTGAGCATTTCAGGACTCCGGTAGCAGTGGGCATTGAGATTATTGAAATGCTCAGAGGTCATACTTCTGGGTTTGCAGTGCCGACCTTCGTGGTTGATGCCCCTGGTGGAGGCGGCAAAATTCCAGTGAATCCTCAATATCTTATTTCCCAGTCTGCCGAAAAGGTTATTCTAAGGAACTTTGAAGGGGTCATCTGCACCTATGCCGAACCGGAGGACAAAGCCCACAAATGCCATAATTGCGGGCTTTGCAAACAGTACAAGAAAAGCGAATTCCGCGGGCTGGAAAAATTGTTCCAGGAAGAAAAAGTCTGTCTTGTTCCCCGCAGTAATGTTCGAGTAAATAGAAGGGAGGAATACCATGAACGCGTTAGACCTTATGAGTCAAACTAATTATTACACCAATATCAAGGGCGTTGAGGTATTGGTTGATAATATCAACGAAAGGTTGAAAATTCTAGTCGATTCGCACCTATCAGGCAGTGTGGTTGCAGATATTACGAGTTTTGCCCGCGCTGCGGGGCTGGGCAAGGTAATAGCAAACTGCCGGAGCAAACATTTGCTATCTTTTAAAAACTGTGGTTTCCAGCTTGAAGGGATGATCAACGGTTACTTTAAGGGGGAAGATGCCTATTGTATATCTTTTTTTATTGATCGGCAGCGTGCAGTGCCGGCGGACCAGGCAGCCGCGAATACCATCCTGCACCGGTGCGTTGTTGAGCACAAGCGAATTGCTGGCCGAAGGTGCCATCCATATACAATCAGGAATGCTGAGCAGGCTGATATTCCGCAAATGATCCAGCTTTTTGCCAGTGTATTTGCCACCTATCCCTCCCCCGTTTTCAGCAGTGACTACCTGCACAAGGTCATCAATGCTCAGGTTTTGTTCAAGGTTGCGGTAGAGGAAGGACAGATTATCAGTATAGCCTCCGCGGACATGGATAAATTCAATTTGGTTGCTGAAATAACCGACTGTGCGACCTACCCGGAACATAGAGGCAGAGGTATTCTTCCCAACCTGATTCTAGAGTTGGAGCACGATCTTCAGCGTACCGGATTCCTTAATCTATATAGTCTTTCCCGGGCAATTAATCCCGGCATAAACCAGGCTTTTGCCAAGCTTGGTTACACATATCGCGGCCGGCTGGTGAACAACTGTCACATATGCGGCAGCTTTGAAGATATGAACATCTGGGTCAAAAGCATTAACCCAGGTGGTATCCAGTGCAAAACGCGATTGGTTACGGTTCAGGTCGAACTTTAGTTACTGTAGAGATATCGATAGTCTGGAAAATTGGGTACACTGCAACCGTTTCACCGCCACTCAAGCAACGCTCAAAGCCAGCGGATTCTCCGTTAACCAGGATCAGATCCACTTCGGAGTGAGGAACCCCCAGCGACTCGATTACATCCTTCACTGAAGGTTGGCCGGTGAAGTAATGACTAAAGGCGCGCTGCCTCCGATCCGGGGGAAGATGGTCATTAAGTTCAGCGAAAAATCTGATCATAATTCTGTTCATGCTTTTATTTTACCCCTACTGTGATGACAGCAACCAACGCAAATACAGGAATATTTTCCAGAGGCTGAGATTGGGGTGGACTAGATCCAGACAAAGCAGGCCAAAAGCACACTAGACTAAGATATCTTTTTTCTCATAACGTGTAAACATTATATATCCTGTTAGGCTGATTAACAATGCTGCCAGTACATAGGCTAGCGGGTTGATGTTTTGCCCGTACATATATTGCTGCGGTACAAAATAATTTACCGGTGTGAATATCCACAAAAAACTGTTGCTGCCCATCATATCGAGGGCCTTGCTCAGGCTAAGGGTTCCGATTAAAATCAGGATTATTAATCCGCCAGCTTTGGAGGAATTGCTGCTCAGCACAGCGCAAACGGCGCCAAGGCCAAGATAGATCACCTGCAGCAGCAGGGCGAACATAGAGAATATAATAATATCAGCGCTTAAAGAAGCATCGGCCGCCGGGAAGGTGGCCAGACTGACCAGCAAAATCACCAGGTTTAGTATGATGCAGCAGGTCAAGGCCGCCAATAGCTTTTGGAACAAAACTTTACTTCTGGAGATTGGCTTGGTATAAAGAAATTCGGTAGTCTTTAAATCCTCTTCCCGGGCAATCACACGTACGCCTAATAGTCCGGCATTAAAAATCATGAGATAGACCGAATATGCTGTAAGTAAAGCATAAAACCCCTTTGCAGTAGAAAAATCCACGCTGCCGCCGATACCCATTAAAACGGCGAACATTCTGGGCAGCTGAGACATCAAAGCATTAATATCAACGTTTCCTGCATACATGCTGACAAATTTCAAATAACTCATGCCCAGCAGCACTGCAGCACAAATGCTCCAGACAATCAGCGACTTTCGATTATGCTTAAGCTCTTTTAAATATACATTCACAATTTTCCCTCCTTACAACAAATCCCTGCGCTTGTTTTGCCAAAAGCCCAGACCGCAAAAAAGAATAATTTGCCCGCCCCAGAATAGCAGAATGCCGGGATCGTAGCGCGCGGTGAGCATGATTGCCTCACGATCGAAATACAAAAA
Organism: Pelotomaculum sp. PtaB.Bin104; assembly: GCA_002067205.1. GTDB lineage: Bacteria > Bacillota > Desulfotomaculia > Desulfotomaculales > Pelotomaculaceae > MVQL01. Next base: position 94,004 of record MVQL01000134.1, read on the forward strand.
AGGGATCAGCCACCGGGCATAGGGATTTTCAGATCCAAAGGCCACCAGCAGGACTTCATATAGAATATGAAATACAAAAAGGCTGGCAATAGCTATAGCGATGATACCCTTGAACTTCGGGAAGAAGATGCCGACCAGCATACCCCAAACATTGTAAAGAAGCATGAGGAAAAAAACACTGGCTGAAGTCATAACCAGCGGCCGCAGCGCGACTTCTCCGGGCGCTACAAGGGCGGACATCAGACAGGCCGCAAAAATAAAGACCAGATTAATGATCACTGTAGCGGTAATTAGCGCCAATAATTTCTCTCTTAAGATCATAGTCCGTGAGATGGGCTTGCTAAAAAGAAAATCAGCGGTTTTACGGTGAGTTTCCTTGTTGATTACTTTGGCGCCAAGGATAAACGCACCGATAATGCCAATCTCAATGGCTGTTTTAACCACAAAAGGATAATACCCGCTCAAGTGATTTAGCTTGATATTGGTAAAACCAAACAGATCTTTTACTGTATCAGGGAAGCCCGCAAGTATTGCCGCAATATCAGTGGGTGAATTTTTAAATACAGGAAACAGCCCCATAAACAAAATGATGATTGCTGCAAGGGTTAGACTCCATGTAGAAATATCCCTGCGGAGAGCCAGCAGTTCATGCCAATATAGTTTCATGTTACCGCTCCTCCCGGTAATAGTGCATCACAATTTCCTCCAGACTCGGCTCTTCAATCCACAGGTTTTCCAGAGACAATAGTCCCAGCGCCTTGACCAGCATATTGGTATTGCCCTGGTAAAGAAACTCCACGTTGGCACCGTTTCGGGTTAACCTGCTGACCCCCGGCAAGGCGAATTTTTCTTCTGAGAAGTCACTGGCAATGAGCCTTACCTTGCGGTAGGAGTTTTCTCTAAGCTCACTTACTTTCTGAATATCGGCGATTTTCCCTGCTTTTATGATCGCCACCCGGTGGCAAAGCCTTTGCACCTCGCTCAAAATATGTGAAGAAAAGAAAATCGTAACGCCCCCCTGGTTCTCTGCCAGCAACAGGTCAAAAAATTTTTGCTGCATAAGCGGATCCAGCCCGCCGGTGGGCTCATCCAAAATAATCAGCCTCGGTGAATGAAGCAAACCTTGCACAATACCGACCTTTTTCTTATTCCCGTAAGAAAGATCGTCTATTTTTCGCTCCAGGTCAAGCTCCATATATTCCGCCAGGGCGCGCATCCTGGCGCTGCAGTCCTTGTGATAAAAGCTGGCCGAATAGTTAAGAAGCTCTTTGACTCGCATATTTTCATAGTAAAACACCTCGCTGGGGAGGTAGCCAATTTCCTTGCGAATTTCCACCCCCTCTTTCTGGCAGTCCATGCCAAAGATAGAAGCCTTCCCCGAAGTCGGGTGAATCAGGTCCAGCATGGTCCGGATGGTGGTGGATTTTCCGGCGCCGTTTGGCCCAATAAAGCCATAAATCTCCCCTTCCTCAACTGTAAAGCTGACTTTTTCAATGCCCCTGGTTTTCCCGTAGTTTTTAGTAAGATTTTTCAGCTCAATAACCTTCATTAAAGCTCCTCCTTTCAACGGTAGAACGCGTCTCTGAGGATGTCTAAATACTGGTCAAAGTCGCAAATAATTGCTTCCATATCTATTTCTGCAACAGATTTGCCTTTGATCTTTTTTAATAACTGATTACCATAGCCCTCGGCAGACCAGACAATAATGTCTTTTATTTTTTCGGCCGGGTAGTCGCTCTTAAATTTGGATCCATCTATATTACTAAATAGCTTGTCATATCCAGCAACCGTTATCCTGTCTAAGCTTTCCTGGATTTTCGGCTTAACTTCCCCGGCCTCTTCTGATAGCAACATAAGTAAAAAATCAAAAACCCCAGGGTATTTCAACACGATGTTCATTTTCAAGATAGAAGACTGGCGGTACCGGTCTAAAAGATCTGGATTGTCCGTGTCAATCCGGTTATAAAATTCTTCCTGCACAACATTAAAAGTATAACTGCATAAAAACAAAAACAAATCCTGCTTATTCTTGAAGTAATGAAACAGCGAACCTTTGGAAATGCCGGCCTCTTCCACAATTTCATTGGTTGATGCGAGTTCATAACCTTTTTTAGTAAACTCTTTTAAGGCAGCGTTGATAATTGCGCTCTTTTTTTCTTCTTTCAGATTCAAAAATTTTTGGCTCATGTTCCAACCTCTTTATTGACCAGTGTGGTCATTTTCTTAAGTATAGCACATTGACCACTGCGGTCAATAAAAAAACAACCCCAATATTTCTAAGATTATTTAATCCGAGAAACTTGAGGTGTATTGAAGCCTTATTAGGTCCAATGCTTCGCAAAAATATAAAGAAAGAAGCACAACTGGACATCAGCAAATTCTGTCCCTTTCCCCATCCCCTCGCTGTAGGCGTGGACACTGCCGCCGTGCAGTTCCACCATGCCTTTGACGATGGCCAGGCCCACAAAATCAGCTGTTTCAGAGGGCAACGGCTTTGCTCAACACAATACAGTTTCTTCTCATTTTGCAATGCAATTTTACTGCCAAAGCATTATAATGGGAAAATAAACTTAGTAAACAGCTATGAAAGCGTTTAGCTGCCATATAGGGGTGGTCTTATGTCTATTTTTGAAGAATACCTATACATTGACTATGAAAATGTTCAGGATGTTAATGTCGATGTAATTAAGAAGTCAATTAAAGTCACGATTATTGTAGGGAAAGATCAAACGAAGGTGCCAATTGATTTAGTTCAAAAGACCCAGCCGTTTGGAAATGCAGTTGAATGGATTCGGGTAAATGGAAAAGGCCGAAATGCATTAGACTTTTTCATCGCTTACTTTCTGGGTAAAGACGTTGCTGCGGATAGAGAGAAGACATTCATCATCTATTCCAAGGATACAGGATACGATCCATTAATTAATTATCTAAAGAAGAGTGGAATCAAAGCAAAGAGAATTGTAAGCTTTCAGGAATTAGGCCAGAACAAAACGATAAGTATAGATGAAGCTGGAATGAAGAAAGTCAAAGAGAGTTTAATAAAAGTTGCAGCCAACAAACGACCCAAGAAGAGAAGCAGTTTAACCGGATTCATCGTTGCGCTGCTCAAAGGCCTACCGAAGCAGGATATCGATAATATTATCGAAGACCTTTTCATAAAAAAAATTGTATATGAAGAAAACGGGATAATAAAATACTCGCTTGATAAATGAGACAGATCAGCACAACTCGCCTCAGTTCATTAAGGTACCTGTTCTTCAGCTCATTTTTCAGCGATTTCCTGGGGATAAGCTTCCCTGGAACAGGTCGCAAACAATACAATGCCCAGGCAAACAATGATACCGGCCACAAAGTACATAGTCTCATAGCCCCAATACTGTCCAACGATTCCTAAGATAACTGCGCCAGTTGTGATTCCAACATCCATGAATGCAGTGAAAAAGCATTTATCGGGGATTTTTAGGGCTGAGAAAAAATAAGTTGAAATTGGTGTAACGTTTTAAGGAATTGCATTCGGCTCTAATAAAGTCCCAGGTTTCTTCATAATTTCCTTGAGCTGCAATTTCTGGAGTGTTTAAAAAAGCGATAAACTGTTGGGGTGAATCGCCATAGCTTCTATCAAATTGTACGGCACAAGTTTGTTTATCTTGTTTCAAAAGGTTCCTTTGTCCATACATAATATGATCTAAATTACAGGAAAAAAAATATACACTGTAGGGAATGGTTCTCCAAACATTTTGTAAAGAAATTAGCCGGTTGAGAATTGACGTCTTTTGGTGGTTTCTTTGCCGTATGGCTTCAGGATTATCAACAAAAATTTGATTATCACCGTAATACGGTTTTTGGGGTTTATCCGGGTCAAGGGGAGTTTCCGCCGTTTTTTCGACGATTTGCTCATCAAGAATATAGGCTCCATCCATATCAACCAAATGAACAATTTCAGCAAAATCATTGGCTTTAAAAAAACTTCCGCTGAATTTTTTTACTATTTCCCCTATCTTGGCAGGAACATTGTTTGAATTAATACCGGTTTTGCTGGTAATGTCACCTTCGGTAAGAGCAAATTCTACTTTATTACTATTCAAAATTCTGCTCAATAAAAAACCGAGGCAGATTTGATCTGTTATTCCTTCCACGATGAATAGAATGATTTTTTTGCCTTTCACAGCTTGTCACCTGCCATTCTAAACGCACGGCAAATAGCAAAACTATTGGTTGCCTCATAGATGCACTCTTTTTGACCACCAAGGATGAGATCATGATAATATAAATCTCTTAGATTGTTGTTTGTTTTTACATTAGTCAAACGAATATAGCGGTTAGCCGGGTTAGTAGTGGTGAAAATGATAGAATTTTTATGCAGCAGCTCCAAAGGCCTTAAATTGTGGGAGGTAAAAATAAGCTGCCCTTTTCCGGATTCTTTCACTACTTTTAAGATTTCACCCAACAAGTATTCAAAGATCCCTGAATCAAGCTCATCAATTGCCAAGGTCATAGAGGGGTTATTATGCAAGGCAATCAACATATGTAAAATGGATATTATTTTTTTTATGCCTTCCGACTCATACCTTAATGGAATTTTACGCTCATTTCTTATTGAAACCATTTCAACACTGATGCCTTCGGTTCCGTCCTGCATGATTTGTTTGCCCATGTCATGCAGTCCAACCTGCAAACCCGGTACAATCTCGCATAAGACAGTATTCATTACCTCAATAACTTTACCAACAACAATAAAAATCTTTTCGGGAATACATGAGGGTGCATCAAGCCGGATTAAAATGCTGCCTATGGAGAGAGAACTGTCATTTTCCACTTTAAAACTGAAAGGAATTCCCGCGTTCAAGGTTATCAGACCTGAATCTCTATTCCCGATAATATATAATTCCCAACGACCGAATAGGTAAAGCGAGTGCAGGAGATCAATATATAATTGAACGGTACAATTCTGTAAAATTTGTTTTTGTGTTTCTTTAGAAAAAATAAAGGATGTTGATTGCTTAATCGACAGTTTTTTAGCAAACCGCAATTCCTCTACTATCTTTGAACCTCCACCAGTAAAGTCCCGCAATCTTGCATCGGGTTTGAAAACTTTCTGATCACTCAGGCTGCAGTCAATAAGAGTGCGAAGAGTGCTCCAACTTCCGTTATCTAAACAGGAATATCGAATTTTTTCATGTGAAACTACAACGGGATTAAAGCTTTCTGTTTCTTCTTCCCAGGTATCTCTCTCTCTTTTAGATATAGTGAAGTCATAAATCACCCTGTAAAAAGTTTTATAATCGGTTAGACCAAACTCAAAGGAAAAATGTGAGCTGTTTAGGCCTTTCGTAATATAGTTAACCGTTTCCTGTGGCAACCTTTTTCCCGAAAGAAGCGCATCCAATACACTAAGAGCATGAATAAAGGTTGTTTTGCCCGATCCATTTTGCCCATAAATGCCTAATATATCAGAGGAGGCTTCGAATATATCATCTTTAAGATTACAAGCAAATTTGAAAGCTCCATGTTCAACATTTTGAAAACTATTAATTTCCGCACGCTGGATTCTCACAATCATTTTTCTCAAGTTAACCCCTCCAACAGCTATTATACCAATTTGTCAATAATAATACGTATAAAAATAACAAAATGAAACATTTTGTATCAGATGGTTATTTCCCATGCCGCTTATCCCTATTTGTTATCAAATAATTACAGTAAGCCACCCGGCATCGACCAGCCCAAAACGCTCCTCAAAAAACAGGCAGAAAGAATCACCTATTTATTTCCAAATTAATAATATATCATTGAAGAAACTTTTTTCAAAATGGAGGGATCGTCATGGGAGGATACTATATTGGGGTAGAACCCGGAGTAAAGATTTATGTAGAAGAACTTAACCCGACGGGTAGTAAGCCAATCTTGTTTATACACGGTTGGCCGGCAAATCATAAAATGTTTGAATATCAGTTTAATCAGCTTCCCAAAATGGGATATCGATGTATAGGAATGGATCTCCGGGGATTCGGTAATTCAGATAAGCCTTGGAGTGGCTATGACTACAATCGGTTGGCAGATGATGTAAGGTGTGTGGTTGATGCACTCAAATTACAAGATTTCACACTCGGGGGCCATTCCACGGGGGGAGCCGTTGCCATTCGATACATGGCCCGCCACAACGGATATGGGGTATCAAAACTAGCCCTTTTTGCGGCTGCAGCACCCAGTTTAATTCAGCGCCCCTATTTCCCTTATGGTTTAAGAGAAGAAGACGTAGATAAACTCATCCAGGAGACATATGACAACCGGCCCAAAATGCTGCGGGGATTTGGAGACATATTTTTCTTCCAGTATGTGACTAAGGATTTATCAGATTGGTTTTTTCAATTAGGGTTGCAGGCAGCAGGCTGGTCCACCGTGGCGGTTGCAGTATCTTGGTTAGATGAAGAAAGCTTATTTTCTGACCTTGGGAAAATACGCGTTCCTACATTAATTCTTCACGGTATTCATGACAAAGTGTGTCACTTTCCATTAGCTGAAGCACAAAAAAAAGGAATTAAAAACTCCAAACTTGTCCCGTTTGAATACAGTGGTCACGGATTGTTCTATGATCAGCGTGAAAAATTCAACAAGGAATTAGCACAATTTATTGGGTAAATGTTTACAGGTTACGTTGGGCGTTCGCCTGTGCTGCTTCTCGGAATCAACACAGCGGCAGAACTTAATTTCGCCCCAGGTAAGCGGACGCTGGGTCAGACCGTAATAAGCAGCCATTAGTTCCATGGTAAATCACCGGCTTTATAAATACATACGTCTTTATGCTTTGGTAATAATATTGGTTGAAACTCTTTGAAGGAGGCACCCATGGAACAGTTTGCTTGGTTGATTACCGCAGTTATAGCCTGGGTTATATTTTTTATGTTGATAGATTGGTCACGTCTTAAATATACAATTTGGGGTGGTTTTATCGTATCAGGTATTCAACTATTGACCGATATAATAGGACATAACCTTAACCTATATCATACAGAAGAAAATGCATTAATCGTTATTCTAAAATCACCAATATTTTTTACATTTGGTATAGTATTTGTTATTGGAGTATTAATCGCTCAAAATTTACCAAATTCACGTTTGTTACAATTCATCAATATCCTTGTATTAACTTCACTCTTTGCTTTAGAGGAGCTTTTATTCACTAAAATTGGAGTATTACGTTATGAACAAAACTATATTTGGGTTTATAGTGTTTTACATAGCATACTGGTTTTTAGTGCAATTACATGGATAGTAGAGGCTCTTAGTTTAAATCGATTAATAAAGAGATTCTGATTATTGTTACTATTGAATTTATACAAGTTAAGACCCGGACATCACTTGGGCCGCCGGCCAATTCAGCTGCAACTACTGCCGGTCTGGTTGGAAATATCATCCGGTGCATCCGCTGAACCCAACCTTCTAATGTGTCAGCCAAATTCCATATACCTCACTAATCGTATAGTTAATGAATACCATATTTAGAGATAATAAAAAGCAGTAGGAAAATTGCTTTAAAAATTTTATGAGGTGGAGGAATAAATGCCAGAAAAATCTTTAGTTCGTACCGCTCTTGTGGTCGACCCCGATACCGGGTACCCGGTTCCGGACTATTTCGGTACCGCCAACTGGGCCTATAGCCCGCCGCTGAGAAAATTTTTTGATGCTTTACCGGGGCTGGGAACTGGCGGTGCAAACGCTTTGGGTCAGTACATCCCGGTTGCTGTCGCTGATAAGACGACCTATCCGGGCTCTGACTACTACGAAATCGCCGTGGTTGAGTTTAAAGAGCAGCTGCACTCGGATCTGCCGCCCACCACCCTCCGGGGGTATGTGCAATTATCGGCAACAGTCGTTCCCGGTGCGCAAATTGCTTTGACCTATAATGGTACGCCGATTTTAAAAGGTGACGGCACCCAGGCTTACGGTGTGGATGCGCCTCATTATCTGGGGCCTGCCATTATTGCCACCCGTGACGTGCCGGTGCGCATCAAGTTCTACAATCTGCTTCCCACCGGTGCCGGCGGTGACCTCTTCATCCCGGTGGATACAACCGTTATGGGGGCCGGGCATGGGCCGCTAGGACATCAGGCCATGCCTATGCATTACACGCAAAACCGCGCCGACATCCATCTCCATGGCAATAACACCGTCTGGATCAGCGATGGGACGCCGCACCAGTGGATTACCCCGGCGGGAGAAGACACCCCCTATCCAGAGGGTGTCAGTGTAGTGAATGTCCCTGATATGGAGAATGTAGACGACCCCCGCGATGGCATGCAGACCTTGTACTATACCAACGCACAAAGTGCCAGGCTAATGTTCTACCATGATCACTCATATGGGATCACACGCCTTAATGTTTATGCCGGTGAAGCCGCAGCTTATCTGTTGACAGACCAGGTCGAGCAGGATCTAATCAACGGCACCAACAAATCCGGCGTCAACCCGGGCTTGGCAAAGATTCTCCCCGAAATTGGCATTCCCCTGGTCATCCAGGACAAGACATTCGTTGATGCCAACACCATCCTTGCTACGGACCCCACCTGGGTCTGGGGGACAACGCCAGGCACACCCAATACCGGCGACCTCTGGTATCCTCACGTCTATAGCCCCGCTCAGAACCCCTGGGATATGACCGGGGTAAACCCGTTTGGCCGCTGGATGTATGGTCCATGGTTTTGGCCGCCCACCACAAACGTAAAACATCAACCTGTGCCGAACCCGTACTACGATCCCGTAAATGCACCCGGGCAACCACCGATGATCCCGGCGATGCCTTTCCCTTCAATGCCGGGCGAGGCGTTTATGGATACACCGATTGTCAACGGCACTGCCTACCCCTACCTGGAAGTTGAGCCTAAGGCTTACCGATTCCGTATCCTAAATGCCGCCGATGACCGTTTCTTTAACCTGCAGATGTATGTTGCCGATCCTGCCGGCAACATCTCACCTGACACGGGATATGCTACAGAGGTCAAAATGGTGTCTGCTGCCGGGACGCCGGGCCTTCCCGCCGACTGGCCCAGCGGCGTGCCCGACCCGTCCGCAAAAGGACCGGATTGGATTCAGATTGGCACTGAAGGCGGCTTCCTGCCCTCGCCTGTGGTGATACCCAGCCAGCCGATCACCTGGAACCTGAATGCGACAACCTTCAACGCCGGGAACGTCAATCAGCACTCGCTCCTGCTGGGAACCGCTGAACGGGCAGATGTTATCGTTGACTTTTCCCAGTATGCCGGGCAGACCCTTATTCTCTACAATGATGCTCCCGCAGCCTTTCCGGCAGCCGACCCACGCTATGACTATTACACGGGTAACCCGGACCTGACAGCCGAGGGTGGCGCCCCGTCCACTCAGCCGGGTTATGGTCCCAATATCCGCACGATCATGCAGATCAGGGTGGCGGCTTCTGCTCCCGCTCCTGCATACGACATCACCGCTCTAGAAGCAGTTTTTACTAAAACAGCCACGAAAAGAGGAGTCTTTGAAGCGTCCCATGACCCGATCATCATGCCACAAGCCGCTTATAACTCCGCCTACAACGTGACGGATTTACCTGCTAATGCTGCCGGCGCCTACGTACAACTTCATGAGTTCTCCAAGACCTTCCGGCCGATAGATGCAAGCGGAGCTCTTCTATTACCTGTTACTCTGCCGATTGAACCAAAGGCTTTGCAGGACGAAATGGGGGAAGTCTATGACCTCGAATATGGTCGGATGAGTGGCATGCTTGGACTCGAATTTCCGGTCACCAGTTCCAACTTCAGTCAATTTGTAGTCTACGGCTATGCCAGCCCGCCTGTTGAAATTATTAAAGGCACTGCAAACCTTAATGCAGCTCCCATTGGCTCTCTTAATGATGGGACTCAGATCTGGAAGATCACTCACAACGGTGTGGATACCCATACGATTCACACCCACCTGTTTTCTGTACAGCTCATCAACCGGGTTGCCTGGGACGGAGCCATGCTACCGCCTGATCCCAATGAACTGGGCTGGAAGGAAACTTTTAGGGTGAACCCACTCGAGCATACGATCATTGCGCTGAGACCCAATATTCCTTCTACTTCACAAGTTCCATTCGAGGTACCCAACAGCGTTCGCCTAATTGACCCGACAATGCCCGAGGGCGCTGTACTGACACCGCCACCACCTGCAGGCTGGTTCGACCCACTGGGAAATCCAATTAACCAAGTGACCAACCACTACGTGAACTTTGGTTGGGAGTACGTTTATCACTGCCATATCCTCGCCCACGAAGAGATGGATATGATGCACGCGATGGTGTTTGCTGTACCGCCGAAAGCGCCTACCAATCTTGTTGCCAACCTTTTTGGTAACGGCCTCGATAGACGTGTAGTTTTAACCTGGATGGACACTTCCATAAACGAGACTAGTGTAACTGTCCAGAGAGCAGCCAGTAGTGCCGGCCCGTGGACTACTATCGCAACCTTGCCGTCCGGTTCAATTTCATACACTGATCCAATCGACATCACAAACAACGTTTACTACTACCGGGTGTTTGCCTCCAATACGGTTGGTGACACCATCACCCCCGGCTTCCCCACGATGACAGTCGACTCTGATTTTTCCAACGTCGTGCAGGTTGGTCAAAACCAGGATCAGCCGCCGGCGGCCCCAACCAACTTGACGGCAACGCTGCTAAACGGACCGCAAGTTAGCCTGACCTGGTATAATACCAACACCGAGACCGGTTATGTAGTCGAACGCTCTAATAATGGGGAACCCTACTTCACGCTTGTCACATTACCGGGCAATAACACGGGTAACGCCAACTACACTGATACAGACATATTGCCCGGCAATAACTACACCTACCGGGTCGCGGCCGTGAATGCGGCAGGATTGTCAGCTTACTCGAATACGGCAAGCGTGAGTCTGCTTACAGTACCCGCAGCGCCTTCGAATGTGACAGTTACGGCTAAGAGGATCGGATCTAGCTTCAATGACTTGGTGACTTTGACCTGGAACGATAATGCCAACAATGAGACCGGCTACAGAATCCAGAGAGCTAACAACGCAACCTTTACGATCGGCCGGGTAACCAGTATGGTTGGCGCTAACACCACCACGTACCAAACCACCGTATCGCGCTACACAATATATTACTTCAGAGTCCAGGCAATTAGTGGTGCAGAACGGTCAGCTTGGGTGAACGCTCAACCGTTACCCATTATTACACCTTAATTCGTTAACAATTAATGGATGAAGAGAAGGGAGCATATGCTCCCTTCGTCCTATCTTATTCAGCGCCTCCTTAAGTTCAGCTAATCCCTTTCATTTTGTGGCCGGCTCCACCGGTAAGCAGGAGCCCGAGAAAGACCGGCAAGATTTACCGGTAAGGCCTGGGGCAATCCTTAATGTATTTTTTTCCCTGAAAGGAATCGCTAATTATTACAAGAGATTCTTTTCCCCGACTTTTTAGGCGCGGTGTATCAAGTCGCGCCCGAACGTAAATATAGCTTGCTTTCGCCCTACAAAACAAAAAATGGCAAAAGAAAAGAGCCTTGCGGCTCCTTCGTTAAATAAGCTTTATTTTTCGGGACTTTTATAATTTGTCCAATTTGTAATATGGAATGAATTGTCAAATTATTTAATTTTGCTAATTCTGAAGCATACTCACTTGTTTGGTAGTATCGTTCGGTAATAGTTTCAAAGCAATCACCTTCTTGAACAACATAGTATATAAACTCCTCTGTAGTTTTATCGTCCAAGGTTTTTATTGCTGGTAATACCTGTTTTACTTGTGCATCAAGTTGACTCTTTATTGATGCATTATCACTTTTAAGCTGAGTTATTGTGGCTCGCAAACTTGAAACCTCACATTTAAGGCCCCATATGATTGCATGCATGATTACAAATAAAAGTACTATACTTAGAGGGAAAAGCCACTCTTTTAATTGTGCCGCCATGACTGGTTTTCCCTTAAATTCGCTATTTTGCTTTTCTATTTCACTGATCCTTTTCCCGAAAATATCATTAGATTGCGACTTGATCTCACACATCTCCCTTGCCTGACTACTACTGTAAAATATTTGTAATCTTTAGAAGTATTTAAAAACTGCCATTACTGGCAGCTTTCTTTTACTCCTATAGGCACCTCCCGGTCCTCCCGGCTCCAACGCGTCACCGTCCATATCGTTCCCTGAAGCTTGATTGACCACTCGGTGTCAGAGATCATACTTCCACTTTACAAAGGAATCACTTTATTATTACGCAGCGCCCCCACCGTTTTACGGTATTCGACAAAAAATTCTTTTACCCAAGCCACCCCCTTGAAAAAATTACTGCAAAGCCCGGTCTATTAATTGGGCCGGGTTTTGACATAGAAAAGCACCCCCTTAGGGTGCAAAGGTTATCTCATAAACTTTATTGTTATATCTGGCATGTATTTACGGATTGCTGAAAAAGGTTGATCTATTAAGTCTTGTTCATCTTCGAGCATTTTCTCTAAAACACTCTTTTCTATAATACCATACGGCTTGATAACTCCGAATGGATGGTGTATCTCTGAAGAAAGCACCCCGCTTTCCACATTTGTAATTTGCAGGCCATCTAAATGAAAAGTATATTCTCCAACTGTCTTTCCGTTTTCCGTCACTCTAAGACCGACACGATTATTATTTTTTGATAAATAATGATTCACCACAGAAAAAATATTAGGGTTTCTTTCAGTAAGGGTATCGACAGCCTTCTTCCTAATGGGGACAAGTTTTTCTTTGATTAAAGAATCCAGTTCATTCACGAAAATGCCTCCTCTGTTTTGTTTGGTACTCTTTATCCTCCCCGATACAGCAATAATAATAACAATAGAAGCCTTTTGCTAACCTTATCGTTATTGAAAATGCAAAGCATGATGGAATTCATATAAAATTCCTTTAATATTTCATCCTGATAATTCTTCCTTTATGAAAAACCCGGTCGATTGTTGGCCGGGTTTATACTTGTAACATTTACAAAGCTATGTGAATTTGGACGAACGCAGTTAATACCGGCTACCCTGCTAAAATAGTACACGTGCCCTAATTGGGTCGGTATTGGTGGTCCAGTTTCAACAAAAAAACCACCTATCAAGATGCATGTAGCACCTCAACCGGCGGTTTTATTTCTTCAGTTATTATCTACTCGTAGATTTAATGCTCATGTTTCCCCATTTATCCGGTTATAATTTTTCTTTGATCACACCCGTCCGGAAAGCGTTTAAGAGCATCTCAAGATAATAGATCTGTTTTTTCAGCTTCTGGCCATTATCGGTATCGGATATCTTCTTCCGGTCAACAACCTTTTCAACAATGCTTAAGGTAGAGTGGATATCTATTCCGTCGTTTACCGATTTTTCTACGGACTCGAAAGGCTCATGGCTTGCCAGCATCAAACCGTAGGAATTATAGATCAGGGTATAACCGGCGATCCCTGTTTCTTTTTGATAGGCTTTCGCAAATCCACCGTCAATAACCAATAGTTTGCCGTTGGCCTTGATCGGGCTCTCCCCTTTTCTAGTCTTTACAGGCACATGTCCATTAATGATATGTCCCTTCTCCGGATCAAGTCCAAACTCCGCAAGAATCATCCTTGCGATCTTTTCATCATCGACCAAAGTATAATAGGGGGTATAGCGTTCCTTGTGTGGCGTTTTGTCATCAATGAAATACCTCTCCAAAGTCGCCATCTTGTCCTTGCCGAACAGCGGGGAATCCTGATGACACCATAGATACCAAAGAATATCTGTGGTGTTGTCCTTGTTTTCTCTGCCGAAATAGGCTTCCCGGGACCATTGCTCTAAATTGTCCAGCAGATACTTGCCTGAACATTCCACACCGCTCAGTTTTATTATCTTAAAGGTTCCGTCAGAATTCATGGGAATGGAGGCATGGAACAACAGGTTGGAGTTGTAGGTTAAGTACATGCTGCCTTTGGCGAACATGAACCGGATATGCTTTTGGAGCTTTTCACTCTGCAAAAATGAATAGCGGAGCTTATTGATTACCGTCATTTCTTCTTCAGTCAGCTTCCAGGGCTCTTTGGGGTCTACGGTCGGGAAGGACTGGTCATTCAATTTATATACTACACCCTCGACGTTGATGGTGTGTTCCTCGTAATTGATTTTATCCAGCAGCAGCCGGTCATTCATATCATAGTCCGGGTGATTTAAGATCAGTTCATGCTCGAGTTTGAACTGGATCATGGTGATCGCCTTATGCATTTTGGCCAGAAGATCAATATCCGAGTCCGGCACGATATCGCTGGAGCTGATTTTGGGTGTAAACTTGCTGCAGGCATCTTCCTTATAGGCAGCCATGGCAAAGGTAGCCAGGGGGAAGAGATTGATCCCGTAGCCTTCCTCCAGGATATCCATGTTGGCGTACCTCAGGCAGATGCGGACTACGTTGGCAATGCAGGAGCGGTTGCCTGCAGCAGCGCCCATCCAGAGGATGTCGTGGTTGCCCCACTGAATATCCAGGGAGTGGTGTTTCATCAGGGTATCCATGATGAAATGAGGCCCCGGCCCACGATCGTAAACGTCACCGATTATATGCAGGTGGTCGATGGTAAGTCTCTGGATCACGGTGGAGATACTGATAATAAAGTCGTCTGCCATATCCAGGCCCACAATGGTATCGATGATTTTATTATAGTATTCTTTTTTACTGAACCGGTGCTCATCCTCATGGAGCAGTTCCTGGATGATGTAGGCGAAATCCGGAGGAAGCGCTTTTCTGACCTTGGAGCGGGTATATTTTGACGAGGCGTCCCGGCACACCTGGATCAGCCTGTAAATGGTGACTTCATACCAGTCGGAAAGGTTATCCTCCCTCTCTTTGACCAGATGCAGCTTCTCTTCAGGGTAATAGATGAGTGAGGCAAGCTCATTGATATCATTTTTAGAGAGTGTCTTGCCCAGCACATCATAGATTTTTCTTTTTACAACACCCGAGGCATTTTTCATCACATGGTTGAAGGCTTCATATTCTCCGTGCAGGTCGGTAAGGAAGTGTTCGGTGCCTTTGGGAAGATTCAAAATGGATTTGAGGTTGATCACCTCGGATGCCGCCTGTGAGATAGTGGGAAATTGTTGGGACAGGAGCTCAAGATAATCCTGCTGCTTCATCAGCTCTTTTGTAGTAAAATTAACCAAATTACATCCCTCCATATTGAACCAATATATTGGTTGACCAATTAATCATAATTATCATTATTCCCCTACCATTATCAGTTCAACAAATTGCCGCCAATTCCTTTTAAAGACATTGTCGAAACGGGCAGGCTTTTGGGAACAGTGAACAAAGGAGCCAATACAGCTGAAGAATTTATTTTTCACAATTGGACGAATACTTGGAGGATAATCCTGGAACAGTATAGAAGAGTTTTTAAATAGCATTATGCACACAAAAAAGGGAGGGGAAAATATGCCACTGGTAACTTCAACTGAAATGTTTAAAAAAGTCTATGGGAAATGTGCCGTCGGAGCGTTTAATGTCAACAATATGGAAATTATCCAGGGAATTGTTGATGCGGCCAAGGAAGAACAAGCTCCTTTGATTTTGCAGGTTTCGGCGGGGGCCAGGAAATACGCCAAACATATTTACTTGATGAAACTGGTAGAGGCTGCCGTAGAGGACAGCGGTTTGTCAATTTGCCTGCACCTGGACCACGGGGAGGATTTCGAGATCTGCAAGTCCTGTGTTGACGGTGGTTTCACCTCGGTGATGATCGATGGTTCAAAGCTGCCCTTTGCTGAAAATATTGCCTTGACTAAAAAGGTCGTGGAGTATGCCCACGCCAAGGGTGTGGTGGTAGAGGCCGAGCTGGGGCGGCTGGCCGGTGTCGAGGATGATATAAAGGTCAGTGCCGCGGACTCCAGCTACACCGACCCTGACCAGGCCGTGGAATTTGTCCAGAAAACAGGCTGTGATTCCCTAGCCATTGCGATTGGCACCAGCCACGGAGCCTATAAGTTCAAGGGGGAAGCCAAGCTTGATTTCGCCCGCCTGGAAAAAATCGCCGGTCTGCTGCCAGGCTATCCCCTGGTGTTGCACGGCGCCTCCACCGTGCTGCCGGAATTTGTGGCCAAGTGCAATCAGTACGGGGGAGAGATCAAAGGAGCCCAGGGCGTTCCCGAAGAAATGCTCCGCAAAGCCGGGACGATGGGAGTATGCAAGATAAATATTGATACCGATCTCCGCCTGGCCATGACGGCTACCATCCGGGAGCACTTTACCCTCAACCCTGCTGATTTTGATCCCCGCCAATATCTCAAACCGGCCCGGGAGGCCATTAAAAACATGGTCAAGCACAAGATCAGTAACGTCTTAAACTGCAGCAACCTGATCTAAAGGAATAATCCGGAAACGATATAAAAAAATAATCAGCTTTTTTTTATCACATAACAAACGAATTCTTAGCAAAAAAATAGCCACGACTTAGCAATTGTTAAATCGTGGCTATTTTTTTCTGCGTATTTTATTTGAGCCACCGGGCCTTTGCGCTTCAAACTATACCCTGCATATAGAAACAGGTGTTCAGACCGGCCTGGGTGACCTGCATGTCCTGACCAGCGCCGGTCCAGTGTACCGATTGGGTGGGTATTCCCTCTACATCTATGCTTAGGTCGGACTTTAAGCTTTTGGCGATGCTATCGGAGATGGCGGCTACCATGATTTGGGTGACTGCTTCACCGATGGGGCCCAGAAACCAGAAATACCAGGGAATGTCGGCATCATGTTCGCCGTGCGGGGACGGATCAGGATTGAAGCGAATGGTTTGGGTGTTAGGATCAAAGCTCATTGTGTTTTTGATGTCCAGAGTAAAGGTCATGGAAATCCCCGCATAGAGATCACAGTCTCCCTGGATGGCCGTTCTCAGTTCTCCTCCTACGATGTACACCTTCAGGTGTTTAATCTCTGGATAATACCAGATAGCCCCTGATTTTACCTTCTCGGTGGGAAATTTGGCGGTGTTTTGAATTTGATGATCAGTGGCCGAGAATGCGAAGATGCCGGGCGAGGTTCCGGGATACATCTGCGGCATCAAGGGGAGGATGACATTTTGCAAAAAAAGGTCCCCTGAGATCAGATAACCAGCAGGGGGGAGGCACAAAATCACAGTTTACTTCAATGGTCGCCACATCTCCGGCCATATCATAGGGCTTGCCATTGCGAGTCATGGTCCCTGTCTTGATGGGAACAGACATGTGCAGGTTCTTTCCGTCGCCTCCGGTGGTTAGCTGCCAATCACCGAATACACCAGTAATCGTAATATCATCATCGGTTTCCGGATCGACGTAATGCTGGCTGAAGTCGGTGGGCGATGATTTCTGCAGCCGGATAGCGCTATTTACATCCTTGATGCGGATGGCAAATACAGTGTCCCAACCGTTGGTATCGGCCTTGGGCCCCCTGATGTCACTCATGATTTGATTCACGGGAGAAAGGTGGGTGACCTCAGGCACCTTGTCCTTGATCGCCGCCACGTCACTCAAATCGAATTCCCTGCCCGTGACCAGCTTATTACTCCGCCAGTCTACGAAGATGGCGAATATGTTGGTGCCCATCTTTTCCATTTCGGACATTAATACCGCCCTGCCGCCCTGCCCGATGGCCACCACCGCAATCACGGCTGCGATACCGATTACGATTCCCAGGGTAGTTAAAAAAGAACGCAGCTTACTGGTCATGATCCCTTCCAGGGCTACACTGACGCTCTCCAGCAGGTTCATTTCTATATTATAAACGTATCAAACACGTAATTTATTTCAAAATTAATTAGTTAATTTGTTTTTTCTTTTATGTTTTAGACAATTTAGCATCAACTGCTCTGATACCCTCAATAAGGTTTATATAAAATTATGCTAATTATGGTAACTTTTCACGAACATCTTTTTAGTGAGTGAATATTTTATAATAGATCTGTACTAATTTTTTTCCGAGGTGATTATAATGTCTTTAACTCCTATAGGAATATTTGACCATGTAATTGAATCGGGTGATACTCTTTACCAGTTAGCTCAACGATATAATATATCATTAGACGACATTTCCGCAGTTAACCCTGAAGTAGACTCCGACAAATTAAAAATCGGACAAAACATTTGTATACCAATAAAAAAGTCAGTGGCTACTGCAAATATTATAGGAGGTCCGTTGAGACCTCAAATAAGAGGTATAGTAAACTTTTATAATGTATCGGGAGGCACTTGGGTTAGTGTAGAAGTGAATGGACTTCCTCCTTACCAACCGGCCACAAATAAGGAAAGTCCCATAGGTCCGCATGGTTTTCATATCCATGAATTTGGTAATTGCCAGGTTGGTGATCCCCAAAATCCATTCCAAGCTGCAGGGGAACACTGGAACCCAACAAACCAACGCCACGGAAACCATGCAGGAGATTTCCCTGTCTTGTTCTCAAACAAGGGATATGCTAGTATGTGCTTCTTTACTAACGCCTTTAAACCAGAGCAGGTAATAGGCAAATCTGTAATTATTCACTTAAACCCTGATGATTACCGTACTCAACCAGCAGGTAACTCTGGAAAAAGATTAGCTTGTGGAGTAATACAAAAAGCTTGAATTTTTACCAAATTAAAGTTCAAAACCACTTCGGTGGTTTTTTTACGGCAGAACACTAGCTTTTATGCACCAGACAACGCCATTGAAAATGCCGTCCTAGCACCGGCTGCTCTTTTACCGCCTTTATGTTTTTAAAACCAAATTCACGGGCTGCTGCCCGAGCCTGCTTCTCAATGAGTGGTAATCCCAGTTCTTCAGATAAAGCACGGGACAGTGGGAGTTACTCAGAACAAAAACAACTGGGAATTAAAGCTGGCAAGCTGCCAGACAAGAGACAGCAGATATTTTTCCTCTAAATCCCTTGCAGGCTAATTCAATAAGAGAACGAATTAATGAACGTAACGAAGAACATGCAAGAGAAAAGGAACTAAAAGCATCCATGATTTCATTTAACGATATTAATATCATAACAGTTTTAATTGCCGGTATTTTTCTGATACCCATACTGGCAGGTATGCTGCACCCATTTTCAAGCAATAGAATACGGTACTCGCTGGTTTCAATGCTCAATAGTATGGTGCTTCTTTTAGGGATTATCCTTGCGGTCTATTTTGCCAGGTTGATTTTTTCCGACAATAGTAACATTTTTTTAACCAGTCTATATAAATTTATTCCGTCAATCAGGGGTATGCTCTCCGGGCAAGATCTATGGGCCTATATTATTGCCATACTCTTTCTTCTATTAGTGATCATTAGTATTTTGCAGCTTCTGACAAGTCCCCTTTATAGGTATGCCATTTTTCCTTTATCAAACAGGATTTCATCCGCAGTCAATTCGATGAACTTTATTGTGAAGCGGTTAATCGGCGGAGTATGGCAGCTCCCCAGATCTGTTTTCCTGGTTTTCGCTTTTTCGCTGCTGCTTAATTTTTATACCAGTTTCAACAATAACGTCTTCCTGGGCGAATATATCAATAATTCCGCTGCATATCAGCTTATTTACAAAAATGCCCTGCATCCGCTATTAAGTACCAGTATTGCAAAACAAATACCTGTCCTCTTTAATGATTCATTTAAGAAAACTTTTGAGAGAAAATTACGGGTAATAGAATATTTTAACGGTACCACACTTGATGAAGCAGTTAAGTCAACCCCTGAAATAGACAATACCGCAAGACATGTCGTCGGAACCGAAAATAATAATAAAAAGAAGGCCTTCCTGCTATATAAATGGATCAGTAAAAATGTTAAATATGATCACAATAAGGCGAAAGCATTAGCCGTAAACCACCTTTCCGGAGTTGATTCGGGGTCGATAGTTGCCTATAACTCAAGAAAGGGCGTGTGCTTTGATTATTCAAGTCTCTATGTGTCAATGTGCCGTGCTGTGGGGTTAAAAGTCCGCTTTGTCACAGGACTCAGCTATAGTGGCACAGCATGGGGTGATCATGCCTGGAATCAGGTCTATTACCCGGAGGAGAAGAGATGGATAAATGTTGACACAACATTTGGAAGCTCGGGCTATAATTATTTTGACAATCCGGATTTTTCCGTGGACCATAGGTATGACAACATTCAGGGCGAGTGGTAGCCAGGAAGGTAAAATCTAAGTCAGAACGAGCCTCCCTATCTTTTTGTGGCGGTCTCCAACCAGTTAGCCGGAGCCAGCCTATAGAAAATACAACGACCGGCAAGATTTACCGGTCATTTACATTGTCAGTTCGTTATTCATGCCCAATCAGCCGGAGGTATAATAATAATATGTTTACAAGTTATTTTTTTCATTATCACCAGACTTATAATCAGCAACAAAATCCGTATATTCATGACTTAATTTTATGGCATCATTTATACTAACCCCACGCTGGGCATACTTAACAATATTCTCCAGCTGGTTCAAGTTTAATTCTTTAAATTGTTCCATGTCGCAATCGCCATAGGTGTCTTTAATCTTTTGTAATGCATTTTCTTTTTCTTGTATCAATTTAGCCTCCTCTGGGCTAAGTAGTGTAACTTTGCCGAAACCCAATGTAAAATCAACTAACTTCACTTTTCACCAACTCCCTTCGGTACAATTCTATCACATCAAGTAATTATAACATATCAAAGCGACCTCTTTTTGCCGGCCGGCCTCCTCGACAACTTAACCTGGCATTGCTGATAAGGTCCCTTCTAATCAAATCCATATGATAAGCAGGAGGGGTATCAACGCCCGGCCATGGTAAAGAAGAATCTACCAGCTAAATAAGCCCGTGTCGATTAAAGGACTTTCCCTATCAAAGGAGATTAATCCAATGCTCATTCAGCAAGATCGTATTGGACAACGGTATCGTGCCCCTCGAAGTAAATTGATGCCCCGGAAAGTCGGATACGATGGGCCGTACTTCTTTCTTAGTCCCTTGCATGGCTTCGAGTATTGACTTTTGGACTTTAAATGTGATCCTATGAAAGTTATCAAAAATTGCTCTTTGGTAAGGGAGCGTTGAATATATACGGTCCATAACATTGATACCAATACCAATAATTAAAATTAGAACGAGCGTTATTAAAACAACTCGTCTTGCCACACCATCACCCCTTTATTTAAGCCGTTTAGTGGCGAAGTCTTAACTTATGGTTTGAAACAGCGCAGTGCATGCAGCTGAGGTTACACCTGTCGATTTCACGGCCCGCAGGCGGGGCGCCGCCCTGCTGGTCACCAGCGAGGCCAGTTCGGCCCAGGTAGCGTTGTCGGCAGGTCTGAAAAGGCTGTTTTCGTCCCCCCGCATCAAGCCCAGACCGCCGGCTATGGCCACATAATTGCGAAATTCATCAGACGCCTGCCCGGAGTCGCCAGCGTTTAGTTCGATCTTTACCGGCATCTCGGCAATTTCACCGTAGCCCAGCGCCCGCGCACACTCCCGTGGTTAACAGTAGTGACAACAATCCCACCGTAACGCAAGCAAATCTTTTCATTATGAACCCCTCCCCGGTTTTCCCGATATGATAATATTTTAAGACCAATAGGTCATGCTTGCCGGGCAGCATGATCGTCTGCGTCCCAGACCTCAAACTCAATCCAGCGCTTCAAACCTGCATGTTAATATAGCCAAGCGTCAGACCTTAAAGGTATTTAGAGCGTTCTGCCGACACCGCCAAATCTAAAGAAGCAGCAGGCCTTTTTTAACCGCATCAATATTAAAAAACAACATATCTTAAAGCGGCAACAATAGAACAAACCGCGAGCCATAATAATAAAACGACAATAATATACTTTAGAATCTCCAAGACAACATCCTGATCAGCTTTTAGTATCCTGTAAACAAGATAAAACAAGCCGACGGCTATAATAATAAGAATGATTGAATATAACAATACTTTACTGCCCCCCTAAACATAACATAATTTTCTCACTTTCATAAAATGATAATGCGCCGTGGCTAGAATGGTCGGAATCGAAAACCCATTAGCTTAAAGCTAACCCCCGCGCATGTTACTAAAAAAGTCTACCCCGAGAAATGCCGTGATCTTCGCCACGCCACCGCCGCTGCGACCATAGCGCACATTCCCAGCGGAGCGAACAGCCACTTGGAATTAATCGTGCGGGCGGATGCAATCACCTGTGGGACAGCGTCACCTGACCGGTAAGTGACCGCCTGCCGGTCAGCATGATCGTCCGCGTCCCAGACCTCAAACTCAATCCAGTACTGTTTGCCCGGCTCCAGGGACAGGCCGTAGGCAAGCTCATCATCGTAAGTAGCCTGCAGGAAACGCCGCCGGTCGGAAAGGTCGATGATTTTCTTCCCGTTTTCCTCGCGGATAACTCTGATCTCCCAGAACGTAAAGTCGGCGTTAGGGTCGCGAACCTTCGCCGAAACCCGGTAAAAATCCCCGCTTTCGTTCTTCACCTCCACCGCGCTGATGGTCGGCGGCTCCTGCTTGATGGCTCCGGCCGGCAGGCGGCTGGCGACAAACTGGGCGGTGAACGGGTCGTTGGCGGCAACCGCCGCATTGTATACGGCACGGATTTCTGCTTCACCCGCACCGGCGAGTTCCGCTAACTTGCCTTCCAGCTCAGTGAATAAATTGATCTTCCCGTTAATCTTTTCCTTGGTATCATCCGAAGCGTTATTAAGGAAACCAGCGCTGTAATGATAATTGTCGAATGTTATCTCCAGGTCGTAAGACGGTTCAAAATTTTCCCGTTCAAAGACCAGTGTGTTGCCCGCAAACCGGTAGCAGTTTGGGTACAGGCGGTTAATCTGGTACGGCTTGATTTCCCCCAGGTCGAAAGTTACCCGCGCGTGCCCGACGGGGTCCTTCCAAAACGCCCCCGTGCGCAGGATATAACCAGCCACGACTTCCCCGTTGGAGTAGAACAGATTTTTCACCCGGTAGGTATTGCGCACCTGCCGGGTCTCCCCGGCTTGAAATGGCACGGTGAAGGTATACCAGCGGTCGTACTCCGTTCCAGGGGGAAGCGCGATATGGGCCGGTACGCTCCCGTTTTCGGTTTTTACCGCCGTTGACTGCCCGTCGATGAAGGCCTTAAAATCCCGCAATTCCATAGCGCCAGACTGCACTTCCGATTCAACGGATACTTTTTGACTCGCCGGGAAGCCCATGAGCACATCTTTCGCCGCGCCATCGTTGTAGAAAGTAAAGTCACAGGTCACTTCCGCCGTCGTACCGTTTTCCAGGAGCTTAACTTTGACGTCTTCGTCCGTCATTACCACCGCCGCGTCCGCCAGGGGATAAACCCCGTCCGGCGCCCGCCCGAGGCTGGCGTCGTCAGCAAGCACGGGCATTGACCGGAGCCAAAGCAAGATCCCAATAAATGAGACCAAGATTATATACCGAAATTGATTTGTCACTCTAACCCCTCCCCATCAAATGCTGAAAACCTGTTTATTTTTATTTATGGATGTGCAAGATATCTACTTAATCACGTAAAAATGGTGGATCTTTTGGTTGTGATTAATCATAACCACCCCTCGCTGGCGGCAGTTTTTTGTACTCTTCCTTTGACTCAATGAGATTGCGGATGTGCGTAACCAGTTCCCTCAATTTGTCGGCGTCAATGTTTTGGTTGGTAATCTCATCGTCCCAGGAAAGCTCTTTAATTTCGGAACCGTGCCGCACCTGAAAATAATAACTGTTATAAGGCGTGATCATTCCTACCTCCGTTCCGACGGGCACGGTAAAAACGTCCGGATAAGTAAAGAAATTAATCTCATTCATTTTATTGTAGATTGAATTAAGTTCTTCACTAGTTAACTCCATTTTTGTGGTAATGGGAGGGTCTAAAATCATATCTTTAGTATAGATCCCTTCAAACGTGTTTAAAATATTTTTTGCGCCCACACCGTACTTTAAAATCAGGTTGAAATTATTTTCATCTAACGAAGCTGTCTCATCCTCAGATGCCGCAGTGTTATCAATTCCTACCGTTATAAGATAGTTGTTTACCTTTTCAATTATAGTTTGATCTAGCTCTTGACTTTTCCCCAGTCTATGATAATTTAAAATCCTTTCGTGGTACTCTGCGGGGAAGATTTGTTGTACACTCGGCCACCAGCCTGAGCCATCACCAGGCCGGTGGTCACCGGTGACAGTGAAACTGCCGTTTTCTTCCTTCAAAATAAGCGCTAGTGGGAAGTTACTTGCGCTGCGTGGGCCGATGCCGACGCTCGGGTCAACCCCGTACTCTTCAATCCGCGCCCACATGTAGGCTACTTTTTCACTCCCGTTCCCGGATAACCCAAAAAGGTCATAGGCTGCAAACGTTTTCACTCCCGGGGGAGGAGGAATGGGAAAAACCTTGTTTTCCAGGTATTCGGTGATCGCCTGGTCCATTGAAATCACCACTTCTTTTCCCTGGTTATTGGGCGGCTCCTTTTTTTCTACGGCACAGCCGGCTACCATGATGATTAAAGATAGGACAATAATAAAATGGGATATTTTCACTGGCGGCCTCCTTTCATTAAAATGTATAAATAAATAGTGATTATCCTCCATTCTAGTCTTTTAACCGCAATTCGCAAGAAGGGCAAAATTCATCCTCAAGAGAGACCTTAAAACCACACGCCGGGCAGGTTTCTTCGGCTCCTTCTTCTAGCTCTTCTTCAGCTCATAATCATAACTTGCCCCCTGTAATATATTACCAAAATATTTCATTATCCTTTTACGTTTGCCTGACAAATAGCATTATGTCGGATTAGGGGTACGTGAACTAACGCTTCGCTTGTGTATCATCTGCCAATAGCCGATTATTATGTCCGGCTAAATCAGTATAACGGCAGCGGACATTACCTATAGCCGCCGTCATCCCAACGGTGATAATCAGCTTGTCTTAGGGTAACGGAAGTGGTATTTCAGAGGTGAAGGCCAGGTAAGCAGGCCGTTGTCCTCCCGGGTAGTGGGGCCGGCATTATGGATCAGCAAAGGAACACCGTCAGTTCGCCTCTTGTCCGATACCACTCCCACATGGTCGAAGGGCGGGCCGAACACCACGACGTCGCCGCCCTGCCACTGCTTTAAATTTTCCGCATTCCACGGTATTATCTCAGTAGTCAGCCGTTCGGCGTATTTTTTGAAAAACGCCTCCTGGTTCGGTACCCGCCGAAAGTCAATGTTGGGCTCCGGCGCGCCTTTCACCCGGGGATAATCACCCGGATGCTCCCGTATATCGCGGTCCATCATCCCCTTTAAGTCATAGCCGGCGTTTTGCAGCGCCCGCCAGATCACGTCGGTGCACACGCCTTCGTTTGAGGGCGGATATCCCCCGGCGTAGTAAGCGTCCTTGTATAGGGGCTTCGCCTCCAGATCTTTGAGCGCCCCCTGCACAATGTCGTCCAGATCGTAAACGCCGTCACCGTCCTTGTCGCTGTCCAGCACAACCTTTTCGACAACGCAAGGTGGTTCAACTAACCCGCGCAAATCCAAACGGGGGCGACTAAAACCGTGGTATCGCCACTCAACAAAACCAAATAGCAATAACGCGGCAATAATGAATAATAGGGTAAAAATACGGCGAAGCTTCCGGTTGTGATTAATCATAATCACCTCTCGCTAGCGAAAGTTTTTTGGAATTTTCCTTTGACTCAACGATAATTGCTGACGTGCTTAATTAGTCCCTCAATAACCCAGCAGCGCCACAACCCCTATAACCCTCCAGCCAATTGTTTTTACCCTGCGACATCCTTTCAATTTTAAAATTACCAAGAACCGGTAACATTACATGTTATAGAAACCTCAGCCACAGGCACGCATCCGGGAGGTCGTCTGGATTTTATTGACCCCTATTTTGTTTTACTTTTAACATGTATTTAATAATGTAAAAAACAGTAGTATAAAGAATAGTTACAATAAATATTGGAATATAAAGAAGGAATGTCATCATAGTGTCATTATGAAAATAATAAAGTACTAGATCAATAAAAGGCTCACCGTGAGATAATCTCAACAAATCATGTAGTAGGTTTAAGAAAATTAGTAATAGCATTATAATTGGCGCAGCCCACATATATTTTTTATCTAGATAAATTAAAAAAACCAATATAAGAGGTATTATAATAGAGTAAAATACTATCATATTTATTACAGACAAATTTATATGCCTCCTTGCGCTTATTAAAATTACCAAAGCGCGGCAACACTAATTATACTTCCTTTTTTGTCCATCGTGATATTATGGTCCGGTACCGGTGCAAACCAGACGCCAGTCATTGTTGGCTTCATCGAATGGAACCTCCGGACGTTCCCTGATCAGGCTAACAAAATAGGTGGACCGTTACATCTGCCTTCCATTAGTTTAAAGCCAACCTCTGTATCCAACGTAAAATGTATTCTTTTTACTATTTTTTAGTTTAATCGTGGCTACAGCCGCTTATAAATATTTCGCTCAGCGTCATCCATATCTTAAATTTACCTTGAGCAATAGTTTTCTGTAATTTAATAGGTTGCAGTTTGAATTTTTCGACGCCGGTGGATTTAAAGCCTAGAACCTTGGTAATGAAACTCCAATTGGTGGTCCATTAAAATAAATTTGACATAATGAGTAAATGAATAGCATTGCTAAAAAACAAGCTAATGTGATGAAAATTTTGCGTTTTATACTACTTTCTGGCGAAATACCAATAAGCAGGAATAGCAAGGATGCAAAACCCGTGATAGCCGGGTTTATTAAGTAATATAAAATAATCAAAATACAACTCTCCAACCTCTTAATGTAGTCATCTCCCTATTGCACTGGATATCTAATTAACAAGTTAGAATTGTCCCAGTTCATTATTTAGTCTTTATCGCCTCTTTGATGGCTGAGATATCAGTGCGTCTCATTTCACTGAGTAAAGGTTCTATTAAACCGGCGTCGCTCAATTTGAAAGAGCCTTGTTCATTGCTGAATATGATCAGGTCCGCATTTTTTAATTTAGACACGTCGAAGTAACACCATCCGGCTAAATTGTACAGGCGCTCTGTAAACTCCGTGGCCTTCATAAACACTTGGTGTGTTTATCCACGGCAATCCGTGAAAAAGGACTCCAACCTCGCCTCCCAGCGTTGTATACGCGGAAACAGACTTTTCCGCATCGTAAATTATTTCGAGAGACACTCCCGTAGATCGCAGTTTAGGGGGTTCCTCAACAATTTCTACCGCTTAGCTCGCACACACTCCCGGGATAAAGATATTGACGGCAACACCTCGGCAGCGCTGCTAACTTTCTTTAACGGGCTTTCCGTAATCGAAGTATAATTCGCCTGTAAAGGCCGGTATCGTAATTTCTTCTTTTTCCTGTATTTGCATCAAAACGTCGTACTCGCTCAAATATTCGACTAGGCCTTCTTTTAATTCCAACCTGTTCTTGAGGACGGAGGCGTCGCCAATGGCGATAATACGGTAAGGAGGCGACAGGGGGGTCCCGTTGACGTTGACATGGTTGCCGGCCAGGCGTACTTCACTAATAGCCGTGATACGTTGGCCATTTATAGCTATCGCGTCCGAGCCGGCGCTGAATAATTCGTTAACCAATTTTAAAAGTTGCGCGTCAGTGACGTTGGGAAAGTCGACGGCGCCAAGTCCTGGCTCCCCCGGGCGCCTTTCCACAAGCAACTCCACTCCTGGTCCGGACACTTGGTATAAGCCGGCAAATTGTTTTATTTTGACAAGTTCTCTTCCCAGCGCTTCTTCCGACTCCCTTTGTCCAATCCCAGCCTGCTCCAGTTTGACAGACAGGTCGGCAATCTCAGTCCGCAATTTATGCAAATCCTCCACCAGACTTTTTTTCTCCAGGGCTAATTCCTGTTCTCTGTTCCGGGGACCAACGTTATCCCCGGCGCTGGTGGCGCGAAACTGGACGGCCAGTATCACCCCCAGCACGATGGTTACAAAGCTAATTGAAATGAAAAAAGACCTGTTCAAATTAAGCCCTCTCTCTTTTATATTCTTTCACACGATACACAAGCC
>MVQL01000135.1 GCA_002067205.1 Pelotomaculum sp. PtaB.Bin104
AAGGTAAGAGTCAAAGACGAAAGCGGGAATGTAGCTACAGCGAGCATTATTATAAGAAAGTTGTAATGTCAAATAATTAAGCTTCAATACTTAAGGAGGTTATTATAATGTTTAAGAAAAGAAATAAATTATTGCTTATTTGCCTACTGTTAATTTCAATATTATCGTGCAATACCCCAGTATATGCAGCATATGTTCCATTAGGAAATATAGGCTTATCATCAAGTGAGATAAACAATGCTGATGGTTTGGAAAGGCCTTTATATGATTTAGTTCCAGCTACAGGAGTATATATATCAAGTGTATTCCTTACTGTGACATGCACTAGCTGGAATGTAAAAATTTTTATTTACGATAATGGAACACTGGTTAAGGAAGGTTCTGTTTTTTCGGGAACCACAGGTACAATTGCATGGACAAACCAAAGTGGTAGTAGTCATATTTATGTTACTTATAAACATGCTAGCAGTGGTGCAGTCGGTTCATTCCAGGTTCAGCCGAGCAGTTATTACACAATATCAGTTGATATAGCTGAACAAGGTGCATTAATAGAAGCAAGAAATGCCGCCAACACAGCGGCTACCAATGCAACAAGCGCAATGAATGCGGCAAACGCTGCCATCATTGCTGCTTCAAATGCCCAGACGGCAGCTAATACTGCGGCTTCAAACGCTTCAACAGCCGCAACAAATGCGGCAAACGCTAACACTAATGCCGGCACTGCAGCCTCGCGTGCTCAAACAACCATAAACCAAACAATGTATAACGGTGCATACGGTGGCTCATCTGAGAACGTTGCTGATATAGCTGGCTATATGAAAAACCAGCAGTTACCTGGGATAAGCACCCAGATAGATAACCTTAACACAACAATAAACAATTTCACCGGTGCAGATAAAACCGCGCCTACCGTAAAAGTAAAAACCCTTTCCGGCGCCCTTGCTACAAGCGGTAACTCCGTCCAGGCTATTGTTACTATAACCGACAGTAATGATTCAACGTTCACTTATTCAATCAACGGCGGGTCATACTTCTCTGTTCCGGGAAACAAGATTATAAGCCTGCCGGTAAGCACTTTCGGACCGAATGCGATTACTGTGAATGTTAAAGATGCTGTCGGCAATATTGGTTCAGACACAATAATCATTCGAAAACTTTAGCCGAACGAGTCACCCCCTTGGAATACCGAGGGGGCTTTCTTTACTTCATGCCGGCGGCAGGCAGGTCTCACTTCTTCTCTCTGCGCTGGGGAATGTAGTGAAAGCCATATAAAATCTAACAAGGAGTGTTTCAATGTCAAAAAGAAAAAAACTTATAGTAATAATAGCGGTTGCTACTCTTTTCCTAATAATCTCATGTGCCATTTTCAAATTCGTAAAAAACAAAGAAATTATTAATGTAGTATCGCAGTATATTAATTATTCTTCTGCTCTACAGTGGGAACAGACGAAAGATCTTTTAACCGGTGAGGCACTTGCGCAAACTTTAAAGAACTCAGCTTTAATTAAAGATAAAGAAACTATATTGCAAACCGGCTATTTCGTTTATAACGATAGCAACGGTTTGGCTGAGGTAAATGCCAGAGTTATAAAAAAAGGCCCTAAATTTGAGGACAGGGTAGATTACCACTTCTACCTAATCAGAAAGAATGACGGTTGGAAGATATACAAGGTAACTTACGAGCCATTTAGAAGGCCTCTGTATTTTCTCAGCTTTAACAAAGACTCGGGTATTGGTGTTGTAGAGCAATATCTGGCTTTGAATTACACACAGCGTTCTGACAAAGCTGAACATTACCTGGCAGGGGAAGCGCTTGCCGCGGCAATTAAGAACCGTTTGCTGCCGGTAGATGGGATGCCTAATATCAAGGAGAATCTCGTCTCAGTCAAATTAGTGGGCTCAAATGGTTATGTTTCGACGGTAGAGGCAGTAATAGAAACAGAAAGAGAAAACTACCGGCAGAATGTCGTTTCTCTGATTGACACCGTAAAGGTTAGTGATAGATGGAGAATTATAAATATTGACGTTGTAGGGGTTGATTGATTGCTCAGGCTGATCATTTTTCTAATAGTAATTTTGTGCGCCCATTCTCCGGTTTTCGCGGCGGATATCTTTGAAGAGAAATTTGAAAACTACGACATGCTTGATTCACCTCAAACCAGTGCTTACATTGATACTGTTAATCACTGGGCCAGACTGCCCGACCAGAGCCTCTCCTCGGCTATTGCTGTTGTTAAAGATAGCCCTGGTTTTGTGGTAGCAACTAAAGAAGGAATCAAATTAAATGAGTATGACGACAGCACCGGTACCATGAGACCTAACAATATATTTTCTTGCCCATGGGCAACTGATTCAACCGGAGCCGCAATACGGCAAGATAACTTAAATATTTGGGGCATTACCCCTGACAGCCTTGCTTATTACAGGTTTAACGGTTCAGGGATGAGCAACGATCCTGCTCTAAAAGCAACCGGATTAAATAACGTGATATCCGTGGCCGGTTTCCAAAACCGTGATTCCGCAATACTGCTACAAACAACGGCTGATAAAGAAGCAAAGATTACAAGGTACGATGCTGGAGCAAACCTCACCGCTGTCTCATCAATTAATCCGGATATTGAAGACCCAATAGCTGTATCAATGGTTAATGACAGCCCCGATTTCAGGTTATTCACTAATAACGCTGTGTATTACTTTGCATATGATGATGCCACGGGTCTATACGTAGAAGACCCGGCTAACAAAATCACCGGCTTTGTGGAGGACATTACTTCAGGAAGCTCTGATGATAGCGGAAATTCTGTCTTAACGAACTCGCTAGACTACTATATGAACCTGGACGGCGGCGGCGCCGTGCGGGTCGATTCTTTTAGTCCCGGACCGGTGGTTGGCGCGGTTTCAGTCTCGTTAAGACCCGATTCGTACGATCAAGTTTTTCTTGACGCAACCGGACAAGTCCAGTGGTGGACGTATGATGATGTACTGGACACAATGCGCCGGGACTTTGCGCTTGAAGCTTCGGGATTTAACCTCAATACCGGATATGTTCCTCATGCTGAATATCTTTCTAAACAGATTAATTCAATTAATAGTTACAAACTTGTTAGAGTTGTAGCCATTGAAGACATTCCGGCAGGCACCACTATCAATTATCAAGTTTCAGTAAACGGCAGCGCTTTTATAAATACGCCTAATAACGCATGGACGACAGTTCCAATAAGCAATAAATTTTACCTTAAAGTTTTACTGAACACATCAGATAGCACCAAAACACCTTTTGTGCGCAGTCCCTTAAAACTGGAAGTAAACACTCAGCCGGATCAGCCTATCCTGCCTGTATATGGGGCGTGTTTTACTACAACCACACCCGAACTAACCTGGACTTTTTCAGATCCTGACCCCGGGGATATTCAGGGAGCATATCAAGTACAGATTTCCAGGACGGCAAACGAGGCGGACATCTTCTTGGATACGGGTAAAGTGTTAAGTTCGGAAGCCAAATATGACATGCAGACCAGCAGTAATCCTGCAGTACCGGGACCGTTATGGAGTTCCGGAGTATACCAGTATAAATACAGGATAAAAGTATGGGATAATTCCGATGCCGAATCAGATTGGTCAAACTGGGGTGATTTTTGTGTTATTGCTTTTGAGCGGCCGAGAATAGCACAAATTGTTAACCCACCTCCTGGCCAATTTGCTCCCGATCCCTTTGACCCGACAACACATATATTGATTACACCGGGAATGACGGTGGCACAATTACCACGGGTTGAAGCCGGAACAAAGGCTGTCTTACTGGCTGATACGCTGGGTCCTTTAGAGAGCTTTGCGGCAGTTTTTCCTTACCTCGGCTTAACTGCCGCTACGAATATACCTGGTATATTACCTGATGGAATTACCGCTAACCCTTTGTATCCGTTGGGAAGTGCGGTTAATCGTTGGAGTGTGGAATTTTGGACCCAAGCATCACTTGAGGTATGCCCTACGGGAACTGTAGTTCAAATGTGGTTAGACGGCGATAGCACAGCTGGAGCTGCAAGCCTCCACGCACCTGCCTATGCTGACGGGGTTGTTGTTACTGAAGGGAGTATTTTAGATAATTGGTCAGTTGTTCTCCAGGGCAGAGATTAAGTTAATTCTTAATAACAATCCGGGAAGGAGTGACAATGTGAAAGAACAAATTGATAAAATTTTGTTCGAGGGAAAAGTAACAACCTGGTTTCAGCCAATCATTAATTTGCAAAAAAATATAATAATCGGTTACGAGGCTCTGGCTAGAGGGCCAGCTGGGCGGTACCACCTGCCTTACAAGCTTTTTGAAAAGGCGAAAAAGCGTGGACTACTCGTAGAGCTAGAAAGAGCATGCCTTAAAAGCGCTCTTGATTCAGCTTCCCATCTAGATCCGGAATTAAAAATATTTGTCAATTTCAATCCCTCACAAGTTGAGGAAGTATTAAAAACGATTCGTTCGATGAACGGAAATTCTATTAAGCCAGACAGAATTGTTTTCGAAATGACCGAGCATTCGAGAATAAATAACTATGACAAATTGCTCGAAAACTGCAGGTTTTTAAAAAATAACGGATACCTTCTCGCTATTGACGACGTGGGCAGCGGATATGACCGATTAAGAAGTATCGCTGAGTTTGACCCAGAGTACATCAAAATAGATCGTCCTCTGGTAAGCGGTTCTGTTGTTAATAACGGCTCTTTCAAGGTTGTTGTAAAAAACGTTGTCGCCCTGGCCAATGAAGTAGGATGTGCCATAATAGCCGAAGGAATAGAAACACACGAGGAACTTAAGCTTATGAGAAGTCTGGGCATTACCCTGGGACAGGGGTACCTGTTCTCCAGGCCTGTTCCAGTAGATTTACTTCACAATAAAAATCAGCAGATTAATACATCCTCCGGGGGGTGTTATTATGGCCGGTGACAGGAAGATACTTATATTGGCTGAAAAACCTAGTGTAGCCAGAGATATCGCAAGTGTGTTGGGTACCTTTAAGCGAAATGAAGGATATCTCGAAAATAAAACTCACATTGTTACTTGGGCCATTGGCCACCTGGCCGAATTGGCTGCCCCGGAGGATTACGACCCGGGGCTTAAAAAGTGGTCCACTGACACATTGCCGATTATACCGGCTTCTTTTTTTATACGACCGGTAGATTCAAAAAAGAAACACTTCCGTATCGTTAAGGCACAATTAAACCGTTCCGATGTGTCAGAGGTGATAAACGCTTGTGACGCCGGCAGGGAAGGTGAAGCCATCTTCAGGTACATTTATTACCTGGCCGGCTGCCACAAACCCCATAGGAGGCTATGGCTGTCAGAAAATACTCCAGAAGCCATACAGAGAGCGCTGGCCAGGCTGGAAGACGGTACACGTTACGACTTCCTGTTTGCCTCAGCCCAGGCCCGCGCTCGTGCCGACTGGCTCGTGGGCATGAACGCGACCCGTGTTTATACGATCCTTAAAAGAGAGAAGATGACTGTCGGCCGCGTCCAAACACCTACGCTGGCCATCCTGGTAGAAAGGGAGAAGGAGATAAGAGCCTTTGTGCCAGAGATCTACTGGGAACTGTGGGCAACTTTTGAGACAGACGAGGGTGAAACTTATCGTGGAAGGTGGTTCGATAATAATATAACTCGCTTTATGTCCCGGGAAGGGGCGGTTGAGATGAGGGCTTGTGTCAAGGGCTGTAAAGGGGAAATATCTTCCTTGGACGAAAAGGAGGATGTTGTAGCACCTCCACCACTTTATAACCTGGACGACCTTCAGCAGGACGCCAACCGGATCTTGGGCATGACTGCGGCCCGCACTCTTGAAGTGGCACAATTACTGTATGAAAGAAGAAAACTAATAACTTACCCCCGGACGGACAGTAGATACATTACCGAGACATTGTCCGGCACCATTCCAGGAAGACTTTCGACGTTATCTAGGGTAGGATTATACGCTCATATAGCCGGCAAGGCGCTTGGTTACCCTATTCCGGAGAGAATAGTAAACGACGCCGGTGTGACCGACCACCATGCCATCCTTCCTACGGAGGTGGTACCGGATACCTCACTCTCCGGGGAGGAAAGGGATATTTATGATCTCGTAGCCAGGAGATTCCTGGCCGTTTTCTTTCCACCCGCCGTGCGCTGCCATATAAACGCGGTTACGAAAGTAAATGTTCAAGATTTTCTATCAAAAGGTACACGCATGGTTCGCCGGGGGTGGGAGGAAGTGTATTCCTCACTTGAAAATGTTGATGATGGCGGTGAGGAACAGAGTAAGCTCCCAGAACTGAAGGAAGGCCAGAAAGTGGACTTGGTTTCCGCGGCCGTTGAAGAGAAGAAGACTCGTCCGCCCGGGCGGTATACCGACGCCACTATAATTAAAGCAATGAAAAACGCCGGCAGGATGACTAACAACGCTGAAAAAGAATCAGGGCTGGGTACGCCGGCCACCAGGGCAGGCATCATTGAAAAACTCATAGCCGTCGGTTATGTTGAGCGCCGCGGAAAACGCCTGGCGCCGACAGGTAAGGGTGAGGAATTGGTAGATCTAGTTCCCGAGGAACTGAGGAGCCCCCAGATGACTGCCGAGTGGGAGGACCTCCTCCGAAGAATAGGACAAGGTAAATATGGAGCGAGAAGTTTTATGGCCGGCATAGAAGATATGGTTAGACGCGTTGTTGAATTGGCAGTTAATGTAAGAGTTTAAGTTTTAGTGCAAAACAATCACAGTGAACTCTTTAAATAAGTAACCGTTACATATAAAGGCCGGTATTCTGCTGGTCTTTAATTTTTTATAATAATATTTTCTGCACCACTTTAATTATCGGGAGATTATCCCCATATGACAGCATGAAAATAAAATCCTTTTTAGAAGATGTTTTTGGGGTGAGGTGGTATACACAGTGGATGAAAAGTTAGTATCTATTGAAATACAAAAAGAGCTTGATATCCTTAATAAAAATTGGCAAGAACAAGTATTTTTGAAGCTCCATATTGCAGCGAGGACAACTGGTTTTCTGGCAGATATCTCCGATCGTGACTGGAAAACTTTGTGCGTTTTAGCTACTTTTATGGACACCCAGGGCAACTGTTATCCTTCACAGGATGAAATAGCTGCAAACCTTAATATTTGCAGGCAAGCGGCAAACGAAAGAATCAAAAGCTTATTGAATTACAGGTGGCAGGGTAAGCCAGTGGTAACAATGGTGAAATATCGTAAAGACGTGCTATCAGGCAAAAAGGGCCAGCGCTGGGATAATAACCGTTATACGATATTACCTCTAAGTAATATAAGTTTTGGTAAAGAT
Organism: Pelotomaculum sp. PtaB.Bin104; assembly: GCA_002067205.1. Taxonomy (GTDB): domain Bacteria; phylum Bacillota; class Desulfotomaculia; order Desulfotomaculales; family Pelotomaculaceae; genus MVQL01. Next base: position 7,318 of record MVQL01000135.1, read on the forward strand.
GAGCAGCTTGGTATAGAAAATGAAAATCACGACATTGGAAATACCGTTGAAAAGACAGCGGAAAAACCTATATCGTCAGATCACGACATAGGAAAAACACTTGATTTTGTTGAGGAAAAACCTATGTCGCCTTATCCTGACACAGGAAAAGACGACACTAACAAGATCTTTAAAAGATCTGTTGTTGTTGTTGATCTTCACCCAGGCGGTGAGGAAATTTTAAATGATGAAGGAAATAGCAGCACTGTCCACGAAGACGGCGCTGCTTTTGCTTTGACGCCCGCCAACAAGCTTGAGTTATATAATCAGTGCGGACAAACTGACCAGGAAGACGAAACAGAAGAAAGGCCGGAGTGGGAAAAGATTCGTGAAGCAGTGCGGGTGGTAGCGAAGGCTGATATCTCCGTGGGCTTTGCGAAGGAAATTATTGAAAAGTATTCTCCTGCCGCCCTGGCGGCTGCACTTCAAGAGATGAAGAGGCAACTTAAAACAGGTATGCGTTTCAAAAAAGGTGTTGGATCTTGGTTGCGTAGTGCCCTGGAGAACAGTTACGAAACGGATCAGAAACCGGAAGCCTATCCGGAAATTAAAAAAGAGACTAATACAAATAGAACCCCCAGGGCTAGGCCCAAAATCAGGTCAGAGGGTAATTATTTATTAACTACTGAACAAAGGAAAAAGAAGAAAGAGATTATTAGGAGTCTTTATACTTAGCTACAAAGGGAGAAAAAATCACAATGATAATTGAACAATACCGGAAAACATCGCCTTTGTCGTATCTAAGCTTCAGAGATTTGGTTTTAAGCCTCTTGTGTAAAGGTGCCGGAGGTGATCAAAATTAAGAACACAAACCGTAGAAACACTCCACAAAATGATAGGGGTAATCATAACAATTTTTTAGAAAACCTCACCGCGGCGCAACGTGCCGCGGTATTTTTTGCGGGTATTGGCGCCATGGCCACCGGCGCTGCCGGCAGCGGTATTGCGAATGCCGGTAAATTTGCTGTTATTTGCTGGCTTGGCGCCGCCGCGGCGGCATGGATAAGCGTGGGAAAGGAGCGAAGAGATGCGTTTTTCAAGAAAAGTGAAGAGTTGGCCACAGTACTAAAAAATCGTCTTGACGGAACTAGTGATCAGGACAGTCCGATTCCTGAACAAATAATATCTAATGACCGCATAGCGCCCGGGCTGCCTCCGTTCAGCATGTTGCCCCAGCCACCGGCATGGGCGAAAAAAGCATCGGAAGAGAGGACCGGTTCAGGGTTCGCATTAAGGGTAAACAGGGCATTTCGCCGCTGCGGCCTTATGAAAGAAGGGGACGAAAAAATTGAAGTTCTCTCGGTTCAAAGTGGTCCGGCAGCCGCCCGGGTAACCATATCGCTACCGGATGGTATGCGACTTACCAGGTTGCAGCATATGACCGGGGACCTGGCCTCTGCCTTTGGGGTGGAGTCTCTCCAAGTGATCCCAGGTACACAAGCCGGCTCAGCTTCTTTAATAATTGCTTATAAAAACAAGTTGCCCGTGTTGTTGCGGCCGGTGCTCGTATCTGAAGAATATAAAGAGCAATTTGAGCGTGCGGAACTTCCAGTTGTGGTTGGCGTGAATGATATTGGAGAGCCGATTATCATTGACCTGGTACGAGTGCGACACTTGCTCGTGGCAGGCACCACCGGCAGCGGGAAGAGTTGGTTTATCAATGAGGTGCTGGTGACCCTCCTTATGTCAAAAAGCCCTGACGTTCTGAATTTTGTTCTCATAGACCCGAAAAAAGTGGAGCTCAGTCAGTACCGGGGTCTTCCGCATACTCTTGCTGTGGCCACCGAGGTCCAAGATGCTGTAGATGCGTTAAAACGCCTGGTGCAAGAAATGGAACACCGATATACCATCTTCGAAAAAGCCGGTGTTAAAAATATTCAGCATTACTGGAAAAAGACCGGTGACAGGTCAATTAAATACATTGTGGGAGTTATCGACGAATTGGCTGATCTCATGGTAGTGGCCAGGAAAGAAGTTGAATCCCTTCTTCAAAGGTTGACCCAGTTGGCCAGGGCGGCCGGCATTCACTTGATTGTCGCGACCCAGCGTCCTTCGGTCGATGTGATAACCGGGGTGATAAAGTCAAATCTTCCATCACGGGTAGTGTTTCAACTTGTAAGTGGCCCGGACTACCGTACAGTGCTTAACGTTGATCAGGACCTGAA
>MVQL01000136.1 GCA_002067205.1 Pelotomaculum sp. PtaB.Bin104
TGCGGTCTGGGTCAGACCGCGCCCAATCCGGTTCTTTCCACACTAAGTTATTTTAAGGACGAATATATTGCTCATGTAAGAAACAAAACTTGTCCGGCCGGTGTTTGCAAAGCGTTGCTTGACTATCAGGTAGACGAAGAAAAATGTGTGGCCTGCGGCCTTTGCGCGAAAGCCTGCGCCGCTGGTGCGATTTCCGGAGCGCCGAAGCAGCCGTACCGGATTGACCCGGCGAAATGTGTCAAGTGCGCGGCATGTGTCGCCAGGTGTCCGAAAAAAGCGATATTAAAAGGCAGCAAAAAGGAGGCGAAAATCAATGAAAACGCCGGAATTTTCACCGGGGCCGGTAGTGAAGAGAACCGGGCAACTTTATGACAACCCGGAGAAAAAAGTAGATAAAATAAGGTTAACGATTGACGGCAGGGAAATTGAAGCCGACAAGGGAATGAACGTTCTGGAGGCGGCGCACGCGGCGGGTATTGAGATTCCCAGCCTGTGCTACCTGCGTCATATCAATGAAATCGGCTCCTGCCGGGTCTGTCTGGTTGAAGTGGAGATTAAAGGGGCCAGGGTGCTCCAGGCTTCCTGCGCTTTTCCAGCGACTGAAGGTTTGGTGGTCCATACTTCTTCAACGCGGGTAAGAAGGGTTAGGAAAACGATGGTGGAACTGCTTCTTTCAGACCACCACCGTGAGTGCACCACCTGTATTCGCGACTTGAATTGTGAGCTGCAGAATATAGCGGACAACCTGGGTATAAGGAATATCAAGTACACCGGTGAAATGAAGCAACTGCCAATTCAGAATAAAAATTCGTTTATTGTCCGGGATTATAACAAATGTATCAAATGCCGCCGTTGTGAGGCAATTTGCAGCAAAGTGCAAGAGGTAAATGTTTACTCCGCTATCAACCGGGGTTATGATACGGTGATCGCCCCGGCGTTCATGCAGGACCTTTCCCAGGTGGCCTGCATCACCTGTGGACAATGTGTGATTGCCTGCCCAACCGCTTCACTAACGGAAAAAGAATGCGTTGACTCCGTATGGGAAGCGCTGGAAGACCCGGACAAGTATGTAATAGTACAAACCGCTCCGTCTATTCAGGTCACCCTGGGTGAAGTGTTCGGCTACCCGGTGGGCACGGTGGTTACCGGGAAACTGGTGGCCGCTTTGCGGCGTCTGGGCTTTGACAAGGTGTTCTCCACGGACTTTACCGCTGACCTGACCATTATGGAGGAAGCCCATGAATTATTGGAAAGATTGGAGCGGGGTGACAAGCTGCCTCTGCTATCCTCCTGCAGCCCCGGGTGGGTTAAGTTTGCCGAGCACTTTTACCCGGATTTTCTGGAAAACTTGTCAACCTGCAAGTCTCCCCATGAAATGTTCGGAGCTCTGACTAAAACTTATTTTGCCGGGAAGCAGGGACTTGATCCCGAAAAAATCGTGGTGGTGGCAATCATGCCCTGTACGGCGAAAAAGTTTGAAGCCAGCCGGCCGGAAATGGGCACAGGCAGTTTTAAAGATGTGGACTGGGTTTTAACTACCAGAGAGCTGGCAAGAATGATCAGACAGGCTGGAATAAATTTCTGCGACCTGCCGGATGAAGATTATGACGCTCCCATGGGGATTGCCAGCGGCGCCGGGGCTATTTTCGGTTCCACCGGAGGGGTGATTGAGGCGGCCGTGCGAACCGCGTATTATCTAACTTCCGGCCGGGAGTTAGATGTTCTGGACTATGAGGAATTACGCGGGTTTAGCGGATTGAAAGAAGCTTGGGTGGAATTGAAGGGGCGGCGGATTAAAGTGGCTATCGCGCATGGCACCGGGAACGCCAGGATATTAATGGACAGGTTGAGAGCCGGCGAGCAATTTGACTATGCGGAAATCATGGCTTGTCCCGGTGGGAGGAGGCGGTCAACCGATATTCGGCGCCAGGGAACATAAAGAGATATCGTTGGATTACCGCCATAACCGGGCCGATGCCCTGGAACGGATCGATTATTCGAAAAAGATCAGGCGCGCTCATGAAAATCCGGCAGTGAAAAAAATTTATGAAGAATTCCTGGGCCACCCTTTGAGCGACATGTCTAAAAAACTGCTGCATACATATTTTACACCGCGTGGCGAGGTGCCGGGCTTTAACTTTGGGGGAATGAAAGGCCAACATGCCGGTCATGTAAAGGAAAATATGACAGTGTTTTAATGAGTAAGAAGATGTGGTAAAATTAGATAATAATTGTCAACTTAAAAGGAGAGCCTTTACGTGTATATTAATCTTAAAAGAATTCTTATATTGACGGTCTTTTCTGCCTTGTTTTTTATTTCGCTTGGTATACCGTCCATAGGCTTTGCTGATAGCGATATCGCCATTACTGTTTCTGACCCGGATAGTGGTGGTGAAAAAATACACGAAGGTAATACTATTAATACAGTACTCTCGACCCCTAATGTTTCATTCGGTGATAACAGGGTAATGGGTACTTTAAGGATAACGGGAAAGAAAGATATAAGTATCCCGGTAAAGCCCGGGAATAAAGTAATGGTGACCCTGCCTGTAGGCACGTGCTATATGCAAGCCCCTACCGCCGGCACGTATAAAAATTATGTTGAGTGGCCCAAAGATTTGGACGGCGATAAAAATCAGATACAGGACAACAAAGATGTGCCGGGTATCAAGTTTATATCAGGTTCGCCCCGCTCCATTACTGTGGAAGTTGGGAATATTGATACCACGGGCAAAATTATGGTATTGGACTTTGTTTTTGATAAAGAAAATTATAGTACGCTTAGAGTATCCCGATTAATTGATGTTGCAAAAGATTATAACGAAAATCCTGATGAAAAAGTTACCCGGCTGGAGTTTATGAAAAGTCTGGCCGATTTAACCGTGCCTTTTCCCTCGTGTCCGTTAAAAATAATCTATGACGATAAAATCCTTACAGAGCGTTTCTTGGACTCAGGTAAAATTTCTCCGCAAGATCTAGATAAAATAAAGCCATTAATAGATTCCGGGGTTATTGTCGGTTGTCAAAATTTACTTGAGCCGGACAATTATCTAACCAGGGCGGAGGCAGCCAACGCGGTAGGCAAACTGTTCCCAACATCAGAACAAAATACTTACTTCAAAGATGATCTGCCTGCATGGGCGCTTGGCATAAAAGCTGCCGCAGCCAAGGGTATTATCATTGGCTATCCTGACGGCACCTTTAAACCGGATCAATTTATTACTAAATCTGAAGCGCTGACATTGTTACAAAGAACATTGGAATCCTATGAGACAAAGAAAGAAAATTAACTTTCCTTCACTTTAACTCACAAATCCTTTATGTCTTGAGCGATTTCCGCCACTTTCTCGGGTGGTAAAGAAATAATCTCATCCAAATCCTGCTCGCTCCATATTTCATTTACAGCGACTATGGCATCATCCCGGCTGACACCATGCTCTAAAAGCATAAGCATGACCTTCAGTTCTTTTTCGCTTCTGTCCATATATTCCCCTCATTTCTCCCTGGATAAGTAGTTATCACAAGCAAGAGTATACCACAAACAATAAGCGACGAGCGGACAGATATATTTCCCTGCTATTGGGTTTTATGTTTAGATTCAATTGTATCGTTAGCCGGGGGAGAGTAGCCATTATGCGATAAGCATGGTATCTTAATATTAATAAAAAGCAAGGAGGGCGATTACCAAATGAAAGTTATAGGGATTAACGGCAGCGCCAGGAAAGATGGGAATACCGCCATTCTGATCAAACGGGTTTTCGCGGAACTGGAAAAGGAAGGCATCGAGACGGAATTAATCCAGTTGGCCGGTGAGAAGATCAGAGGATGTCTGGCCTGTATGAAATGCGTGGAAAATAAAGATAAGCGTTGCTCCAATAATAGTGATTCTTTCAATAGGTGTTTTGAAAAAATATTGGATGCGGATGGGATTATCCTGGGATCACCAACTTACTTTTCCGATATGACACCGGAAATGAAGGCGCTTATTGACCGGGCGGGTTACGTATCAAGAGCCAACGGAGATTTGTTGAAACGGAAAGTG
>MVQL01000137.1 GCA_002067205.1 Pelotomaculum sp. PtaB.Bin104
GCAGGCGATACGAAAGATAACTGGCTTTTGCTAAAAGAAAAAGACGGGTATTCTAAATCAGATAGCGGAATTTCCCGGTTTAACACCAGTATTCGTACCGGACGCACCATGGAGGAAATCGAGGGAGGGGATGATGAAAAAGTCATCAGGAATCCCTTTGATAGAGCCGGCGTCCAGCTATGCAAACTTGTGCATACAGTTCCAGAGGGGGAAAACTGGCTTTATGAGTTGAAATACGACGGGTACAGAATCATGGCCTTTGTGGAAGGGAACAGCGTCCGCCTGATTACCCGCAACAACAATGATTATACGGACCGGTTTGGCGCCGTCGCCTCAACCCTTCTTGATATGGCTGCCGGAAGGGCAATGGTGCTTGTGGTGAGATGACAGTCACGGACGCATTAGGCAGGACGGACTTCCAGGCACTGCAGAGTTACATGAAAAATCCCAAGTCCCACAATCTCACCTATATTATATTTGATCTCCTGGCGTTGGATGGCCTGGATATTCGGCGACAGCCCCTGACTCAAAGGAAAGAAACCCTTCTGTCTCTGATGAAAGACGCTCCCGGAAACCTCCATTACAGCCGGCATGTCCAAGGAAACGGAAAAGAAAGTTTCAAAGCGGCATGTGAATTAGGCCTGGAAGGAATCATCGGCAAAAAAGCCGATTCCATATACACCGGGACGAGAAACGGTAGTTGGATCAAATTAAAGTGCGATCAAAGACAGGAATTTGTAATCGGAGGATTTACGCTTTCCGATAAAAAAACGAGAGGGGTAAGCTCGCTTCTCCTTGGAGTCTATGACGATAATGAATTGGTTTATGTCGGGCGTGCCGGCACGGGCTTTAGCGAGTCCGGTATGAAAGACTTAGAGATAAAATTTAATAACTTAAAAAGATTGAAGACTCCCTTCAAGGTTTCGCCTGTACCTAAATCTAATGAAATAATTACCTGGCTTGAACCTGAATTAATTGCGGAAATAAAATTTGCTGAATGGACCAAAGATAATCTCTTAAGACAGGCAAGCTTCAAAGGTCTGCGGATGGATAAGCAGCCCGGAGATATAAAAAAGGAAAAGGCGAAAGACGAGGCTGGAGAATTGCAGAAACAAACGGAGATAAACGACAACAGCATTATTATCGAGGGAATAAAGATTACTAACCCCGATAAAGTGATGTTTGATGACCCTGAAATTACAAAAGCTGATGTCGTCCGCTATTATTCACAGGTAGCGGAGCGTATGCTGCCCTATGTGAATCATCGGATTTTAAGCATTGTGCGCTGCCCCAAGGGTATATCTCAGTCCTGCTTTTATAAGAAACATCCCGGTGCGGACAACAAGGGGATTGCAATATTGCCGTTTCTCACCGGTGACGGAAAAACCGAGGATTACTTCTATATTAAAAATAAGTCCGGACTTATCTCCGAAGCACAGATGGGCACGCTTGAATTTCATATCTGGGGAAGCCGTGTAGATGAACTTGAGAAGCCGGATATGATGGTATTTGATCTGGATCCTGATGAGGGAATGGATCTGGATAGAGTGCGCCAGGGTGCGAGAGACCTTAAATCTCTCATTACTGAACTCTCGCTCAATTCGTACCTTAAGACCAGCGGCGGCAAAGGGTACCATGTGGTCGTACCGCTAAAACCTACCGTTTTGTGGGATACTTTTTACGATTTCGCAAGGCGTGTCGCCGAAGTTATGGAGCAGAAGTGGCCTGACCGTTACACAGCCAACGTCAGAAAAGCTAATCGAACCGGTAAGATATTCATAGACTGGATTCGCAATGGCAGAGGCGCCACAAGCATTGCTCCCTACTCCATAAGGGCGAGAAAAGGGGCTTGTGTATCTATGCCCATCGCATGGGATGAGCTTGATACGGTTACTCCTGATGGCATTAATATGAAGGATGCGCTCCTGAGGATCGGCCGCGATGATCCATGGAAAGATTTTTTCCGGAATAATCAACTGCTGAAATCATAAGTCTGCCGCCTTGCCTGGCAACCACTGATCCCAACCACACTTAGCAACATCCAGATTATAGTGATCTATGAGAAAGAGCAATCATATAAAATTCCCCAATCACTCTTGAGGCATCGGTGTGCCCACTTTTTACGATTACCTTTGATTACCTTTATAGTAAATATTTATTGGGAGTCTAATCCAATCAGCACATAATCATATGCCCCGCCGTCGTCACCGGTATCACTGAGCATAACGGATTTTTATTCCACAGTGAACTTTTCCTCGTAGACGGTGTTCAGCGGAAGCAAATGGAAGCAACTGCGGAAATTCCGCAGTTGGAATCACCCTGGTTTGTGACCGTGCTGGGCAGGCTGGCCGGCGTCGATGAGCGCGCCTATACCGGCGCGGGCTTCAGAGACGTTCCAGCCTGCGAGTGGTACAGCGCCTATGTTGAGTGGGCGTCACAAAAGGGCATTGTCAACGGCTATGGCGAGGGAATCTTCGGCCTGAATGACTTCATTACCCGGGAGCAGATGGCGGCTGTCAGGCAGGGATGGCTCGATCAGGTCATTGCAGAGAGATATTTCAAAGGCCGGGCGCGGAAATGAATTTTTATTTCTTGTGGATTGCACATAATTTTCCCCTCTTTTGGTTGCTAAAATAATAAGAGAAAAATCTCGAATTGGCTGTAAATCAGTATTTCCCGGGTTTGTTCCGGCGCAAAGTAGCTCCTCGCAGCATCTTCCGTAATTTCTATCTCATTCTTTCCTTTGATATCCCTTTCAATGGAATAGGTCCGGTTATGCTTCATATCTAAAAAGTCAAATGTTTCAAAACTCGTGGGCAGCATCTGCGCATTAATGGCGGGATATCGTCGATCAACTCAAATTCATTGTTGATCATTATGATCTCCCGCCCATTGAATTTTTTCGAACCTGGATGCCTTGTATATCAAGGGCTTGAAATTATGAATTTAGCTCTAAGATCTTAAAACTTCAATTTTTAACTTCTCAAAATATCAGGAAATATTCTCTCAAAAATTTCAAAGGGCCAAGAAAGCAGGAAATACAATAACGAACCAGGTATATATACAAAAGTGATAATGTTGAAAATTTTTTGTCGGAACTTGTTGAAATGAGGTTAGATAATGCAATTATTTATTGAAATTCAAGCCAAAGGTTTTATGTTTTAATGGGAAAAGGGCTGCCCAAGAATTTATGAATAGAAAGGATGTTGATTACGGCCTACAGGATACGAAAATACGTAAGATACTTGTTTTTGTTGCACCATCCACTTCCGGGGCTGCTAATAGTTTTGCGACGATCCATCGTCTTCTACGATTTTTATGTATCTGATCACTTGCTTAATTGCATCGTCGGTCAACGGCTGTACTTGATTAAACAGTAGCTTTAAGACCGGCCGTTTTAAAAATCATTCCATAACTCCAAAATCTCTTCATCTTCCAAAATATCGAATATAATTCCGGCTTCGACTTGCTCTGCTTGGCTTGAGGACAGTTTTCCATAACCGGCAGCGTCCATTAACTCCGAATAGCTGCCTAAGATCCTGGAAATTTTTTTAATTGTTTTCGGGGAAGGAGGATTTCGCCTTTTGTTCTCTAGTCGTGATAGATGAGCAGTACTAACTCCTGACTTCTCGGAAAGCTTATTGATTGAATAACTCTGTTTTTCGCGCAGTTCCTTCAGTAACCCACCAAAACTTTTCCCCATAACCAAATCACCTACCCCCTTTTACACAATAATTTTTTATAAAAAAAGCGACACCGTCCGGCATCGCTTCCCGCAAACCTGATTTGGCGCTCGGGTTGCTCTTCAGCATTGCCCTGTCCTCCGCATGAGTAAAGCAATGCTATTGTACCAGCCCAAGCACGAAAAAATCAACAGCCATTCATCACCGCTTAACTACCGTGAGGAGCCAAGCTTACGACAATACGCTGAGCACAGCAATTGTCGTTTTATCGCTATGCCTTTCTAATGTTACATAAAAAAGCTTTGTATTCGGGAACAACGACGTTAGCGTCACCGATAAAAGGTGTTAAGTCGTTCCCAACGTCTCCCTTGGATAATCCCATGTAGCCCCAGCTCCATGGCAAGGAAACAATTTCCACAGGACTGCCGTTTACAACTAAGGGTTTAACAATCGGTAAAACATTGGCCTTCATTTTTATTTCCGTCCGGGCGCTGCTTACAATTATCTCATCTCCAGGTTTTATTCCCAATTTACCGGCTAAATTTGGCGATATGGTGGCAAATTGTTCCGGCATCAATTCTACCAGCCAGGGGCTGTTTCTGGTTCTTACCCCGGTTTGATAATGTTCAATGAAATGGACGGTAGTAGCCACGTAAGGGAACTCTTTGCTGCCAGTTTCGGCCAATTTAGCAAATTCGCCTGTCCATCTCATAGCCATAGGATTATTTTGCTGCTTGCTTATTAAATTTTTCACCGGACTTTCCACCGGTTCATAGTGTTCCGGCATAGGGCCTTCTTTCAAGCCGGAAGGATTAAAGAAGCGTGCCTGCCCTTCAGGAAGCATAATAAAAGGAGCATTGGCTGTCTTTTCTGGTGGTACCGGCTCTTTTGTAACCGGGTCCGTGACACCGAAATCGGGAACATCGTTGGTAATCCACTTTGTTCCGTCCCAGGCCATCAAGGCTTTATCCTTTTTCCAGGGCCGGCCCGCCGGGTCAGCCGAACAACGGTTATAAACAATGCGCCGGTTCAAAGGCCAGACAAAGGTCCATTTCGGATATACACCGAGCCCGCTTTTATCCTCCGTGCCGTGCCTTTTGGTAGCGGGCACCCTTAACGACGGGTTCTGCTCTTTGGGGTCAACGTAATAATAACCAGCGTAAACCCATACACCGCAGGCTGTAGAGTACCTAAAACTCGACCGTCTGCTACATTATAACCGTTAATTTCAATCGCTATTTTTTCTATATCCGGCTCGTCCTGTCCCGGCTTGAGCCAAGTGATGGCTGTTTTTTTGGTTATAAATGTCGCACCCCCGCGGGTGCGTGGATTGAAACCTTATTGCGCTATCGCCACCCGTTTGCTGCAGAAAATATGCTTAGCTTAAAATACGTAATAAGTGTTATGAAAAATATAATAATATAATCAAAATGTTGGGGGGGACAGCTTTGAATATAAGACTTGCAACTGAAAATGATCTGCCCATTATCGTAGATATTTATAATTCCACCGTCCCTTCTAGAATGGTTACGGCTGACACTACCCCGGTAACAGTTGAAAGTAGGTTAGCTTGGTTTCGTGAACATAACCCAAATAATCGTCCTATTTGGATTGTAGAGGACAGGGGTAATACCTTGGGTTGGTTAAGTTTCTCTTTTTTTTATAACAGGCCAGCCTATTATTCTACCGCTGAGGTTAGTATTTATATTGCTGAAGAGCATCGAGGAAAGGGTATAGGTAAGAAATTGCTGACAAAGGCAATTCATGAGTCCCCCAAATTAGGAATTACAACAATCTTAGGATTCATCTTTGGACACAATGAACCAAGCCTACAATTATTCCAGAAATTTAATTTTGAACAGTGGGGTTTTTTACCCAAAGTAGCTGTTCTTGATGGTAGAGAAAAGGATTTAGTTATCCTTGGACTTCGAGTTATATAATTCACAGTATTTACATAGTGTTTATGCTTGTAAACCGGTTTTAGCAGTAAACTGCCCGTTAGCTTGACAAGCTGGTCTAACCCCGTCCGGGTGCGTGGATTGAAACTGCTTGTTGACAAGTATGGCTTCCTCGACTTTCTAGGTAGGATTTTTGATAAACCTGAATTTTCACTAGGCCATCTCCTTCCCACGGAGTTTGATAAAATAATTTCATAAAACTTACGTAACTTCCTTGACACAAATTCCTATGATTACTACAATATCAAACGAATATTGATGAATGAAAAATCATGTTACTTCTAATCTTAGTTGTTGTCGAGGCAAATTAGCTAATTAACTAAGAAGTGCAGAGAAATTTTACGGTGAAAGGGGGGAATGCCCGGGTTGGCGGTGCAGGAAGCCATAATCCTGGGCTGATGTACCGGCAACAGGCTAAAGCTGATGAGGGGGAGTGAAAAAAATAAAATTCCGCAGGACAATTCGTCTTAAACGCAAGCACATCAAGTGCCCCAGCTGCCGCGGCAGGCTTATTGACGCCCGGCAGGACACGCGGACGCTGGTCATGGTCTTAAGGGAAAATGATCAGATGCCAATGGATTATTATATGAAATGTACGATCTGCAAGTCGGAGATCGGCTTAAAAATGCTGTAATACCAGGGGACAATTAAATACTTTTTCGACCCGCTTCGGGCCTCCAAATGGAGGTGAGTCGACAGCTGAATGGGGTGGAAGCACGATGCGAATGCGACATACGAGCCTGACAAGTAGCTAATCAAGCTATTTGTCAGGTTTTTTTTGTTTTGTATACCTGCTTAAATAAATCAGATATTTTCTTGATAATTTATCAATAGCATGCGGTCATTTTGCAGTGCATTGCCACTGGCTTTTTCAAACATGGTAAGCAAGTCGGATACACGGGTATTGGCCCTTTGTTCACCTTGGATATCTATGAGAATTGTTCCCTCATGCAGCATTAAGGTCCTGCTGCCGAAGGAAAGCGCCAGTTCCATGTTATGAGTGACCATCAGGGTGGTAAGTTTGTTTTCTTCCACTATGGTTCTGGTAAGATCCATTACTTTAGCCGCCGTTTTTGGATCCAGCGCAGCCGTATGTTCGTCAAGCAATAACAGGGGTGGCGTGGTAATGGTAGCTATAAGCAGTGTCAGGGCTTGGCGTTGTCCTCCCGATAACAGGCCGACCTTGGCGGAGAGCCGGTCTTCCAGCCCCAGTTCCAGTAATGCTAACTGTTCCCGGAAAACTTCACGTTCTTTCCGGGTTACTCCATTTCTTAATCCCTTTGGTTTTCCGCGTCTTATGGCCATGGCCAAGTTTTCTTCAATAGTCATGGAAGAGGCCGTGCCGAGCATGGGGTCTTGGAAAACCCGCCCGATACGCCTTGCGCGAATATGCTCCTGCTGGTTTTGTATTTCTTTGCCTTCGAGTAAAATCTTTCCTTGGTCAATCGAAATCACTCCGGCTATGGCGTTAAGTAAAGTGGATTTTCCGGCTCCGTTTCCTCCAATGATCGTAACGACTTCTCCGGGGTTTAAATATAGCGTTATTTTTTGCAGGGCGGTTTTTTTATTGACGCTGCCCGGGTTAAAAGTTTTGCTGATGGAGTCAACGTGTAACATTTATTTCACCTTCTCCCTGGGCGATTCGCTTACCTATATACTGTTTCAGTATAGGTGAAGCAAGGGCTAAAGTCACCAGAACAGCCGTGAAAAGTTTTAAGTCCGTGGGGGCCAGGCCAAGTTGCAACACGCCGGCGATGACCATGCGATAAATGATTGAGCCTATTACTACAGCAATCAGGCAGTTAAGCAGGTTGCGATTTCCCATAAGCACCTCACCAATAATTACCGAAGCCAATCCCACGACAATCATACCTATTCCCATGCCTACATCGGCAAAACCCTGTTGCTGCGCAACCAGGGCGCCGGAAAGGGCAACCAGGGCATTACTGATGCTGAGGCCGAATATTTTCATTGTGTTGGTATTTACTCCCAGACTGCGGATCATTTGTTCGTTGTCACCGGTTGCGCGTATGGACAAGCCTATTTCTGTTTCAAAGAAAAGATATAAAAAAATGATTACGATAACCACCACTGTCAAACCTAATAATACCACGCTGAAAGAATTGCTTGGCCCCCATGCGGATAAACCGGTGTAAACGGTTTCCATGCGCAGTAATGAAACCATCGATTTGCCCATAATCCGGAGATTAACCGAATACAAAGCAATCATAGACAGAATTCCCGCCAGTAATGGCGTTATCCGCAATTGGGTATGCAAAAAACCGGTAACAAAACCGGCTGCCGCGCCGGCGAACAAAGCAAGCAAAGTACCCAACCACGGGTCATAGCCGGTGATAATCATGTGAGCGGCCACTGACGCCCCAAGTGTCAAACTGCCATCAACTGTGAGATCGGGAAAATCCAAAATACGAAATGTCAAATATACTCCTAAAACCATGACACCGTATAGTAAACCCTGTTCAAAAACTCCAAATATGACGCTATCCACCGTTTTCCTCCGTCACTTTTTAATAAAAAAACAAACCGCGGCTTGACAAGCGACCCGGTGTTCAACACCGGATCGCTTCCTTTTAGGGCTTAATAAAGTCAATTACTCAATGATACGGGATGCCTTGCCTTTGATTTCACTGCTGACAGTAACACCCATTCTTTCAGCTGCCTTTAAATTAATAACTATATCATTTTCTTTCTGCCATTCTACCGGCATATCCTGCGGTTTCTCACCCTTAAGCACTCTTAATGCCATTTCTCCGGTTTGACTGCCTAATTTAGCATAGTCTATTCCTAAAGTGGCTAATGCCCCTTGTTCCACAGAATTGCTTTCCCCGGCAATTACGGGAATTTTATTTTGCTCGGCGACCTGGAGCACTGCAGCTAGTGAAGCAATCACCATATTGTCGGTAGGTATGTAAAGGGCGTCAACTTTACCGACCAAAGAGCGGGTTGCCTGCGAAATCTCATTGCTGGCCGTTACACTAGCTTCCTTTAGTTCAAGTCCCAGTTGGGGCGCTGCTTCCCTGGCAATTTTCACCTGCACTTCGGAGTTTATTTCACTGGAATTGTAAACTACACCTACAGCTTTAACACCAGGTACAAGTTCTTTTATCAATTCCAGCTGTTTAGCCACCGGGTTCATATCTGTGGTACCGGTAACATTAGTGCCGGGCTTTTCCAGGCTGTTCACCAGCTTAGCGGTAACCGGATCGGTCACTGCAGTTATAAGAATGGGAATTTCAGAGGTTTCTTTGGCCATAGTCATGGCCGAAGGAGTGGCAATAGCCAGGATTATGTCTTTTTTATCCTGGACAAATTTGTTGGCGATGGACTGTAGGGTAGGTTGGTCACCCTGAGCGTTTTGATAGTCTACCTTTAGGTTTTTTCCTTCAATATAACCATTTTTGGCCAGGGTATCCAAAAAACCCTGACGCGCGGCGTCTAGAGCCGGATGTTCGGCTATCTGGATAATCCCCAGCTGCACGGTTTTACTTTCCGGTTGGGAAGTTTCTTTGGCGCACCCTGAAAATACTATCATGAGACCAATAACCATCAATCCCAGAAGTGCCTTTTTTACTTGTGCCGGTATACTCTTTTTCATTCTACTTACTCCCTCTCCCTTTTTAATTGATTAATAAGATCCCACCTCACGATGGACAACCTTCACTTTGGATAATTGTCTGTGCTAAACCTCCCAACTACTTTCACCATCAATTCGCACGAATAACGCGCGCAATAAAAAAAGCCTTTCATCCAAGGGACGAAAGGTATAACCCGCGTGTTACCACCCTAATTGGCCTTTGGAAAAGGCCCACTCGGTAAGGGGCATAAAAAAACAATACCCCCTTCCCCTGTAACGTAGGGAAATACGACCAGGCCTACTTGCTTTTAATGTGTTTCAGCCTGGTTTCTCCGGAGAGAACTTCAGAAAGTCATAGCCCGGGAACGCTTCCAATCGGTGACGTTCCCTCCCTGGGAGCCTGTTTCTAACTTACTTTTCTCCTTCATGGAATATTTACTAACAAGTTTTAAATATTGTAACACCTTGACAGCGGTTTGACAAGAAAAAACGGTAATAAGACACGGTGTCAAACTTGTGGTAATATTTAGCTTCGAGGTGGAGGCGCCGGACGTGATCGGGGAGGGAGTTTATCGCTTTGATTTCCGAGAAGCGATGAAAAAAGCGACACCGTCCGGCGTCGCTTTCCGCAAACCTCATTTGGCGCCCGGGTTGCTCTCCAGCATTGCCCTGTCCTCCGCATGAGTAAAGCAATGCTAATGTACCAGCCCAAGCACGAAAAAATCAACTGCCATTCATCACCGCTTAACCACCGTGAGGAGCCCGGCTTACGGCAATATGCTGAGCATAGCAATTGTCGTTTTATCGCTATGCTTTTCTAATGTTACATAAAAAAGCTTTGTATTCGGGAACAACAACGTTAGCGTCACCGATAAAAGGTGTTAAGTCGTTCCCAACGTCTCCCTTGGATAATCCCATGTAGCCCCAGCTCCATGGCAAGGAAACAATTTCTATGGGACTGCCGTTTACAATTAAGGGTTTAACAATCGGTAAAACATTGGCCTTCATTTTTATTTCTGCCCGGGCGCTGCTTACAATTATTTCATCTCCAGGTTCAATTCCCAACTTACCGGCTAAAGTTGGCGATATGGTGGCAAATTGTTCCGGCATCAATTCTACCAGCATGGGGCTGTTTCTGGTTCTTACCCCGGTTTGATAATGTTCAACGTAATGGACGGTAGTAGCCACGTGAGGGAACTCTTTGCTGCCGGTTTCGGCCAATTTAGCAAATTCGCCTGTCCATCTCATAGCCATAGGATTATTTTGCTGCTTACTTATTAAATTTTTCACCGGACTTTCCACCGGTTCATAGTGTTCCGGCATAGGACCTTCTTTCAAGCCGGAAGGATTAAAGAAGCGCGCCTGCCCTTCAGGAAGCATAATAAAAGGTGCATTGGCTGTCTTTTCCGGTGGTACCGGCGCTTTTGTAACTGCGTCCGTGACGCCGAAATCGGGAACATCGTTGGTAACCCACTTTGTTCCGTCCCAGGCCATCAAGGCTTTTTTCGGATTCCAGGGCCGGCCGGCCGGGTCAGCCGAACAACGGTTATAGACAATGTGCCGGTTCAAAGGCCAGGTAAAGGTCCATTTCGGATATACAGCAAGCCCGCTTTTATCCTCCGTGCCGTGCCTTTTGGTAGCAGGCACCTTTAACGACGGGTTCTGCTCCTGGGGGTCAACGTAATAATAACCAGCGTAAACCCATACACCGCAGGCCGTTGAACCATCATCTTTAAGGTCGCCAAAAGTACCTAAAACTCGACCGTCTGCCACATTATAACCGTTAATTTCAACCGCTACTTTTTCTATATCCGGCTCGTCCTGTCCCGGCTTATCAAAATTCCAAACCATGTTTAAAATAGGATCGGTAAATTTGCCGCCGCTCCGGTATTCCTCGCGGACAGCTTTAAATATCCGGTCGGCAATCCAGAGACTGCTTTTTGCCTGCCCGGGCGGT
The DNA here is from genome assembly GCA_002067205.1 of Pelotomaculum sp. PtaB.Bin104. Lineage (GTDB taxonomy): Bacteria > Bacillota > Desulfotomaculia > Desulfotomaculales > Pelotomaculaceae > MVQL01. Next base: position 11,194 of record MVQL01000137.1, read on the forward strand.
TCAACAGCCTTCCAGCGCCATTGAACATTGCGCGCACTGTTTGCTCTCGTGCCTTCTGATTCGTATATGTGGGCTCCCGGCAGCAGGAAAACTTCCGTTTTTATATCCGCCGGGTTTACTCCTGGACGTTTCCAGAAAGCGGCTGTTTCGTTTTCAAATATATCAACACAGACCATCCAGTCCGCGTTCTCCAGGGCCTTGGCCTCGTGAGAAGCATCCGGCCCGGCTACGGAAGGATTTTCAGCCCAGCAAAAGACACCTTTAATATGTCCTTCTGCCAGGGAGACGTAGGAAGACATGTGGGAATGGTCTTTCCCGTCTGATTTAGGCAGCCAGTCATAGCAAAAGTCATTTTCTTGGGTGGCTTTTTCCCCGTACCAGGCCTTGAGAAAACTTGCCAAGAACTTGGGTTTGTTGGACCAGTATCCCGTCTTGGGCGTTTCCACCGCCAGGTAGTCCTTATACGTGGGATGTTTTGTCGCATCGGGGACATTAAGATAGGCCGAAATATTATTCCACAGCATTCCCATGTCACAGGCGCCCTGAACATTTGATTGCCCCCGTTGGGGGTTAAGGCCGCCACCGACCATGCCTATATTGCCTAGCAAGAGCTGTACCATGGCGGTTGCCCGGGTGTTTTGAGTTCCGTAACTGTGCTGGGTGATTCCCAGTACGTAAATTAAATTGCCTGATATATCCGGTTTTCCCGACTCGCAATAAGCAGCGTAAGCTTTCTGCAAAATATCTTCCGGGGTTCCCGTGACTTTACTGACCGTTTTTATGTCATACCGGGAAACATGCTTTTTCATGATTTGCCAGACGCACTGGGGATCCTGTAAAGTGGGGTCCTTTTTAATATTATCGCCGTCTTTTTGGTAAGCCCAGCTGGCAGTGTTATAGGATAGTTTGCCGTCTTTTTCCTCTAAACCGGAAAAAACACCATCCGCAAAATTATAATCAGGACTGATTAAGTAAGAAGCGTTGGTATAGTTAAGCACGTACTCGTGTTGGTAAAGATCATTTTCAATGGCGTATTTTATCATACCGTAAAGAAAAGCAATGTCTGTCCCCGGGCGCAAAGGAACGTAAATATCTGCCTTGGCCGCTGTTTTAGTAAATCTCGGGTCAACGACAATTATTTTGGCTCCTTTTTCCTTGGCCTTGGTAATGTGACGCATGGCCATGGGGTGAGCTTCGGCCGGGTTGGCTCCAATAATTAAAAATATGTCTGCATTTCGATAATCACTAAAATTATTAGTCATTACTCCCCGACCAAATGAATTAGCCAGACCGGCTACGGTTGGGGCGTGTCAGAGACGGGCGCAATGGTCAAGATCAACCACACCCAGGGCTCCCCGCATGAGCTTATTTACTAAATAGTCTTCTTCGTTATTAATGTTGGCGCTGCCCATCTGGCAAATGGCCATGGTGCGGTTAACCGTAACACCGTTAGCGTCTTTTTCTTCAAAGTGTTCATCCCGGGTCTTTTTTACCCTTTTAGCGATTTCAGGTATTGCCCAGTCCCAGTCTTTTACTTCCCACTGGTTGCTGCCGGGGGCACGGTAAAGAACCTCCGTTAACCGGCCCGGGTTGAGCACACGCTGGCGCTTTTTATCTACAATGTTATAGATATCCGGGAGAGCCATCCCTTTAGGACATAAAGACCCTTCATTAATAGGACTGTCGGGATCCCCTTCAATAAAAACCACCTTATCGTTTTCTGAATAAACAATAGTACTGCAACCACATCCACAATAGGGACAGCCGGAAGCAGTTTCTTTGGTTTTCTTTAACTTAAAAGGACCCAACTCAAAACTAGGCAAATTTTCTGCAGCAAAAGCGGGTGTTGTGCTTGCGCCTTCAAATAAAGCCGTTCCGGCTGCGCCTACTCCCAAATACTTTAAGAAATCACGGCGGCTAATATCTTTTTTCATATTAGCTAATAGTAACCTCCTTATACTTTAAAATAAACCAATAAGCAGTATTTCAGGCATTCCACCTCTTTTCCTCAAATTTCCTGAATCTATTGATTTTATTACGTATCGACCGAAACTGCCGAATGAATATCTCTATCTCTTAATTCATCCATTCCTGGGTATGTTTTATTCGATCGATCACCTTCCCAACTGTAAAGACGATCAAAATACAAAAAAAACTTTGTCCAACATTGAGGATGAACAAAGTTATATACAGAGAGATCAGTATAATTACGATAGGGGCATTGAACCCGCACACGTAATTGTACCGTTAACTCCATAAGACTATGTTCTCCTTTCCGCAATGGGAGGCATATCTGTTTCCGGATATACCTACAGACCGGATAACCTTTAACACATCAGGTTAACTGGTTCGGAGATTTAGTGTTTGAATATAAAGTAATCTTTATATAAAATAAATAAAACTTTGTCCCAACACAAAAGGTGGACAAAGTTTTCACTAGCTATCAAAGGCAATCACTTGAACAGTCAGCAATACTTCAGTGCTTGCTCTCCTGGCAGCGTTTCAGTAAAGACTATGTTCTCCTTTCCGCAATGGGAGGTATAACCGTTTCCAGATACACCTACAGACCAGGAAACCTATCAAATAATTCAGGTAACCTGGTTCGGAGATTTATATTTGAAATATCGTTAGTAATTCGCTTTAAAAATGTAAATTCCTTTTTCTTAAAAAAAATTTTTTACAAATTACGTATTATTTCTTGCTTGATTAATTGAACCAGCCGGGGCATAAGAGCTCTAACTGCAGGTGAAAGCTGCTAAGCGATCAGAAATTATATCCTCGATCATTGGCCCGGGGCGGAAATTATTATACTTAGAACTTGACTTTGAGCCTTTTTATCGCCAACTCCAGACCGTCCAGGGTCAGCTCAAACATGGGAAACAATTTGCGAACCAAATTAATCGTATGCGCTGCATAGTTTACATTGACATCCCACCATTGCTCCGGAATTGGATTTAACCATACGGCATGCTTGAAATGCCTGACTACCCTTTCCAACCAGACCAGACCGGGCTCATTATTAATGATGTTCCAATCAATAGACCCACCCGTCATTGTCAGTTCACTGGGAGCCATGCTGGCGTCGCCAACAATAATCAAACGGTATTCTGAGTTCAGATTGTGTAAAACGTCGTATGTTTTTACAGCACTTTCAGATGTACAAAAAGGATGCAAATACAAGTCATCATAAAAACAGTTGTGGAAATAATAAAATTTCAAATCTTTAAAGTGTGAAGCCCGGTTTACGGCAGTAAATAACTTGCTGCAAAGATCGATGTACGGATTCATTGAACCACCGGAATCCATCATCAGTACTACTTTCAAATTATTTTTACGCGAGCGATCCCAAACCAGCTTCAACCAGCCGGCATTCTTACAAGTGGCATCAACCGTGCCGTCTAAATCGAGCTCATCTTTTATACCTTCATTGCGGCTGGTCAATTGACGCAGCTTACGCAAAGCAACCTCAAATTGCCTCACACCTAGTGTCTCATCGCTGCGGTAGCCCCGGTAACGCCGCTCTCCAGCCACCTTGACCGCTGAGTGGTTGACTGACTGCCCGTCGAGTCGCACCCCGGCAGGGTTATAGCCACCATGTCCAAATCGTGCTCTGCCGCCAGTACCAATCCAATTGTGACCGCCATGATGCTCCCCGTCTTGGGTTTTTAATTTTTCTTCAAGTTCACGGCGCAGCTTATCCAGATCCCAATCCTGAAACATTTTCCGTTCTCCCGGAGAGATCAGCAGGGGAGGTATTTCATTTTTCAGCCATTCCAGGGCTTGCTCAACCACGTCAGCCGGTGTCTCAATGCCTTTAAAGTAATTCTGGAAGGCCAGGTCATAACTATCAAAGTGTGTTTCACTCTTTACCAGGACTGCCCGGGCAACATAATAAAACCCGCTCAAGCTGGAAAACGCTAACCCTTTGCTCAGGGCTTCCATCAGGGTCATCCATTCGGTCAGAGAAACCGGTACGCCAGTCCTCTTTAGCTCATAAAAGAAATTAACAAACACGGGGCATCACCGCCATACGTTTTGACCTTTGGTCGTGGTTTTATTCGGGGTCTGCGTGTGCAGCCTGCTTATTATTACATCAAAGTCCTGGTTCTTCTTGATTAATACTCCCAACAGAGGGATTTCCTTGCGGATCTTTTCCAAGCTGACTCCGCCTACCGTCAGGGCCTGTACCCAGTCCAGCAGTTCACTGGTGCTCGGCGGCTTCTGCAGTCCGCTCAGACTCCTGATCCAGTAAAACGCCTCCATCGCCTCGCTAACCAATTTGTCCTCAAGGTGCGGGTGGTGGACATTGACGATATTGGCCATCATCTCCGGTTCCGGGAAATTGATGTAATGGAAAATACACCTTCTCAAGAAAGCGTCCGGCAGCTCTTTTTCAGCATTGCTGGTAATAATTACAATCGGTCGTTGTTTGGCTGTAACCGTAACCCCGGTTTCCGGGATATAGAAGCTCATCATATCCAATTCCCAGAGCAGGTCGTTAGGAAATTCCAGATCCGCTTTGTCTATCTCATCGATCAGCAATACAACGGGTTTGTCAGAAAGAAAGGCCTCCCCCAGTTTTCCCATTTTAATATACTGGCTGATATCCGAAACGTTGTGATCTCCAAACTGGCTGTCATACAGCCTCTGAACTGTATCATACACATACAGACCGTCCTGTGCCTTCGTTGTCGACTTAATATTCCAGATGATTAGTTTTAGCCCCAGCCCCTCGGCAATACTCTTAGCCAGCATGGTCTTGCCCGTGCCCGGCTCACCCTTAATCAATAAGGGCCGGCCCAAGGCCATGGACACATTTACACTGTTTCGCAGGTCCTCGGAAACAATATAATCCGCCGTGCCCTTGAATTCCCGCACTTCCACTTGCATTCATTCCTCCTAGATGGATTAATATTGTTGTCTAAATATTAATACCGGTTGTAGAGACAAAAATGACAAAAACATATTTTTCATATGTTCATCTTTTATATATGGAGTTGTGTCCGTATCTTTAAATTAGTAAAGATTGTGTAAAGTTCATATTTTCTTGTATTTTCATTGCCCTTTAGAATTTCCTACAATATGATTATACCATGGTTTTAATATTAAAAAATGTAAAAATAGTGCAAAAATAATGTAATTTTCTACTTGTAGTCAATGGATGGCTGAGGCCGGTGAATTTGATCAGGTCCTGGTGTTTTCCACCGTGGGCAACGTGCCCCCGGCCTGCCCGCGTGAAGATGTTCTGGGTGGAGGACGGCACGGTGCGGGAGATTCAAGGTTAGCATCAAGCTAGAATTATCGGCTTTGATTTTCCGTAAATAAGCGTTTTGACGGTCTTTTGGCTGTACCCATTGCGACTGTTACCTGTGTTATTGCCGGCGGGGCTATACTTTTCATAGCCTAGGTGCTGCTCCATTTCGGCCTCAAGCATTTTCTGTATGGTGTCCTTAAAAACAGTTTTTAACATCTCCTGTACATCATCCATAGTTCGGCAATTCTTGGCTAGTTCCTTAATGGTTTTGTCTTGAAAGTCTTGCATAAATGGTCACTCTCCTTTAGTGGTAGGTTTATCCATTTACACTCAAGACATCCTCTTACATATTGTTGACTGCCTCACTTATTGCGAGAACATAGCTTTTCAAGCTATCCTGATTAGTCGACAAAAACTTTGTCCTTAAGCCCTCTGATATTTCTATCTGTACTCCCCGTTCGTCTATATCTCTATTCACTATGTTATCTTGCGATATACCGGCCAGATCCTTCGGAGTATCTTTCACAGTAAAACCATACTTAGTCAGAGATTCTTTTATTCTGTTTGCCAATTCAGTGTCCCGGCCTCCGATATATGTGAATTCTTCTGCACCGTCACACCCGTGGATTGATAATGTCCTTTTAGATTTAGAAACCATTTCCAGCGCGTATGTTTCAGCGAATTTATCTGAAGGAACATGTAGTGCAAAATTATCTGTGCTTTTTAAACCCAGAAATGAATAGTAGTTGTAATTATTATGGGAAACTAAGGCATAAGCTAATTCAGTAGTACCTTTTTCAATTTTACCTCCATGAATTGCCACAACTGTAACATTAGAATCTGTTTCATTAACTTCAATTTCATAATCAACATCTTTTTGAGAATCCAATAAATTTCTTAATTCATCAAGTTCATTTTTTTGTTCGCTTATTTTTTCATTTGCAATATCTAATTGTTTTGTTAGTGTTTTATTCTCATCTTCCAATTTTGCGCCTTCGTATTTTACATAACTTGAATAACCTATCAATAAAAAGAATAATAAAGCAAATACCTTGATTTTTGTAACATGTTTTCTTATGTTCATCTCTTTCCTCCTCTGGTAGTGTTTTTAAGCTCTTTTTCTTTAATCTTACAACCAGCAACATTTTATAAATTGCATTGTATATTTCCTTTGAAAATTCAACAATTCCTTTAACAGCTCGCTTAACCTGTTTTGTTGTTTCGTACCTTGGTACTAAGAAATGGTCTGGCTTGCCGGGTTTCTGTACCGCCACCATATGCTTATTATGCAAAAGTTAACTATTTTAATAGCAGCAGGTATCTAAGACTCGAAAGCTATTTTTATTGTATCACAGCAGGTAGGAAAAATATATCGAACCTTCCGTTGTAACCTGAGGATATGTAATGATGTCTTAAAAATCATTATCAAGGGTAACAAGAGCCCCACTTCAAGAAAGAAGGCCCTCGCTTGAGGGCCTTCCTGTCACTTTAATCTGACTACTCATTGATTTATTCATATCGTCTTGCTCCAACATATCGTGGAGTCCAATAACTATCCGAGATATTTAGATCACGAATTGCTACACCTTCAGATTCTGTTACGATGATAAACTGCCCATTTCCAATATACAATCCTGGTAGCAGTACCTTGCTGGAGCCTTCGAAGAAAAGAACATCTCCAATATCTAAATCTTCCCTTTTTATTTCTTTTTCTTAAAGCCCATTGTTGAGATGAATATCTTGGTAGATCAATATCTAAACCTGCTTTCATAACGTATTGTATAAACCCGGAGTGATTATAGCCTTCTTTGGTATTTCCTCCTGCTAAGTAACGTACACCCAAGGTTTTATATGCTTCTTCAACGACTTTAGAATCCAGCCTCAAACTAAGCGAGTCAAAGCGCTTTACTACTGCAAGGCTATCCAGCAAATATGGCCCTAAATAGTTGATTGTAGTCATACCTTCATCGCCAGAGGCATGAATTATATAATTATTTCCCAGATAAATTACAGCATGTGATATCCCTTCCCGCCATTTTCCTGTAAAATAAATCACGTCTCCAGGACGCTTGTTTACAAAATCGATAGTTTCGCCTACTTCACATTGCTTATAAGTTATGCGAGGCAAATAAATGTTATTAGCGTCTCTAAAGACTGTCTGAACTAAATAAGAACAGTCAAAACCATCTATTGTATCGCCACCTAACAAATAAGGAGTTCCTATATATTTCATTGCTTCTCGAATAACTGAATTCTCATTTTCCTTATAATTTTCAGGCCGAGAATAATATATATCAGCCCCCGTTAGTCGTTTTGCACCTACATATATACCTGACCAATACTCACTCTCAATATCCCTTTCCGCAACTCCTTCTGTAGTCTGAACTATAAACATACCATTTCCTTTATAAATACCAGGTATAAGACTGCTTCCCCGGAAAAACACCAGGTCTCCTGGTTGAAGGTCTTCTTTAGAAATGGATTCGCCTATTTCATAGATCCTATCGGAAAAGACAGATAGCTGTATGTCGAGGGTATCTTTAAAGACATAACGTACAAAATTAGTCGTATTAAAGCCTTCGGTTGGTGAATTCTCTTCCGGGTTATAGGGTGTTCCAAGCAAATCCATAGCCTTTTCTACAATTGGATTGCTTACGATGTCTTCCTCAATAATATTGTTAGTAAACCGTTTTGCTCCCAGCAACCTGGATTTCCAATAATCACTTGTTTCGAGATCTGCTACAGCAACCCCATTAGTTGTAACAATAACAAAAATACCATTGTCTATGTAAATTCCTGGTAGTCGTACACTGCTGCCTTGAAAGAATAGTACATCACCAGATTTAATACCAGCCGTATCTACTTCCATACCTACTCGCCATTGTTCGTTCGATGTTCTGGGCAAATCCAGTTTGTTTACTTCACTAAAAACGTATTGTACAAAGCCTGAATGATCAAAGCCATTTGGATCATTACCTCCAAGTTCATAAGGAGATCCTACTAATTCAAGGGCTTTTACGGCTACAGGATTTAATTCATCAGCTATATTTGTGTAACGCCTTGCACCTTTATACCGATCACTCCAATAGGAATCTTCTACTATATTCCTTTTTATTACACCTTCATTAGTCGCTACAACGATAATGCTATCATCGCCTTTATATATTGCCGGTATTAGGTTTTCGCTTCCAGTAAAGAAAAGAACATCTCCAGGCTGTATTTCACTGCGTTCTATAGGTTTACCCAGTTTCCATAACTGTGAAGGCGATCCGGGGAGGACTATACTCTCTGCCTCTCTAAATACATACTGAATAAAACCGGTGCTATTAAATCCTTCCTCCGGTGTATTTCCCTCTTGTTCATAGGGTTTGCCTATTAAACTTTCTGCAAGTAAAACCGTTTGAATTTCTGTCTCATTATTATAACCATAGGATGGGCTTGTAACAGTTAACAGGATCAATAGGATTAACCAAATTGAAACTACTAAAGAAATATATAAAATCCCAAAGAAAATTTTTTTCATTTAACATTTCCTCTCACAATTTGGCTATAAAAAGCAGTACTAAAAAACATGATTTAAAAAAAAGCTGACAAGCTACCAAGGATAGCTTGTCTTGTCAGCCTTTTTTTTATAAACAGTATTTTTTCAGGTTACTCTTCTGATACTGCTTTAACATCTTCAATTAATTCCTGGTGATTATTTGCGCCTTTTTCTAATACTTTGTCGACTTTCTTATCGAAGTTACGCTTTTCAGGGTTAAACCTATTTAAAAACCCTTGACCTTTATCAGCATTAATCTTCTCCATGAGTTGAACTATTGTTGGCCAGCTTTCGCTTAGCGCTTGATTGATGGTGCCTGAATAATCGTTTAAGGTACCGGAATCAGTTGCGAGCTTATCTCTTAAACCTTTGGAAATAGCGATCTGAACGCCGCCAAGCTGATAACTGTCATTAAACAATTTATTCTTATTCACTATATTGCTGTTCATAACCCCGGCAATGCGATCAGGAATACTTAAAGTTTGTACATTATATCCTTTGGCAGTAAGTTGTAATCTGATCAATTCTGCCAGCAACTTATTCTGACCGCCAATATAAGTAACTTCGTCATCGCCGGCAGCTCCGATAACAGAAACAGTGTAATCTGACTGATTAACTAAACTAACAGCTGTTGGCTCGTCAAAATTGATAGCCTTCATAAAAAGGCTCCCATTATCAGCCTCTTTAAGCCCTTCAAATGAATAAGTGTTATATTTACCGCTCCCGCCCAATGCCTTAACTACTTCTGAAGTTCCTCTTTCAATACCGCCTCCGTGTATAGCTAAAATTGTTGTATCGCTTCCGACAACATTAGTTTTAACGGTATAGCTCGAAGGGTCTTCGGCTGCAGCTAGTTCAGCAAAGCTATGATAGCCTGTTATGAAGGCATATGCGCTTATACCAATTCCAAATGTAAACAACATAACTAAAGCCAGAATTTTGAGAGATTGTTTTTTCATACTTATCTTGCTCCTTTCTTAAATAATTCTAGTAAACAGATAATCAGCAGCAATAATCAGCAGAGTTAATCCCATTAACCCAAGTGCTTGAAAACCGGTATTTCTCTTGCTGATTTTAACGAGATACAGGCATTTTTCTTTCAATGTTAGTGTATTAAGAACTGCAAGAGCTTCATGCTGACTTTTTTCTCTGATAGGTTCCGATGTGTTCATGTATAGTTTGTTATTTATTAGCCTGTATGAAGTGTTCATTTTACACCTCCTTTCTCATATATTAATTACACCTCCTTTCTCATATATTGACTTTTAACAGTAATGTGCAACCATAAGTCATTGCACATAACAATCCAGTGCTTAAAAATGTTGTTGCTAAACCTTGGCGCTGAATTGTGTTTGCTAATAATCCGGGCACAATAATACCAACTGCTACCAATCCGGAGATATAACGATAATCAAAGGGCAATATTGCATACATAATAAGCTGCAACACTACTGCCACTGCTATCATAGCTACAAATTTTCTTTTGCCGTATAGAATTGTAACTTTGCTCACTCCGAAATTAACTATTAAATAAGTCAAGATGCTAATAAGGAATGTTAAAAATATAGCCTGGGGCAGATCTATAAGTAAAACTAAATATCCTGGTACAATCAGACCGGCAGGTAAGATTCCGGTAATTTCCGTAAATAACAAGCTCAAAATTACACCCAAAATTATAACTATGGAAATATCCGTAATTAACAATTGTTTGCCTCCTATACTACTTGTGGCACTCGATCCGTTTCCAGATTAAATTTTTCGTGAATTATCAATTCAATCAATTCATCGCCACCACCGTGAATGTTTCCAATGCCAAAAATTACTCTGTTTATAAAAGAATCCTTAATTGTTTTATAAACCTCATGGGGAGACCAACCTTCAGCATTTATGTATTTCTGAGGAGATATTTTTTTACTATTTACTCCTTCGGTAATTGGTTTCACTGTCTGACCCATTGCAACGAGAATATCAATATCCATATTTGGTAAGACCTCTTCTGCAAACTGTAATGTCCTGTCAACCCTATCAGGTCTGCAATTTACAATTACCATAGGATTTTTTGTTGGATAACCAAGAGCTGTTATATGCTCCCAAATCATTCGTGTGGAATTTGGATCATTGGCGGCAAAGCCATTGACAAAATATGTGGGGCTTTTGTTGTCTAAGGAATGGATCATTAATGCTCCCGGATCAGGATTAGCATTTAACATTCCTCTTAACGCAGTATCTTTGTCAATGTTTAGCGCTTTAGCCACAGCCAGCGCAATAGCAACATTTTCCGGGAAAATTACATATGTAAACTTTTCCATATAACCATCCGGGATTTCTTTTTCATTTGCAATTAATATCCGGCAGTTTCTTTTCTTTGCTTCTTTAGTGAAATAGTCATTATAACTGCTATCATCAATAATAATGGTTCCGTTTTTTGGTATTGTAGCTGTAAAGGACTCTGCAATAAAATCCAAAGTCGGGCCGCACAAATCCATATGATCTTCACGAACATTAACAATAACCCCTATATTTGCTTTAACAAGCTTCTCCTGAAAAATAATCTGGTAATCGGGATTTACGGCCATACATTCTGTTACAAATGCAGATGCGCCAAGCTTGACTGCTTTTTTAACGACAGCTTTTTGTTCTATAATATTTGGACCTAGAGGGCCTCGTTTGATTGGTTCTTCTTCTTCCTTGTTCCAATAAATAATTCTCGCACTGGTTCCCGTCGTTTTTCCAACAACCTTAGCTCCTGCTTCCTTTAAAATACCGGTAATTAATCTTGTTGCAGTTGATTTACCTCTTGTGCCGTTTATATTGATTCTAAGATTGATCTGGTTTAAGTTTTTATTATGGTTTATTTGTTCATAAACACCTAAGATGAAAACAAAAATAATAAGCGCTATAGCAAACTGCACATTTATCCTATCCTTTCTTTAATAGAAATCCATTACATTAAGCCTCCACTCTTTGTGCCCTTACCTTTCGGGCAGTTTGCCAAATGTTAAATTTAAAAGAAATGCTTGTCCACTTTTGTGTTAAATATAATGAAATAATATGTTGAACTTATGCACCTCCTTTTCCAAGACATTATAACGAAAAAATATGAAGCATTCTTTTCTAATGGATGAACATGTTTTACAAAATTGTGAACAATTGTTACAAGATAGATTTCTTAACGGCTAATGCTGTTGCTCCCGGCATTTGTTGTGATATAATCATTGCTAAACAACCTTTCATATTTAATTGAGTTGCTGGGTGATATGCAAATATAACTCCTTAATCGATTGCTTAACCGGCTGCTGTCCAAATTACCCGCGCCCCTGGCGGGTTGTTTGTTGTTTATCATACTCAACCTCCGGTATGGCCGGGCAAGATTTTGAATATAGGTACAGGAAATCAAGAAGACGCCGGATGAGCAATGTGAACTTGATCACCTGGCATCGCTTTAATCTACTTCAACAGGCCGAGCCCTGTTATTGAGGAATCAAAGGTTTGAATTTATAATATTGGTAGACAGCCTTGCATGCTGACCCATGTTTATCACCTTTCATCTGGAGCAGTTATAGCATACTTGTGAAATTTCAAACTGAATTTTCCCGGAAATTTTTGCTTCCGCAGGCTCAGCCCAATTCCTTAGGGTGACTACCGCGCCTGAAACGCAGTCTGGAAATGGGCTGTGGAACTGGCCGGCAAGCTGAAAGGAGACGTTATGGCCGGGACACAGGCTATCATCGGCACAAAACTTCATCCTCCCTGTGCGCGTGAGCACTTGGTGCCGCGTCCGCGTTTATTAGAGCTGCTTGATGCGGGGTTGCGGCCGGGGTGCCACCTCATCCTGATCTCCGCGCCGGCCGGTTACGGCAAGACCACTCTTGTCGCCTCCTGGCTGTCAGGCCTGGACAATGCCCAGGCGTGGATTTCCCTGGAGGAAACCGAGAACGAACCCGCACGTTTCCTGGCCTATTTGGCTGCCGCTCTTGTAAACGCCGCTCCCGAATTTGGCTCCTATGTCGGCTCGCTGCTCGCTTCACCCCAACTACCAACGGCGGAAATCGTGGCCATAGAGTTGCTAAACGCGATAATACCGTCACCAAGCCCGTTTTTCCTGGTCCTCGACGATTATCACGCCCTCACCAATCCTTACGCCCATGACTTGATTCGTATCCTCCTGCAACACCTGCCGCCGCACTTCCGCTTGCTCCTTGTCACCAGGGCGGACCCCCCTTTCCCCCTCAACCGTATGCGGGTGCGCGGCGAGATGACAGAGGTGCGGATGGAGGATCTCTGCTTTACCGTGGATGAGGCGAAAGAGTTTTTAAAGGCCATGGGTTTAGCCCTGCGCAACGAGGCCGTGGCATCCTGCACCAAACGCACTGAGGGCTGGGCCGCCGGGTTGCAGTTAGCCGCGCTGAGTTTACAGGGACGCAATCCGGAGGAGACCGAGTCCTTTCTGGCCGCTTTCAGCGGCAGCCACCGGTATATTATTGACTACCTGGCGGATGAGGTGCTTAGCCTGCAAGACCCTGGGATTCGGGAATTCCTCCGCCGCACCGCAGTGCTGGACCGTTTCACCCCCTCGCTCTGCGACGAGGTGACGGACCGTGACGACAGCCGCGAGATGCTGCGAAAAATCGAAACGAACAACCTTTTCCTTATCCCGTTGGACGGGGAGAGGGAGTGGTTCCGCTACCACCATCTCTTCGCCGATTCGATGCGGACGGAGATGGGAAAAGCCGAGCGAGCAAAGGTACATCGCCAGGCCGCTAAATGGTTCGAGGGTCGGGGGGATCTGCCTGAAGCGGTGAAACAGGCGTTGGCCGCCGGGGAGATGACGGAGGCCGTACGCCTGATACGCGCGGCCTTACCGGAGATGTTTCTCCAGAGTGAACGTGAACTGGCCACCCTGCGGAGTTGGCTGGAGTCCTTACCGGATAAGATTTTGCTCGCCAGCAGCGATCTTATCGCCGTCAAAGCATGGGTCCAATATCTTGCAGGGCGCCCTCAGGAAGCCGTAGCGTTTCTGGCGGGAATACCGGCCGCGCAACGGGCCGAAATGTCTGCTTACAACCAGGGCCGGTTGCTGAGCCTGGAAGCGCATATCGCCGGCCATCAGGGAGATAACGCCCGCGCTGCCGGCCTCGCCCGCGAAGCGCTAGGGTCATTCAACGGGAAGACCGATCCAGTACTCCGCGCGTCGACTCTAAACACCTTGGGTCAGAGCCTGGCGCGTCTCGGTGATATGAATGGGGCCGAAACAGCTTTCCACCAGGCCTGCAAGCTCACCGAAACGTTCCCCCGGGCTTTCATCTCCGTAGTGACAGTGGCCTGCCTCAGTCGTCTGCTCGAATTACGCGGGCGGCGCCGGGAGGCGGAAACGATTTGCCGCCGGAACTACCAGTCGCTTCTGGATGGGATGGGCAGACCCTCTGCCTTTGGAGGAATACTTGCGGTACGCCTAGGCGTCATTGCTTATGAGGCGGATGAGCTTTTAGAGGCCCGGTTACTGCTGGAGACAGGCCTGGAACTCCGCCGGGCCATATCTTACCTTGATGATATGCAGGGTGAGGAAAAACTGGCTTTGACCTTGGATGCTTTGGGCGAATACGCGGCCGCCATGGAAACGCTCCAGGCTGGGGGAAGACTGCATGCCTCGGAAGATGACCTCTTTACCAGCACCGTAGTGGAGGCGGAACTCAGAAGGCGTCATGGTGAAACGACCGCCGCAATGCGTTGGGCCGAGGAATGGCGTCTCTCGCCCAATGATTCGCCGAATATGCGGCGGGAACCCGGCTACTTGACTTATCTCCGCCTTTTGTTGGATATGGGCCGCCCGGAGCAGGCGTCAGCCCTTGTTGAAAGGATGGCCGCGAAGGCCGAGGCCGAGGGCCGCCTGAACCGGCTGATTCCCTTTCGCGTGCTGCAGGCGCTAACTCTGGAAGCGCTCGGGCAAAGAGAAAAGGCTGTTGCAGCGCTAAGGCGGGCCGCGACCCTAGCTGCTTCGGAGGGGTACGTACGCGCTTTCCTGGATCAGGGACCGGCAGTTGCCCCGCTTTTGCCAATGGTCAGGGACACCGCCCCAGGCTTCGTCGATCGATTGGCGGCGGCGTTCAACGTATCCAAAGCCGGGCCTGCCAAGTCGCATCCCCAACTTGTCGAACCCTTGACCGAACGGGAACTAGAATTGCTGAAGCTCCTGGCCGAAGGTCTCTCCAACGTGGAAATTTCCCACCGGCTCTACATCTCGCTGAACACGACCAAGTGGCATCTAAAAAGCATCTTCGGTAAACTGGCAGTGGGAAACCGGATCCAGGCCGTGGGGCGCGCAAAGGAATTGGGTCTGATTTAAGGAGTCGCCAGTCCCCATACTACCGCGGAGATCTGTTTGGTCGCATAAGCTCCCGGCGTGGGTTCATGCTCATAATCCTACGAATATGATCCTCCAAAACCGGACAGTGTCCGGTCTTTCTTTTTCCTCACTCCTTTCCTCTTGCCATCCCCTGGAAAATCCACCCCTGATCTTTGCTCCCGCTACCCCGAAAACCATCCTCAGCACCACCCTTTCGGGTGGTCCCGCCAATCTTGCCCAGCGCTAAAATGAATATGTCAAATCACTTAAACCATATTTTTCAGGAGGGTGACAAATGAAACCAACAACAATTCAAGCCGGAAAAGACCCGCAAGCACTCAAAACGGAACAGATTGCCCTGCTCATCTGCGGTATCCTCTCTTCGCTGCTTTATGTCGGTACCGACATACTTGCGTCCATGCGGTGGGAGACCTACAGTTGGACCGCTCAAAACATCAGCGAACTGAATGCTGTCGGAGCCCCGACCAGACCGCTTGTCATTTCGCTATTTAGTATATACACCGTGCTTGTGACCGCCTTCGGACTAGGCGTCTGGGCAATAGGCAGTCAAAGACGCGCCCTGCGTATCACGGGAATACTGCTGGTCGGATACGCGCTTACGGGATATGTGACGGGACTGTTCTTCCCCATGCCCTTACGTGAAGCTTTGGCTGAAGGTGGCCCTATGCATCCAATCGGCACATTTGTGTCGTCGCTCTTCTTTTTGGGCGCCATGTGGTTCGGAGCCGCGGCACACGGAAAGAGGTTCCGCCTCTTCTCGATCGCGGCGATCCTGATAATTATCATATTTGGTGCTTGGGTAAGCATGGACGTTCCCCGGATGGTGGCACAGTTGCCAACTCCGTGGATGGGACTCAAGGAACGCGTAAACATCTATGCTATCATGCTGTGGGTGCTGGTGCTGGCCATTAACCTCTTGCGAGCGAAAAAGGGGCCGGGCTCAATTAACGGTAACGCTGCCTGACGGGCGCCGTGAGGGGGGGCGCGGTAAAAGCCGGCACCCCTTTGCTTGGTTTGTTAAGCAACTTTGCAGGAGCAATACCTGGTGGGAAGCCGGTTAATCGGGATAACACAACAAAACAGTTAGGATGAATGAAAATGGAGTATTACGAATTAATTGTCCATGGTCACCTGGGCGCCCGACGGGCCGAGAGTTTCGAGGGGTTAGAGTTGAGGCCACTCCCCGACGGCAGCACACAGATTGCAGGCTTTTTGCGCGACCAGGCCGAACTGCATGCGATGCTCAGCCGAATCAGGGATCTAGGGATCACATTAGTCTCGGTAAAGCTTATTAAAGAAGATGCGGCGGCAAAAAAGCCGTGACAAACCTTTACCACTTCGGCCTGTGGCCGCTCCCTTTCTAAGCTAAGAGAGGAGGTCGGGGATGAATTGGAAAGCGGAATTTCGCGCTGCTGCCAAGCCGTACTAGGGATACCGAATTTCGCATTGTTTCCTAAAAAAAGAGAGACAGACCAGTTCTTGCAGGGTCTGCCTCTCTTAACTTTCTTGCAATTATTTGTGATTGTAAGATACTCAACTTTCTCACATGGGAGAGGATATTTTTGTATTTAGGGGACGTGATATTGGAGAACAGCTAAGCAGGAGTGTCACCCCCACCCTTGAAATCGTTGAAAGATAGCCCTGCGGGTGTGCACCTTTTAACGAAAGCTATTGATGCCTATATTAGGAGAATTATATAGAATTATAAACATAAGACAGATTAATTTAGCCTACTCATCTATCCAATCAATAGGCTAAATATATTTTGAAGCAACTATTGCCAAATAGAATCATATGATATAACATATGTTATATAAGACTTGTTACACAAAGGAGTGCTGTTACTATGGGACCTAAGGTTAAATTTACCAGGGATCAAATAATTGATGCAGCCTTTGAAATAGCTAAAACAGAAGGAATTGATGGTATTACCATGAGAAAAATCGCAGAACAAATGGGCAGTTCTGTAGCCCCCATTTACGTAAATTTTAAAAATGTTGATGATCTGAATGAAGCTTTTATAGAGAGGATAATAAGTATTAGTCAACAGCTTTTATGCGAAGAAAGTTCAGGAAACCCATTTCATGATATCGGGAGGGCAAGTCTAAGGTTTGCTTCGGAATACAGCACCATTTTCAGAGATTTAGTCATGACAAATAATAGCCGCATAAAAGTTTATGATGAGAAAATAACACCGGCCTTGATTGAAGAGATGAAAAAGGATCCTGAGTTGGAAGATTTCACAGTGGATGAGTTAAAAACCATTTTATTGAAAATGAAGATATTTCAGTTAGGCCTCTCGGTAATGGTTGCCAATGGCTTACTGCCCAAAGATTATGAAATGCAGGATTTGGTGGATTTGTTATCAAGTGCGGCTAATGATGTAATACTATCTGCCCGGTTAAGTAAGAATCAATTAAAGTAAAAAGTCGAAGGGGTGATAAAATGTTTAAAAAGATTAAATATCTTACGTTCGTTAGTTTTTTGATAATCTTGGTTTTAGCCTTATCGGCAACTGTTGCTTCTGCAAACAACATTCAAGATACCAGCTTGGAAGCCTTTTTTGACAATACAATGAAATCCAAGCTGGAGAAATATCATATTCCCAATGCAACCATATCGGTTGTGAAGGATGGTGAAATTGTATATAAGAAAGGATTCGGATGGGCTGATATTGAGAATAATATCCCGGTTGATGCCGACACTACCCTTTTTCGTATTGGTTCTACTTCCAAATTAATTACCTGGACTGCAGTAATGCAGCTTGTTGAAGCGGGCAAGCTGGATCTAAATACCGATGTTAATAGATATTTGGATTTTGAAATATCACCACAGCTTGAAAAACCCCTCCAGAAAACTATAACAGAACCGATACAAAAGGTTGACAGATCCAAGAAAATAATTACCTGGGTCTGCCTTTTTTTATGATTAGCAAACCAGTAATTTCCATTAACTAAATCATTGCAAGGGTGCCTGAAAATTTTGTGCCTGCTGCTGCTGTATTTTTTGTCTTCCTTTTTCAGTGTGTTCTGCTTCTCTTGGACTAATCATGTAAAGCAGTTGCTGCAGTTCACCAACATGCCTTCTCTCCTCATCAGCAATATGATAAAGAATCTTTTTTACGCGTTCATCATTTGTTGCCATTGCGTGAGCCTCGTATCCGATAATGGCTTCAAGTTCTCCTGCGATATCAACTCGCAGGGCCTGGGCCAATTCTTCATTAGACATTTGTTTTGAAACATTTGCCACAAAGGGATTTCCTAAAAGTGCCATAAAAACACATCCTATCTGAGAAAATTTATAGTTATTTTTTGAATGTTTTCAAATTTTCATACCCTTATTTGCATATATAAATTTTATTTGCTCTATTTTTAGGTTGATTCCACCCGTTGACTTTTAAGTTCTCCAGGTGACCTTCGAGGAAAAATAAACCTGGGGGGTGCAAAAAATCCAAAAGTTCAAAAAGGTGGCTGAGAATAAGGATTTCCAAGGGGGGTATATGTTCTTTAGAACGTATAGGATAAGTGGGGTAGTGGCTGAATAATGCAGTGTAAATTGACATGGTTCCGGAGTGCGACAGCCGGTGCTCGGTATTTTTAAGCCACCTGTCCCGATTAAGAATCAGTTGTCAGTATCGCGATATTCAGAAAATCTTAAGATTTTCATAAGTAAAAAGCTATAAAATGGATTATTGCTTTGCGGTATAATAATTATGGGGATAAGAAAGAAGATGACGCTTTTGGCTGCAAATATTTTAATAGTTGATGATGAACAAGCAATTGCCGATTTGGTTGAAGTTTATCTGAAAAATGAGAACTATAATATCTTTAAATTTTATAACGGCAAGGATGCCCTTAACTGTATTGAAAATGAAAAAGTAGACCTCGCCATTTTGGATGTCATGCTTCCCGATGTAGACGGTTTTTCAATCTGTCAGCAAATCCGGGAAAAGCATAATTTTCCGGTTATCATGCTGACAGCCAAAGAAGAAGAAATCGATAAGATTACCGGGCTGACATTAGGTGCGGACGACTATATCACCAAGCCGTTCCGTCCATTAGAACTTATTGCCCGTGTAAAGGCGCAGCTCCGGAGATTTACCAAATATAATTCTGCGGAGCCAAACCAGGAAGAACACTTGATTGCCTTTTCCGGCTTGGTATTGGACATGGATACCCATGAATGTATGCTAAATGAAAAAAAGCTATCTCTCACTCCTACAGAGTTTTCAATTCTTTGGGTCCTTTGCTCCAATCGCGGACGGGTGGTAAGTTCGGAAGAATTGTTCCATGAGGTATGGGGAGATAAGTATTTCACTAACAGCAATAATACGGTAATGGTTCATATCCGACATTTAAGGGAAAAAATGCACGACAGCGCGGAACATCCCAAATATATCAAAACGGTATGGGGGATTGGCTATAAAATTGAAAAGTAAGAGAGATAAAAGAAGGAATGATTATACAAAACTGAAAAGGAAAGTATTTTTTCAAATGCTTCTGATTACAGTTGCCGCCGCTGTGGCTGTTTATCTATTGCGCTATATCCTGCGTGGACAGATTGGAGATCGTATCGTTCAATTTTTAGTCAACGCTTTTCATTTTAGAAACTCGGACGCACAGGAAATCTATCAGTTGGTGATTCGCAACAATATGGACATGATCCTTTTTGTTGTAATCCTAATATTTTTAGTTATTTTTTCTGTTTCTTGGTTCACAAAATATTTTGATGAAATCAGTGCTGGAATGGATAAACTTACTGAGAAATCCGATGATGAAATTACATTATCACCAGAATTGGATTTTATGGAAAATAAGCTAAATCAGATAAAAAACTACTTGGAAAAACAAAAGAAAGCTGCTCTTGATGCCGAGCAGCGCAAGAATGATTTGGTAGTTTACTTGGCTCATGATATAAAGACACCTCTGACCTCCGTTATAGGATACTTAAGTCTTCTCGATGAAGCTCCTGATATGCCTCCTGAACAGAAGGCAAAATATGTCGGTATTACCTTGGAAAAAGCTTATCGGTTAGAGCAGCTTATAAATGAGTTTTTTGAGATTACAAGATTTAATCTTCAAACTATTGTTTTGAATAAGGAAAAAACCAATTTACTGTTCATGCTCCAGCAGGTGGCAGATGAATTCTATCCAATGCTGACTCCACAGGAAAAGCAGGTGTCAGTCAATGTGCCTGACGGACTCACTCTGTGGGGAGATGCAGACAAACTGGCCCGTGTATTCAATAACATCCTGAAAAACGCAATAGCCTACAGTTATGAAAACAGCGTCATTGATATTTCCGCTCAGCAGCAAGATAAAAATATTATTATAACTTTTACGAATCAAGGTAATCCTATCCCACGAGAAAAACTGGAAACGATATTTGAGAAATTTTTTCGGCTGGACACATCCCGTTCTACCAATACAGGCGGTGCCGGGCTTGGACTGGCTATTGCCAAAGAAATCGCAAACGCGCATGGAGGCAATATTTTCGTGCAAAGTAATACAGAAAAGACAGTCTTTACTGTCATGCTTCCACAAAAGCAAGAAAAGGACAAGTTATCTGCTTAAGTCAGATAGCCTTGTCCTTTTGTTAATTAAATAAAGATCTTAAAAATGGGTAAATTAAAAATGGGTTATACACAAAGAACATACCGGCGAATGCGCTGGCCATATAAAAACATGCCTCTTCACGAAGGAGCAAGGGAATTTTTTCGATATTGATACTTTGGACAGAAACCTTGTCCTGTAATTTTGATAAATGTTCTTTCAGCAGCCTAAAAATTACCCATCCGATTAACGCTCCGAGAGTATTCATCAGTAAATCATCAATATCCGTTACTCGATTTCTATTGAACAATTGACTCAATTCTATTATAAGAGAGAATGTAATACCGGATAATGCTGTTTTCCATAACATTTCATACTTTTTCCAAATACATGGAAGCATAAATCCAAGAGGTATAAAAAGTAATATATTTTCTATGTATGGGCGAACACCCTCTGTAATCCAACGAAATGGAATCAGATTAATCTCATCCGGTGGAATATTCAACCCCTTTGGTGTTATTATTCCAAAGCTGTTATGAACAATATTCCTTGAAATGGTATAGATACCAGTAAAACTTAGCACACCAGTAAGGTAGTACACAAAGATATATACGATTACAATATGTTCAATTGACAGTTTATAGCCAATCTTTTTGCTTTGAGAGGTCAGTAGTATATGGTATGGAATCAAGAATGGCAAAGTACTAACAAACCATGTAATCGACACTATAATAAACATTAAAATCTTAATGATCACTAAATTCACCTCCGTTGTAATTAACTTGTTTATTATAGGATATTTAAAAACGAAATGTCTTAATAAAACCTTAAGATATGGTGATTTTCTCCTTAATAAGATTTATTCCTATTTTTACAACTATTAAGATGCAGTAGTGTCGCAAAGAACATGTATGTCACAGTGAAAATCCAGATACCGAGATAAGAAAATCTTAAGAAATTCATAAGCTGGAATTCCAACATTGCTCCTTATTCTGTGGTTGAATAATACCAGCACAGAATAAGGAGCTGTTTTATTATGGTACGAAAAGTAAAAAAGAAAAAGTCAGGAATACGCATATTTGTAACTTTTTTGTTGGCGGTTGTAATTGCTGCTTCGGTTTACAAATCTATCATTACTTCAGGAAACCATCATATATTTGAGAAAGAATATGACGATAAAACCTCGTCATATTCTTCTTTAAAGATAACCCCCGATTCTGACGATAGAACTACACTGGTTCCTCCGTCAAAGATAGAACCCGATCCCTCTGTTTCAATATCTTCCGACAAGCTGAACAGTCCTAATGCGATTCTGATCCGTTTAAAAGATCATACTATCCTGATGCAGAAAAATAGCGAAAAAAGAATCTATCCCGCTTCTTTGACTAAAATGATGACAGCCATTGTCGCGATAGAAAATTTACCTGATCTGAAGGGAAAAATCAAACTTGCCAATTCTACGTTTCAGGGGCTGTACAAAGCAGATGCATCAATGGCAGGTTTCCAACCGGGTGAGCAGGTCAGGGCAATCGATCTGTTATACGGAGTAATGCTGCCGAGCGGCGCGGAGTGCTGTATTGGACTTGCTGATCAGATTGCGGGATCAGAACAGAATTTTGTAAACTTAATGAATCAAAAGGCGGCAGATCTTGGCATGGAAAATACCCATTTTGAAAATGCGACCGGACTCCACAATGTAAACCACTACACAACAGTCAAAGATCTGTCCATTCTTCTACGCTATGCTTTGCAAAATGATACTTTCCGGGAGATTTTTATTTCATTCCGTCATTCCACACAACCCACTAATAAGCACCCTCGAGGGATAACCTTTTACAGTACCATGTTTGAAGACCTCAACAATCAAAACATTATTGATGGGGAAATTTTAGGGGGAAAGACTGGATATACCGATGAGGCCGGTCTATGTCTCGCGAGTCTAGCCAAAGTGGGTAAACAAGAATATATTCTGATTTCAGGTGGTGCAAAAGGAGATCACCATTCGGAACAGTATAATATTACCGATGCATTAGCTGTATACAATAGTATAATCACCGACCCCCAGACCCCCTAAAAGACCCACTGCCGAACGATAAACAATTTGAGTATTTGTATCATCTTATAGCCAAAACACATGTTGAGGTAGTTGCACTGATAGAGCGGTTTAAAGATTTTTTATGTTCCCTCAGATTGATGGTTTGGGGGAACTTTCTGTTTAGGGGGCCGCACTAATACGCAGAAATAAACTTTAGCGCGTAAAGGGTGAGGGTTGAATTTATACTTTAGGACAATAAAAATATAATAAATTTCGATAATAATTTATTATAATACAATAAATTATGTGTTAAAATCAAATTAAAAATAAAACAAGTGAGGTGCTTTTATGAACCGAGAAACACTCTTTTTAAAGTTAGCTGTTATTCTTATGGGCTTTCCAGTTCTTGCTTTGTGTATATTTTTGGTGCCTGAGATAGCGAATTTTGCGACAGAATTGTTTCCAGATTGGTCTTATATGAAATATCTCGTTTTCATCGATTTGTATGCAACGGCGATACCTTTTTACTTTGCTCTGTATCAAGCTTTTAAACTTTTAAGCTATATTGACAAGAACAAAGCGTTCTCGGAATTATCTGTAAAGGCTTTAAAGAATATAAAAAACTGTGCAATTACAATCAGTATCTTGTATGTGGCAGGCATGCCACTCTTCTATCTCATGGGGGAGGTAGATGACGCCCCAGGTATCATACCAATCGGAATGGTCATGATTTTTGCTTCAATGGTGGTTGCAGTCTTTGCTGCTGTTCTTCAAAAGCTATTAAAAAATGCCATAGATATAAAATCAGAAAATGATTTAACGGTTTGAGGTGAATAACATGCCGATTATAATCAATATCGATGTGATGCTGGCTAAAAGGAAAATGAGCGTAACAGAACTTTCAGAGAGGGTTGGAATAACAATGGCTAACCTTTCTATATTGAAAAATGGAAAGGCAAAAGCGATTCGATTATCAACTCTAGAGGCGATTTGTAAGGCTTTAGAATGTCAGCCTGGAGATATTTTAGAATATAAAAGAGAAACCGAATAACATTAAAGCGCTGAGGGCAAAAACCATCCTATTTGCATAGCTAGGCACATTTCCTTTAACGCTCATTAATATGACAATATATTCGAGGCATATATGGAAATAAAATTGATTTCCCCCAAAATGACATTAAGACCGATGGACTCTGAGTTTAAAATGGTTATGTCATCTTCCATTGCCTTATTAATCTTAGCTGCGTTAACTCCTAATGACCACCAGGGCGGCAATTTTCCCCCGCGGCAGGTCAAAGCCAGCGTTGTTCAAGGCCATCCGGCCAAGATACTTTTTAGTCACATTAGTAAATTTTACGATATGTTCGGACATGATTAATCTCCACTCAGGCCTTTATTGTTGAGCAGCATTTACATGGTCCCTAGGCTCAAATTATCCAATTTATGTTATATGGTTGTTATAATCATAATGCGGGCGTTGGTTGCCAGCGGTTCATTCCAAACAAGCGGTATGGCAGTCATATCTTGCAGTATGAAAACACTGGCGGCAATAGCCCATGGCCTGGCTGAAAACCTCATTATCCGTGCTGCCGACGTGATGCTGAAGGAACGAAAGAAACTAATTCTGGTCCCGCGTGTAACCCCTCTGAGCACCATCCATCTTGAGAATATGCTTGCGGTAACCAGGGCCGGCGCCTATCTAGTCCCACCCATGCCGGCTTTCTACAACCACCCGGCTTCCATTGACGATCTAGTTAACCACTTAGTGGGACGGGTGATGGACCAGTTTGGCTTACCGCACAACTTGACACGCCGCTGGGGTGAAGTTGGTCTGGTCGGACCGAGATCAGCAAAGATAAACCAGGCAGAGCAGTTGGCTAATTTGACCTTGTAAAATTTCAAGAGGGATAATGATGAATTAGTCCACATCGTTATTGCCGACCCGGTAGTCTAGGCAGACGGTTTCCTTCATGCCTTGTGACGCTGATGAACAGGAAGAGAAAAAAAGGGCGCTCATCACAGATGATGGGCGGTTTTTTTTAATGATTGCTTGTCTACATTATTAATCCCTAAACTGCTTAACTATAAATACATTCCTCTCGGTGTCAATATTTAACAATTACGGAAAGTAATATTAACCTTGCCATTTTAATATAATATGTTAATACCAACCAAAGAAAATTTTGAAAATTATTAATTATCAATTATATAAAAATCTTGCCACCTCTATAGCTAGCAAATCCAGGAATATTATGGAAACGGAATGACTGTTAAATTGGATTCTGAACTAAAGCGATAAACTTATGTTAGCCATACGGCTGGTAAGTTGCAACATGTTATTGGGTGGTGAAATATGGCTTAAGCTTACACTTTAAGAGGCTGCACATTATTCTAGTTGATAATCCCGATGTAATTATCTAGTTGTAAAAAACATATCGGAGGCTTAAGGGAGTACATCGCCATGCTGGAGAAGCAGGGAAAAGCGCGTTCAGATTATAAAGGTAAAAGATTTATCGACGAGCGGGGTAAGCGGTCGAGTAGCGTGGGATAGTTAAACACTAATTACTAACGTATCAGCTAAAAGATAATATGGATCAATTTGGGACAGATGAAAATACCAGAAGGATATACTGCTGGTCACACCCTTAAACCACCTTGCTAATTAAACTAAAAACAGGAGGTATATATATGGCCAAAGGGATTAGGGAATATCTTAATTTCCTCGAGAACGAACACCAAGGGGAAATATTACATGTTGAAGGAGAAGTCAATCCGGCAGGCTTTGATGTTACAGCTTTGTTGACGCGTTTAGAGAAACAGAGTAATTATCCCTTAACATTGTTTTCTAAATGTCTTAATCTCAAAGGAGAGATCTCACGTTTTCCTCTGGTAACTAACATTTATGCTTCACGCAAACGCTGCGCTTTGGCCATGGGATTAGGGCAAGACCAGGTCGGTAATTCGCTTGGTTTAGAATACGCCCTCCGGGAAGCAGGACGTAAAACGCCAGTTGAATTGTCCAAGCAGGAAGCGCCGGTCAAACAAGTTATCAAAATGGGGGATGAAGTTGATCTGAGCGAATTCCCCATTGTCAGGCATCATTATATGGACGGGGGGCCTTATATTGATATGACGCCCGTCATGCGGGATCCCGACACAGGTGCTTATAACATAGCTTTTCTTCGCACTATGTACAAAGGGCCGAGGAAGTTGGGCTTGCATATGTCGCCCCGTCACAACTGGCAAATTGTGCGCAAGAATGAGGAGGCGGGGAAAGGAACCCCTGTGGTAATCGTGGTAAGTCACCATCCGGCTTTTTATCTGGGAGCTCTTAATGTGTCCCCGTTCGGCGTGGACGATTATGAATTGACTGGTTCAATAATGAATGAGCCATTAAGAGTAACCGCTTCTGAAACCTGGGGAGATTCCTTTATGGTACCGGCTGATGCTGATATTTTAATTGAAGGTGAAGTTTTACCTAATGTGCGGGAGGTGGAAGGACCATTCGGTGAATTTCCCGGCACCTTCGGACCGCAAAGACTACGTTGGGTAATAGACGTAAAAGCGATAACCTATCGTAAAGATGCCGTTTACCAGGACATATTTGTCGGGCATAAAGACAACTGGGTACTTGGAGCCATACCTAAAGAGGGAACACTGTATAACCGAATTAAAGGAGTAGTCCCCACGGTGAAAGGGATACACCTACCGGATTCTGGTACTGGCCGTTTTAATTGTTACATTTCTATAAACAAAAAGGTGAATGGGGAGAGCAAACAGGCTGCGTTTATTGCGATGGGGGAATGTGATTTTGTTAAGAATGTAGTCGTAGTGGATGCAGATGTAGATCCTTTTAACGAGCAGGAAGTGATGTGGGCGGTTGCTACCCGCGTACAGGCTGACAATGACGTGGATATTATAAAAAATGTCAAAGGGAATACTTTAGAACCTTCCCAAACCGATGATATTATGACCACGAAAATGATTATTGATGCCACCAAACCCTTAGGCAGGCCTTTCGCTGAACGAGTTAGAGTACCCGAAGAGGCACTTGCAAGGGTAAAAGTGGAGAATCTAGTTAGCCAGCAAGAACTAGCCAAATTGACAGGAGGTAAGATCAATGGTCAAGATGTTTAATGCTGTATGTCCAAAATGCAAGGGCAAGTTCCATTGTCATTGGGAGGATATGAGACATAAAACCTATAATTTAATCTGTCCTTTCTGTGGCAACGAATTCCCGCAAGAAGAGAGCGAGGAAATTGAAGAGGAGAAATAAAGATGAGAAATAAAGATGAGAAATAAGATATAAAGAAAACAATTGCCGGTTTAATTTGAGGTTATCTAATCATCCCTGCTTTGCTCCTGAAGCAGGGATGACACCCTATAAATATAGTGATGGGGAAAATGGTGCTGCTAAAATAAATAAGGGAGTGAAAAAAATGGGTGTTACTCAAGGCACTGTGATCAAACCGGCCGGGGATCCGGTAAAACCATTTTTTGGTATGAATTACTTTCAACTTCTGGGGCTGTTTTTGGGGCCGGTGATCTTGTTGATTTTATGGTTCACACCAATTCAGGGACTATCGGTAGCAGCACGGCACGCTCTAGGCATTTCACTTATGACAGCTACTTGGTGGATCTTTACGGTAATGCCCCCGGTCATCCCCGCTTTAATTGCTTGCATTTTACTTATGGTAACCGGCACTGTCCCGGCAGAAAAGGCCTTTTCCGGGTATTCCAGCGCGAGCATCTGGATGTTCCCTTTTGGCTTGATCATGGCGCAAGCTGTTGATGTGTCGGGTTTAGGAAAACGCCTTGTTACTATGGTAATCACTTCCGTCAACCTTACGTTTGGCCGTTTGATAGGAATGTTTATTCTCCTATGTTTCGCGGCGCCTTTCTTAATTCCGTCCGCAGTTGCTTACGTTGCCCTTTTGATGGCACTGGCTGTGGGGATATTGGACGCCGTAGGTGTGGATAAGACAAAACGGACCGAGCTCAGTGCAGCCCTAACCTGCTTCATTGCTATTTTCGCGTTGTTGATGGGGCGAATACCGCTTACCGGTTCGGTTGCAAGCTTTATCGCGGTCGGCCTTACGAAGACAATTGCAGGTGTAGAAATAGCCTGGTTGGACTGGCTGGCGTGTATGTGGATTGCTGCTCCCATACCCATGATAGCGACTTGGTTATATGTAACGCGTGTTTATAAGCCGGAGGTTGACATAAGTAGTCCGGCAGCAAAAGAAAAATTGATGGAGCAACGGCAAGCCTTAGGCAAGATAAGCGCCAATGAAATAAGAACCGCGATCCTGGTTTCTTCTGCACTGATCTTGTGGATAACAGGCTCTAGGACCGGCATCAATACCACTGCTGTCGGCGCTCTTGTTGCAGGGATGCTGTTATTGCCAGGTATTGGTTTTCTCACATTTGAAAATTTCAAAAAACTGCCATGGCATGTCTTCATCTTTGGCGGGGCCAATTTTTCAATTGGTGTTGTCTTAAATGATACAGGTTTTGCAAAGTGGGCAGCGAATTACATTAGCGGATTAAGTATCTTGTCTACCGGCAATTTTTTAGTTACGGGTTTTGTTCTAATTGTTATTGTTTTTATCCTGCATATTATCCTGGAGACTATGGCTGAAATCAGCTTACTAACACCGTTGTTGCTACAGGCAAATATTTTACCTGCCAAGGCAATTGCCATGTTGGTTCCATACGGTGCGGGAATGTATATATTCCCTTATCAGGGGACTCCGATTATTCTTTCTCTCGGATTTGGTACTGCTACTTGGAGTGATATAACTAAATATGGGTTTTTTATTAGCGGGGTAATATTTTTGCAAGCGCTGCTTTTCTTAGCAATTTACTGGCCATATGCCATGGGCTAGGAAAATAATTATTTAAATGATTATACCGTTAGCTCAGTGAGTGGTGAGACCAAAACGTTTAGTCCGACATTTTCAATGTGCTCGCCCTATATTTTCTTGAATTCCAGGTGGACTGAAGTTTCTTAAGTCAATTCTAAATGGGTTCCTGAGTAAAGGGAATGATCATTATTATTAAATATCATTCAATTGACTCAATATGGTATTTGACCAACGGCTTACTTGAACTTCCAGGGGACCAAAGATACTTAAAAGTGTGGTGGCTGAAGAAAACTTGCACTTCAGCCACTAGTTTACGCAGTATCGCAGAAAGGTGAATCAGAATTTTGTATTTACAGTCCCTCACTGAATACTAGTTTAGCCAAATTTCCTTTAGATTTCCTGTGCTAAGAACAGCTACGGTGTTAGTAGCAAACTCTACAGCAATCTCATTTTCTGAGATACTATCATCACCAATGCACTTTCAATGTTTTTTCCGTCCAACTAGTGCTTGGGCTATAACCCCAAATCTGCCAAGCTAACATTGTATCTGAATCAACTCCTAAGTATAAGTAGCATACCATCAGAATAATATCAGCATCATTTGACATTTCCTAAACCTTTGTCGATTTGTTCGACGATCTGATGCTTGAATAAGTGTCAAATTTATCAAAGAAAGGTGTGGTAAAAATTATGTATTTTGATTCACCTGGTGCAATAAACACAAAAGATACTATCGATTTGGCATTAAAAGTTGCAGTGGAAAGAAATATCAAATACTTAGTAGTAGCTTCTTCTACTGGCGAGACAGCTAAACTTATAGGGAACGCCAATAATATTAATGTTATATGTGTAACTAGCGTTAATGGTTCTGTGGAACCAGGTAAAAGTAGAGTGCCGCAAGAAGTTCGGAGTGAACTTACAGATTTAGGAATTAAGGTTTTAACGACCACTCATGTATTAAGTGGAGCGGAAAGAGGTATTAGCAGAACTTTTGGAGGAGCATACCCGGTTGAAATAATAGCTCATAGTTTGCGAATGCTTAGTAATGGAACGAAAGTTTGCGTTGAGGTATCAATAATGGCTTTGGACGCAGGTTTAATACCATATGGAGAACCAATTATTGCAATAGGAGGTACAAGTAAAGGAGCCGATACTGCAGTAATAATAACTCCCTCACACGCAAGTAGTATATTTGAAACTAAAATTCATGAAATAATATGTAAGCCTTCACGTTATTAATCAAGCTACTAAAGGAGAAAAGTTGATAATTCGTTTAATGGTCTATTCAGTACAAATAGGGTATCCCTTCAGCTGTTTGACAAAACTACCTTATATTGACTGTTGAACAGCATAAAAAATATAAGTAATCATTCTGCGCGAACTAACTCTAGTCATTGACGAAATCTGCACTAGGTGACCACATTACTGATACCGACGCATAATCATAAAACTCCAGGAGCAAAACAGTTTTCGGCCAAACCATGGGCTATTGCTGCCAGTGTTTTCATGCTGCAGGGAATAACAGCCATACCGCTTGTTTGAAAAGAACCGCTGGCAACCGCTGCTCCCACATTACGCAGATCGTGGCAGAAATTGGCCTTTTTGCGTACCGCCTCAATATCATAATTTGTCTCTAAAGCTATTGTTCTTTCAGCCCAACTGCTCAAAATAAGGTGAGTTTCCACGCCCGGACATTCCTGTAAAGCTTCAAGCAAACGAACACCGTAAATTGCTCCGGTAGCCCCCGTGATAGCGACTATAATTCGCTGTACATTCATGTTTGCACCCTCCTGCGTTATCTTTTATCGTCTTTGTGACATACCTAAAAACATAAATCTTAAATTAGCCGTTGGAATTGCTATTTCATTCGCTCCAATGTTTGGGATAGTTCCAACTAATTATTAAACGGGAGTACCATTCAATGACTACTATCAAGTACATGAATCCGCCCTTTATCTGATATAGGTGAGGTCAGTGCCCATTTGTGATCGGCCTATCGGTCTTAAAACCCCGTAACAGGTAAGGGTATGATTATGCTAATGGCTTCGCTTGCTAAGATTCGGTCCTGGGCAAATCCCATGGATACCCATCCGTCGCATTAGCCGTAACACCTGCTTTCTAGCGCCAGGCGGGCGCAAAAAACATCCCGGCCGTTTAATGGTTATGGCTGCGGGAGGGCAATAAAAAGGAGGTTGTTTATGAGCAAGAAAAATGACAATGTTGGCAAGGATCCCTCCTAATGGGATCGGCAAGCCGAAAGTGGAGCTTATAAGGGACAATTTCCTCATTCGTTAGACGGCACTAAAATCAACGCTAATGCCTCCAAGCATGTCGCCATGAGCTACGGCCGTATGAAAACTGAAGAACAGCGTTTGGAAAAAGAAATCAAAAAGCTACTTGAAAAGGCAAACAGCCTTGATTTAAAAGAAGACCAACAATATGGCCGGGACCGCCGTGGCGATGAAATTCCAGAAGAACTGGCTCACCAGGAAACCGATGCGCTCATGCTGTTGCATCAGATGTTGAGAGCATGCTCGCATCGGATTCTGCCACCTACATGGATGCGGATCTGGCATCAATGAAGACGAGCTTTAATGCTGAATTAATCTTTCTATGTCTTTAATTAGGCTACTCATTGCTTCATTTACGTTGAAATTGGCCCGGCCTAACTGACTAACAGGGCAATGAAGATTATAGTCTAATATTTTTTTTGAAATTTCCAATAGTTGTACTCGGCATTGGTCATAGAATTTATTCTTTTTTATTTCATATTGGTTTATAGCTGGTATGCTTCGTTTTTCGCAAAAAATAATCTGGGTGCACCGTTTGAAGTAATCAACATCCTTATTGAATTTTATCCTAAGGGCTTCGATTTCTTTGCCTAGCTCAATCCAGTAGGGTGTAAAACCGTTATCCTTAAGGATTTTATGAACCATGTGCAATTCAGCGGGTTCATAGGGGTTCTTTTTCAGATTAAGGGGCTTACCAGTCCCCTCCAGATTATCAAATTCCCCACGCTCCATAGCTCTTGCCATCATTGTCCCCACTAGATCGTGGGACCGAATCATGTGTAGGGTTTGTTGCATATCAATGCCAAAATCTTCTTTAATTTTTTTATTAAATACTATGTCTGCAATATTCCTCATGGATTTAACTTTAGACGCGGATAAATTAGTGCTATCTTCCATTGTTACTACCTCCTGACTTAATCATTGTAGTTTTACAAAATCACTAACGTTTAGTTTATTCATCACAATCCCACCTTACAGCAAGTATAAACCCGGCCCTAAGGGTCGGGTCAACATAATTCTAAAATGCATTTTGACAAAAAACAGATCAGTATTAATGGATCAACCAATGAGTAATTAGATGTGCAGCGAGTAGTTTAATTAAAAAGGCACCACTTCAAAATTGCACCAACTTAAAAGCAAATGCACCCCTCTAAGCAGCGATTTACACAATCTCCTGTAGGGCGGTTCCATTAACGTCGGCCGGATCGGTATGTTTGCGAAATTCAGTGTGGACGTTGGACGGATAGTTTTGAAATGCACTAGCCTGTCATGGATAAGAACTTTGAAAAAATATATAATATTTCAAAAAAGCTAAGGAAGGAAGTTTGCCAATGATAGGTGTAGAAATCGACATGATCATATCGGACAGCTTAAAAGCATTAAATTTATATGAAAAAATTTTTGACGTGGAGCGCATTGAGGTTACAGCGTACAGCAAAGGGAAAAATGAGGCTGTTTTTAATATGTATGGTACGCGGTTTCACATGCTCGATGAAAATCCTGATTTTATGCTTGTAGCGCCGAAATCAGGCGACCCCAAGCCCATGTGGTGCAACATCATTGTACCCGATATAAGACAAACCTTCGCCAAGGCGCTTGACGCAAGGTGTACCGAAGTACAGCCGATCACTGAGCTTGATGATTTCGGCGTGATAAATGCGATCTTTACTGATCCGTTCGGCTATATGTGGATGCTTCATCAAGTCGTGCGCGAGGTCGGCTTTGAGGAGCGTTGCCGCATCATGGAGGAGAAATTCGGAACTGGAAAACCATAAAAAAAATTGATCAATTGATGGGGAATGATTGAAATGGCGAACGCGGTATTTTCCGGTGTCCGGACAAAGTGGCTGCCGCTTTATGAACAACTTCGCGGGATGGCGGTGGAAAAACTTGGCGCGTTTGACGAGCATGAGACATCAAACGCCGTATTATGGAGGCATCACTCCACTTTTGCCGAGGTGAGCGCCAAAAAGGACTGTATGGTGGTTGCCTTTGCTTCCGATGTTCTCCATGACGAATGGGAGCCGTCGAAAGTATTGCAGACCTCCAAAAACCGTGTGGTTCATTATTTTGAGGTGACGGACTGTGCTTTGTTCCCGGAACTAATTAAACGCATCACTCAGGCGTATATCCTGACCCAGTCGAGTCGCGCGCGCAAGGAGACTGCGGAAAAACCGGCATATACCACAATTGACGAATACATCGCACTGTTTCCGGAGAATGTGCGGGACATACTCGAACAAGTCCGATCAACAATACGTAAAGCTGCCCCGGATGCAAAAGAAAAGATAAGCTGGCAAATGCCGACGTTCTGGCAGAATGAAAATCTCGTGCATTTCGCGGCGGCGAAAAACCACATCGGACTTTATCCTGGCGAGAGCGGTGTTCGTGTCTTTGCTGATAAGCTGACGGGATATAAAACATCAAAGGGAGCAATACAATTTCCGCTTTCCGAACCGATACCGTATGATTTGATCGCGGAAATTACGCGGTTCAGGGCTCGGGAAAGCGCGGAAAAAACAAAGGGCGGCATCCGCGATAAGCAATACGCCTTTGAAGCTGTCATCCAAAAGGTTCCCGATATGGACGGCGCTTATGTGGAGATTCCCTTTGACGTAAAGGTGGAATTTGGAAAAGGCCGCGTCCCTGTCCATGCCACCTTTGACGGGGAACCCTACGACGGCAGTATAGTCAAAATGGGCACCCCTTGCCATATCATCGGTATCCGCAAGGACATTCGGGTAAAAATTGGCAAGCAGCCCGGCGATATTGTCAAGGTCACGCTTGTGGAAAGGGATATTTAAAGAACAGGCGGCATTCCCTTATACCTGGAAGGTCCAGGAGCTGCACATCATGCGGAATATGATAATTATGTTAATTTGCGTGACACCGCGAAGGCTGCACTGGACCAGGATAAAGCATTGTATGCGGCTGTAGGATTAAATCTACGGCCCTTATTTTTTTGCCAGTCAGCATCGGGTAAGATCTAAAGTGAGGAGTAAACGCGAACATATTGCGGTAAAACCGTGCAATTGTTTTCATTATTGACGGTATATAAGTCAACTGATATAATTGCTAATAAAATAATTGCTATAACATCTATTGAGGTAACATGAAATACATTATTGAAGAGTCCCTTGGATTCATTATCAGCAGGACCAACCAAAAACTCTCAAACTACCTGACACGAAAATTTAAACCATACGATATTACTCCCGAACAATGGGGATTATTAAACCGGCTTTGGAAGAAAGATGGAATTTCTCAAAAAGAACTATCGGAAATAACTATAAAAGATCAGACAACCGTAACTAGAATATTGGACAAACTCGAACGGAAAGGTTTTATTAAACGTCAAACTTGTCCTAATGACCGACGGTCATATTTGATTTTTCTAACCGATACGGGTAGGAACCTTGAGGATCAACTTGTGTCGATTGCTTACGAAGTATTGAACGAAGCATTACAGGGTATAAGCGAGAAAGAAATAAAACAACTAAAAGTTCTATTAAACAGAATTTTTATAAACGTTGACAAATAAAACTAGTACTTTTCCGATATTTTATTGGGTTTCTGAAAATTTTTAGGGAGGTATCATTTAAATCTAATGAAGAAAATAGGTATAACGGGTAGGTCATGGTTAAAGAGTTTTCATATTTTCTTTTGTTGTGCTTGGATTGGTACTGGCCTTTCCATGTTGCTCCTTGGTTTTGTGAAGGGGTACACACCTAGCGGAGATGAGCTTTATGCTGTAAACGCTTCCATAAAACTCATTGATGACTTCATTATTATTCCGGCAGCATTAGGCTCTCTGTTTACAGGTTTGCTAATTTGTTGGTTAACAAACTGGGGTTTTTTTAAGTTTAACTGGATTGTAGTTAAGTGGATTATTACTGTGGCCCAAATCCTTTTCGGAACCTTCTTTTTGGGTAAATGGGTAAACGGCGCAACTGCTATATCAAACACGGAACGTGCCTTGGCACTTCAAAACCAAACTTACTTATATTTTAGAGAGATGAATAACTATTTTGGTAGTATTCAAGTATTACTGCTCATAGTTGTGGTTTTTATCTCTGTTTTTAAACCTTGGGGGAAAAAACTTAAAAAATCTTAGCCCTCTTCCAACTTGTTATCACATTGAATTTAAAATCTAACCTATATTAATAAATGCTTAAACCAACTAGTCATTCATTCTAGTTTAGTTTTCAAGGGCTTTATTAAGCAGTAAGGTGGAGTTATTATGAGAAACGATATAGTGTATAGAATCGCTTACGATGCCCATATTGCTGCGTATCTTGACCCTGAATGCCATCGTAGAAGTGGATACAAGCTTAAAAAGTTTGAAGATGGATACAGGTATTATCCAATAGGTACAAAAAAGACATATATTGTTAGAAACTCACAAGTTGTTGAATTGGGACAGCATATTTCAACCATTTATTGGTCTGAATGAGCAAAGTTTCGAAAACACTTTAAATGTCTTCATACCCTTTAGTATCAAATAGACTATAAGTTTTGCCGCTGGATCTGGTTGACCCGGCTGTGGAGCAACCCTGTCTAGTGACCTTCTACGTCAATGCCGACCAGTTTTACCATACAAGCGGTTCCTGGATGGAGGCCAACATCTCGGGCAGTTTTTAACTAAGAGTACATGGAACAAAATATCAGAACGTTTGTAAATATTCCTTCCGCAATTATTTTTAATAAATAAGGAGTGTATTGATTTATGATTAATGAAAAAATAAAAAAAGTATCACCATCTGTCGATGAATGGCTCAAAGAAGCCAAAGCGGATCCAATGGCTTTACAGGAAGGGATGTTTCTAGTCCATAATGGTGTTGTGCGTCAGACACCCAAAGCCAAGGTCCGCCAAGGGCTTGATGATGGTTCGTCGGTAAAAGGAATGGAATTTGCTTATGATGCAATGAAAGTGGATGCGGCGATTGCAGAGACTTATAAAATGGATGGCATCTTCTATGTTAAAGTTTGGCTTAATGAAGGCCGGCTTGAGGTTGGTGATGACATAATGTATGTACTGATAGGCGGCGATATTAGACCACATGTTGTAGATGCCCTGCAATTCCTGGTTGGAAAAATCAAAACCGAATGTGTTACGGAAATAGAGCAAAAATCATAATTGACATTAGGTTGTCCAGGCAGACTGGTGGCTGGCATCTTCGAGGAGCTCGGTTTGACGGGATTCGCAATACCCGGACTTAGGCCTCCGGGGCATGTGCTTGATTGCCCGTATTCAACCCTGGCTAAGTACTTTTTGTCCAGTGGCTAAAAGCTAAATCATCATATATACTATTGTTAACCTAAATCATGAGGTAAGGAGATGTGCAGTATGTACAAAACAGCGGATATTGCAGTCATTGCATGTAAACGGGAGGTGCGTGTAAAGTAAAATAAACACATAGTACCTCCCAAAAGATGATTTAATCATTTTTAGGAGGGAAATATAATTGGAAAATATTTTACAGAGATATGGTCTAAGCAAACGTTTTTTACAGGAAGCATCCTTGTATCCCAATTTGGTAATCGGCCGGATTTTTACGCAATACAAAGATTTGTACAAAGCAGTTACCAGCCGTGGGGAGATTTCAGCGGAAATATCCGGCAAGTTTCGATATGCAACAGCCAGCTTATCCGATTACCCTGCGGTGGGGGATTTTGTGATGCTTGACCGCAGCGATAATGAAAATGGAAACGCAATTATTCACCAGGTCCTGACCAGAAAAAGCTCCTTCGAGCGCAAGGCGGCAGGTACGGAGAATGATACACAGGTTGTTGCAGCAAACATTGACACGGCCTTTCTGTGTATGGCACTGAATAATGACTTCAACCTGCGGCGGCTGGAGCGCTACCTGTCCATCACCTGGGACAGCGGGGCCACTCCCGTAGTAGTGCTGACAAAATCCGACATTTGCCACAATTTACAGGAAAGACTGTCTGAGGTTTCGGCAGTGGCAATCGGTGTGGATATATTGGTTACTTCAGCTATGTCCGGGGAAGGCTATAAAAGCATCCAGTCATATATTCAGCCGTTTAAAACCGTGGCCTTTATCGGCTCCTCAGGTGTGGGTAAGTCTACATTAATTAATCGTTTGGCAGGCAGCGAAATTCTGCAAACCAACGAAATCCGCAAAGACGGCAAGGGTAGGCATACAACTAAACTGAGGCAGCTGCTGGTCCTGCAAAATGGCGGAATTGTCATTGATACACCCGGAATGAGAGAACTGGGGGTTGTAAGCGTTGATTTATCAAAGTCATTTGCCGATATTGATCAGCTGGCCGGGCAGTGTAAATTCAGTGACTGCTCTCACCAAAGCGAACCGGGGTGTGCAGTGCAAAGGGCTGTCCAACATGGTGAACTTACGGAGAAAAGATTGGAGAGCTACCTGAAACTGAAAAAAGAAGCGAAATATGATGGGCTAAGCTCCAAGCAGATTGAAACAGAAAAGATCAATGCCATGTTTTCCGGTATGGGTGGTTTGAAGAACGCGAGGAAATTCATTAAAGAACAAAGCAGAAAAAAAAGATAAGCTCCCCAAACCACAATTCCTATTACTGCAACGGCCATAAATTATTCTTGGCCGTTAATCTTTTTTTATAACGGGTATGCAAGGCTGAAGCGGGACTTCAAGCTTTGTTTACCTAGTCTTTGGCTATGTTTTATGCTTTATTGAAAAATACTTTACCTTCATCCCCGTCGACAATAATTTTGCTGCCGTCTCTGACAGCTCTCATGACACCCTGCACATTCACCACGGCGGGGACCCCGTATTCCCTGGCCACAATGGCTCCGTGGGACAGATACCCTCCGGTTTCCATGACCACCGCGCAGGCTTTTAGAAACAGCGGGGTCCAGGCCGGGTCGGTGGACGGAGCTACCATGACATCTCCCGGCTGCAGCCTGCTTCCTTCACCCGGATGTCTAATCAGCCGGGCGATGCCGGAAGCTTTCCCTGCCGCCGCCGCTACCCCTTGCAGGCAATTACCGGTACCTAGGGCTACAGGTTCCGAAAAGACAGGTTTTTCTCCAAAAATAACATCCGGTGGATCGAGCGCCTCTTTTTCCTTGCGGCTTTCTTTCCGTGCCGCCACCAGGTTTCGCAGTCCATCACCATTCCAACTCCCATTCAGTATGGAAAACAAATCCGACCAGGAGCAATAAAATATATCATTCTGCTCTTCAATTAGACCGCGCTGAGATAAACGCTTGCCTAACTCAAGAGCCATCATACGGTAAGGTTTCAGGGCTGCTGCTAAAACAGATTTGGTCATTTCCCGCACTGCCGCTCCATCTTGCGCATCCTTGATTGTTTTTTTGATATCCGCCTGTTCAGCGGGAGGCACTTTTTCTGCTGCTTCCTGCCAGGCCTGGTCAAATTTCTCCTTTTGTACGGCTTTCCACTGTTCGGAATTTGCGGTTGCCATGGTACTCTTAATAATATCCATCAGATACGTGGGGTCTTCCTCCCACCGGGGGTTGATAATATCCAGTTCGTAAACAGCCCGGTGTCCGTACTCCTTGATGAACTCCCGAAATTCCTTTTTAAAGGGAGAGCTTTCCGGCAGATGCTCTTCCCAGGAACGGGGGTCAAAATCGTCCCCGGTTAAATACTTAACAGCGGCTTTATCCTGGCGGGCCAGTTGGGCCAGTTCCATCAAGCGGTAGCCGTGGTCGGCACTGGTTATTCCCGATTCTCCACCCACCATCAAGCCATTTAGTGCGATCATAACTCTCGGCCCTAAATATCCACTCAATTTTTGAAGCAAAGACATTAGCGGCCAGGTACCGACACCGCTTAAAAAAGTGAATTTTTCGAAGTAAGCTTTCGTAATTCTGCCTAACTCATTGTATTTATCGATAAAACCTCGGTCGGAAATCTGCTCGAATCCGGTTCCAATCAGGGATTCGACGGAACGGGCAACTTCGGCAAAAGTACCGGCGGCGCCGGCAGCCGCGTCCATGATCAGAGACGCGCCTTTCATCGCACGGCGTTGTCTTTCCAAACCAGTCTCGCCTTCATAAGGGTTGGTATTTTCTATTTCTATTGCGGGCTGGTGCCCTCCCCAAAAGGGGTTAAAATCCCTGGGCAGCATTCCGGTGGAATCATAAAAAGCCCACTGCAGGGCGGACATGTCGCAATACAATCTACCTTTAAAAAAACGGGAGAATTGAAAACCATCCGGCATTGGATAGCCGGGTCCCGAAAAAGAAGTGAACTGAATAGCATCAATACCGTTTTTCATTACCCGGCGGTGCAAGGGACTGATGACCATAGGGACGGCATCCCTGTAGTTCCCGTTGGACCATATCCGGGTCTTGTTCTTTAAAGCCTCAAAGGTATAATCAGGCAACGCGGTCACCGGCCGGGCCTGGAGCAATACGAAATCTTGCCCGTCAAAAGCCCACTCCACATCCTGGTGCACTTCACATTCTCCCA
Source organism: Pelotomaculum sp. PtaB.Bin104 (assembly GCA_002067205.1). Classification (GTDB taxonomy): domain Bacteria; phylum Bacillota; class Desulfotomaculia; order Desulfotomaculales; family Pelotomaculaceae; genus MVQL01. Next base: position 50,551 of record MVQL01000137.1, read on the forward strand.
GAGACTCAAAGACCCGCATCAGCAGCAAACCCAGTTTTTCTATATTTTCATCCGGCAATACCTGCTGCGAGTCCATATTCTCTTGTGGTACAAAACGGGTTCCGCCGCTTGCGCATGCGCTGGTCATTCCTTGCTTTGCTCCGATTTTCTTTGCTGTGAGACTAGGCACCACACCATAAGCTGCAGCGTCCAGATAATAAGTGTCAGGTTCAATCGCGCCGCTTACCACCGATTCTCCCAACCCAAAGTTGGTGTTGACCACAAACTGGTCCTCACGGCCGGTCTGTGGATCGCAGGTAAAGGCCACCCCGGAGGCCTGGGCCTCCACCATCTTCATGATCACCACGGCCTGGCCCACTTCTGCATCTTTAACGTCCATTTTCCGCCTGTAAGCCACAGCCCGGGGCGTCCATAAGGAAGCGTAGCACTCTTTAATGTCGGCTAGAATATTATCTACACCTTGCACATTCAGGAACGATTCGTGAATGCCGGCAAAAGACGCTTTCCCGGAGTCCTCGGCAGATGCGGAAGACCTGACGGCCACCGGCTTGTCCATTATACCAGCGGTTGTAAGCTGATAAACAAGTTCATCCCTGATACTCGCAGGGATATGCCCTGCATTTATAGTTTCTCTCAGCAGGTAAAGCTCTCGCTCAGTTTCCTTTTCTCCAATGCTGTCAATGTTCACACTGTCAGTGATTTGCTCAATTCGTTCAAGCAGGTCATTTTCTTTGATGAAACTCTGGTACGCCCCGGCGCCAAGGACGCCTCCGGGGGGGATTCTGAACCCGTAACGATCGAGCTTGCCCAGGTTCCATCCTTTACCCCCGACTACATCCACCCCGGCTTGAAAAGCCTCCGGCCAACCAAAAAAGAACCCTCCGCAACTCTTTTCCATGTATATCCTCCCCTTCGGGCAATACTTGCTTTTATTTCGAAAAAGCATTTAATCACGTTAATATCCATGCCTATACAATGATCACCACAATGCCCCAACAAAAAAAATCC
>MVQL01000138.1 GCA_002067205.1 Pelotomaculum sp. PtaB.Bin104
TTCAGACGCTTTCGACTTTTTTGTGGCAATCCTTTTGTGCATGTTTGAGTCTTCCATGGTAGAGTCTGGAGAAAATGCTTTAGATATTTTTACTCGAAAAATGGTAACAGGCGAAAGGCTCATTGAAAAGATCCTGGGTATAGAGGAAGGCACATTAAAATTTGTTGTAGCTCTATAAAAGTAGTCTATAGTTAAAGCATTTGACGTAAATTTTCTAAGGGGATTTTTTTGTGTTTAGCTGACTTGTGTCAGTCAGTTGACTAACTTTGGGGGTATGCGCATGAAAAAACAAAAAAAGTTGAACATCCAGGTCTTAAGATTTTTACTTATTCCTTTTCTGCTTCTATTTCTATCATTCTGGTTGGGAGGCTGCTCAACTGAACAACAGGCCAAGGAAGACGTTCCTTTGGTCCGGATACTAACCATAAAGAGCGATGAAGGGAACCAAAAATCGGTTTATCCGGGAGAAGTTTGCGGTCGCAATGAAACAAAACTGGCTTTTCAGGTTAACGGAAAGATTATTAAGCGTAACGTTGATTTGGGAAGTGTTGTGAAACAAGGAGATTTGCTTATGCAGCTCGATTCACGGGATTTTCAGCAGAACATTGACGCGATTGGAGCGCAATTGTCTTCGGCTCAATCTCAATTGAATCTGGCGACGGACAATTTAAAGCGCTACAGGCAACTATATGAGCAAAAAGCCATAAGTAAAGCGGAATACGACAGCTTTCAGAACACTTATAATTCCGCCGAAGCATTGGTACGGCAGATTACGGCTCAATATGAACAAGCTGTGAATCAATTGAATTACACTAACCTGTATTCCGATTGTAATGGTGTCGTAAAGAGCATTGATGGTGAGGTGGGTCAGATGGTGGGTCCCGGTGTGGTGACCTCCCGCCCGCAAGTAGTAACGATAGTGCGGGACGGCGAGCGGGAGGTGGAAATAAATGTCCCGGAAAATCGCCTTGATGAATTGCGCAAGGCAGAAAAAATCCAGGTCAAATTTTGGGCCTTGCCCGATGTGGTTATAGATGGCCGGGTGAGGGAAATATCGCCCGTGGCGGATCAAGTATCCCGTACATATAAAGTGCGTGTCAGTCTGGTAAATCCGCCGGAAGGAATTGAACTTGGCATGACGTCTTCCGTAATCATAAGCGGCGCGGCACGGCAACAGGCAACTGCTTATATCCCTTTGCCGGCGATTTATCAAACCGGAGACACTCCCGCGGTTTGGGTCGTAAATGACGGTGTTGTTCACTTGCGCTCCATAAAGGTTGGCGCTTTTGGAGACAACCAGGTTCAGATACTTGAAGGACTTAAAGACGGCGAGATTATTGTCACCGCCGGTGTGCAAAAACTGCGCGAAGGGCAAAGAGTGCGGACTAGCGCGGGTGAAGCCAGATGAGTAAGTTTAATTTGGCTGAATTGGCGCTGAAAAAACAACAACTGGTATATTTTTTTATCGTAGTGATTTTTACGCTTGGAGCGTTATCTTACCAGCAAATGGGAAGGTCTGAAGATCCTGATTTTGTTATCCGCCAGATGGTAATCGCCACAGCCTGGCCTGGCGCCACCGAACCTGAAGTGGAAGAACAGGTTACTTATAAAATCGAACGGAAGCTTCAGGAAACACCGGGTTTCGATAAGGTCGAGAGCTATTCCATGCCCGGCCAGTCGGTGATTTTCCTGAGCCTGAAGTACGAGGTTAAAGAAGGACAGTTGCGGCCGACCTGGCAGGAAGTGCGCAACATGGTTAACGATGTTGCCGCGACGTTTCCTAAAGGAGTGCTGCCCCCCGTTTTTAACGACAGGTTCGACGATGTATACGGCAACATTTACGCATTGACGGCGGAGGGGTTTACTCATGAGGAGGTAAGGCAATACGCCGAGGAGATCCGCCAGAAACTGCTCGGCGTTAAAAATGTTGCGAAGGTTGAACTGGTTGGAGTCCAGCCGGAAAAAATCTTTGTGGAAATCGAAAGCAGCAAACTGGCCCAGCTTGGTGTTGACCAATCATCAATAATACAAACTTTGCAGAGTCAAAACGCGGTAGCCGCCGCGGGGATGCTGGAAACGTCATCAGATAACGTTTATTTAAGGGTAAGCGGCATTTTTGAAAACATTGATAATATTCGAAACCTGGCCATCCGGGCTAATAACAGTGGGTTCCGCTTGGGAGACATAGCCACTGTGCGCCGGGGGTATGCCGAGCCTGCTCAGCAGAAGATGTTCTACAACGGACAGCAGGCTATCGGGCTGGCAATTTCCATGGAAAAAGGCGGCAACATCCTTACCCTGGGAGACGACCTCGCAAAAACAGTGGATGATATCCGCAAGGACTTGCCTTTGGGATTGGAAATTCACCAAGTGGCCAATCAGCCGGAAGTGGTTAAAAATTCAATTAACGAGTTTGTCAAAACTCTGGTGGAAGCCCTGGCAATCGTATTATGCGTGTGTTTTCTCAGCTTGGGTGCGCGCGCCGGTGTTGTTGTTACCTTCTGCATACCTTTGATCGTGGCAGCCCTGTTTGCTTGCATGAATTACACCGGAATATACCTGCACAGGGTTTCCCTG
>MVQL01000139.1 GCA_002067205.1 Pelotomaculum sp. PtaB.Bin104
TCGAAGGCGCTCGACTCGAAATCGAGTAGGCCGTGATGAGCGGTCTCTAGGGTTCGAATCCCTATCTCTCCGCCAATATTTTACTGAAAGAAGTCAATTGCTGTAAAGCAATGGACTTCTTTTGTTTTTGCCTATATTATGAAGTAAATAATATAGGAATCCGATGTCTGATAGGAGGGATGAGATGAAAGATATATATGAAAAATTTGCTTATGATTATGATGAGTTCGGCCCAATAGAAGAGTATTTAGGTGATGAAAAGACATTCTTAAATACAGTCTTTTCTGGACAGGGAGTCAAAACCGTCTTGGATTGTGCTTGTGGGACAGGACAGCACCTTTATATGTTGGCACAGTTAGGCTACGATGTTTGGGGATCAGATTATTCGGAATCAATGCTTGAGGTAGCAAAGAGAAATCTGCAAGAGAGAAACCGGAATATTCCATTATGTCAGTGCGATTTTCGGTTCTTGGAGCAAAAATTTGACATGTCCTTTGACGCAATTGTATGTCTCACCACGGCATTACCCCATTTGCATACGGATGAAGATTTGTTGTTAGCCCTGCGTTCTATGAAAAACAGATTGAATAAACATGGGTTACTTATTTTGACGCAGGGGACAACACATTTCACACTGTCTTTGCCATCAATAGAGGTAGTCGTAAACCGGGAAGACTTTTCACGGATTTTTATTAAAGAGCATAATAATCAATTTCAGACGATTCATGTATTGGACCTGTTCCACAGCGTACATCGGCTGGAAAGCAATCAATATGATATTGTTTATCGGATACTGCTCGATGACGATTACAGGAGATTGCTCTCACAAGCTGGTTTTACCAACATTCAGATTTATGGTGATTATGATATGAGTGCATACAACAAAAGCAGTTGGCATCTAATTGTTGTTGCTGAAACTGCTACATAATTAATCAGTCAACACCACAGCAATCGAAGTCATAGAAATCCCGGTTATGAGCAGAATACGAATCATACCAGGCATCTTTTATTACCTAACTTCTCATATAATAGACAAAGGGGTTTTGCGGTTGGACGCGAAGCCCCTTTATTGTTTTTCGCAATAAGCAACATCATTTCAGCGATTCACGCATTCGATACTCCGTTCATATGATATAAAAAAACTAGGGAGTGATATAAGTGGCTTTTGGAATAGATGGCGTTGGTGTTGGAGGTGCCTGCGGTACAGGTTTTGGCAACTCGGCGTTTATTATTTTCCTGATTCTAATACTGCTCATTTTGGGTTTAGGTTGTGTGGGAGGCTGCATTTAAAGCTTAAATAACGGCCAAACTAAAGCTCCATCATAATGCCACCGGCTGCTGCCGGTGGCATTATTTTTAGCAACAAGAAAACATTTTATATGTATATAGAACTCTGATTATTGAGCAGGCGTTGTATAATACAGTTCAGATCATCAGTTGCCAATGGCATAATCAAATAAGCCAATTAATTTTAAAATGAAAAAAATAAACAATAAACCAGCAAACCAGCTTGGAAAATGTACAGTAATGTAATTGCTTAACGGTCTGCTGTATTTTGGGCAGAGCGTTTCAATTGATTGCCGTCACGCTGTCGAAGAACGGAGGGTCCACCATGGAGTATGTGCTGCTTGTTGTGCTATGGGGCGGTTTTGGTGTTGTCCACAGCTTCCTGATATCTACCGGGTTTACCCGTTGGCTAAAGGCTAAACTGGGCCGGTACTTCGTTTTTTATCGCCTGAGTTATAACCTGTTGTCAATATTCATGCTCATTCCAATTGTGGTTTATACCAAAAGCCTGAATTCAATAGTCTTGATCAACCTTACGCCTCCCTGGAACATTCTGACCAAATTACTGGCGGCGGGTTCGGCAATGGTGATTATCTTAGCTACTTGGCGCTTCGGGCTTATTGAGTTTATCGGCCTCCGGCAGGCGATCAACTTTTTTTCTAGACCCAATTCAAAGCAACCCACACCCCCGACTGGTCTGGTCAGAACCGGCTTATATGGGATAGTACGACACCCGGTATACCTGGCTGCAATCATCCTGGTTTGGAGTATGAGCATTACCCTGGCGGACGTACTGGTCAGTATAGTGCTGACCATCTATATTGTAATTGGCTTAGTGCTTGAGGAAAAAAAATTGGTTTTGGAATACGGCAGGGACTACATCAATTATCAAAACGAAGTCCCCATGCTGATTCCTTTTTTGAATTTATTAATAAGGTTGAGAAAGAAGATAAAAACAATGGTAATCTAATGGTAATTTATGTAATGAGACTAAAATAGCAAAATATGCTATTTGCGGCATTATGCTAATATAAATCCAATAACACAAGCGCCTGTGAGGCCATATCGATTATGTCAAAGCTTAATCAGACATGGACTAAAAAAATGCCTTTGCGTTTGTGCCTTTCAATGTACAGTACCTAAAAAAGAATAGTAGCCACTATCTTCGAACAAATGGGAGGTGCCATGAATGAACATAGTTCTTCACAATACTGATGATTCAGCTTGCATGGCAGGCTTACTGTTTAATCCTTTAATACCTGATGCGGGAGGTGTTTATGGATCAGGTGGCCAATGCCTCATCAATGAAATAAACCCGGGACCGGCGGATGTGGGTTTTCCCAGCCGGCCGGACGATAAATATTCAATTATTGGAGCCAAGGGGGGTGCAGACTTCCCCCGGAGAGCAGGCGGAGGTTTACCAAACGTTTTCGAGTCCATGCGAAATGAAAGGGCTGGTCCACTTCAGCCTAGACGTCAGGAAGGGGGTGTTAGATGAGATAGTATCATAAACAACAGAATAAAAATATCTAACCATCTCCAAGTGGTTATTAACCCGGAAAAAAGGGGCGGCGGCAATAACCAGGTTAATTGCCCCGGAAAAAAGAAAATTATATGCGATAATATAGATAGTTGAATCCCTACGTCAAAGTCTGTTTTTTTGCTGACTACGTTTATAGCTAAATTTATAATAGAACGATACGGCGCTGGCCAGACTAGCGAACTCACCGAACTGGCCACGGTGGGGTCGTTAGTTGCGCATGATCAAAACACCGGGCATCGGACCGTGATGCCCGGCAAGGGCCAGGCGTGCGGTAACCTGCACGGTAATAATCCATGTCCATTGATAAATGTCTTTTCCCCAATCTCCATTTACCATTTGAGCAAAAGCCTCATTTCAGTCTTTACGTAACTCAATATCTGAGCATAGGGAAGATCATCAAGTTTATTAACTTCCCACCTTACTCGTAAACACCTCTCTTTAGATAGTACAGTCAATAAAAAAATCAACTCTTACTGACAAAGTCCGGTGGTTATTATATGATATAGTCGTTCAACATAGTATTCCTTTTTAAAAGGGATAACTTTGATAAATCGAAATTATTAAAGGTGATTCGATGAATAATCCTGGTCGGCTACAGGCGGGCGGTCGTATCCTGGTGATGACTTCTGTTGCTGTAGAAAGCGCAGCGGTGTTGCGCGGGCTGCGAGGCGATAAAGAATTTGATGTCCTGCTGGCTGGGGTAGGGCCGGTCGCAGCCGCAGTGAACACAGCAAAGGCGCTGGCTGTCGCCGGATACAGACTTGTCGTCAGCGCCGGTATTGGCGGGGGCTTTCCCAGCCGGGCTGAAGTGGGGTCGCTGGCATTGGCGGACGAAATTGTTGCGGCGGACCTGGGGGTGGATACTCCAGCAGGTTTTCGAAGTCTGGCTGAGCTGGGTTTCGGTCCTAACCGCATCAGTGTAGATGAGGCCCTGGTGAAAAAGGTGAGGGAGGCGCTGGGTAAAGCCAGTTTGCTGGTAAGAACCGGCCCGGTGCTGACGGTGTCGACGGTGACAGGCACTGCTGAAAAAGCCTGCGAGCTGGCCGCAAGGGTGCCTGGCGCTATTGCCGAGGCGATGGAAGGGTACGGTGTGGCTTTTGCGGCACAGGACCGCGGTGTGCCTGTTCTTGAAATCCGCGCCATTTCAAACCTAATTGGCCCGCGTGACCGGGCCCTATGGCGGATCAAGGAGGCACTGGGCGTTTTGGAAGCAGCTTTTTCAGTATTATTGGAGGTATAGCAATGAAAATTGCCTTTTCCCCCTGCCCCAACGATACGTTTATTTTCCACGCCTGGGTGCACAATCTAATCCCTGGTGCACCGGAGCTTGACGTTACTTATGCGGACATTGATGTCACCAATAACTTGGCTGCTGAATCCAGGGGGCCTGAGGTTATTAAGATCTCTTATGCGGCACTACCGTGGGTTTTGCCACGTTATGCGCTTTTGCCATGTGGTGGCGCATTAGGCAAAGGGTGCGGACCGTTGGTGCTGGTATCAAAAAAAGCGGGCTCGGCAAAATTGGCAGGCAGCCGGGTAGCGGTGCCTAGTGCGCGCTCGACCGCTTTTTTGCTGTTCCGGTTGTGGGAGGCTCAATATGTGCCGGGAGGCGTGGGAGAGACTGTTATTATGCCCTTTCAGGAGATTATGCCTGCAGTGCGTGATGGTTTAGTCGATGCGGGGCTGGTGATCCATGAATCCCGCTTCACCTATCCCGCGTATGATTTAAGCCTGCTGGCCGACCTGGGTAGTTGGTGGGAGTCCGAGACAAACCTGCCTATACCGCTGGGAGCAATCGTTGCCCACCGGTCACTTGATCTGGCTAAAATTACCGGTTGGATCAGGGCATCGGTTAAATATGCCTGGGCGCATCCGGAGGCGTCACTTGATTACGTGCTCAGCCATGCTCAGGAGCTTTCCCCCGAAGTAGTAGATGCGCATATCAAACTTTATGTAAACGAGTTCACGGAAAATTTAGGTGAGTGCGGGTACCGGGCGGTGACTGCCCTGCTGAGCCGTGCAGTCAAAGAGGGGCTGGTGCCGGAAATAAATTTAACTGCACTGCGTTTGCAGTAGATACGTTATTCCCTGTTGCAGCACCAACGGGGAATATTGACAATATCAAGTTGTTGGCATTATACTTTCGTAATAGTAAATTTTTGCACTCGTTAGGAGTGGAATGACGGTTTGAAAAATAAACATTTTACTGGTATTATTATTTGTATCATTGCGGTACTGTTAGTGAGTCTGCTTTCGGGTTGCTCACTGGGGCAGGGGGGCGATGCTGCCCAGGCTAAGCCGCTGGTAATCAAAGTCGAAGATTTCAGCGTTTTCTTAATTGAGTCCTCGGAGGAAATCTACCGGGCTAATGTTAAAGATCAAGCCCTTTGGGCTGGTTTACGTGAAAACGCCGCCAGGGATTCGGACTATGCCGTCCACTATAACTGGCTTTATGAAACTTACGGTAAATTGGATGAACGCCGCCGTGCCCAGTTGAAAGAAATTTTTACCGGGTATGAAGCACAGCTAATGACCGAATGTTTAATCCAAAATGGCAAGCAGGAAGCAGGTCTGGACGAAATTATTAAGTTTATCCGGGAAGATAGCTTTTTTAAGGAGCACCGGGAAGTATTGGTTGATTATTACTCCTGGTACGGCGCTAATTATGCATTGCCTCATTACCAGCAAATAAAACCGATGTTGCAGCGCAAGGTTGAGGCAACGGTATCCAGGGTAGAAAAGGGATTTGATATCAAGGGTTTTATCGAAAAGGAAACGGGTATCCATTTAAATAAAAAAACAAATACTCTAGAATTGCTTCAGAATATGCGGATAATCGGCTTCTCTAATTATTCCCGGGGTAAAGACTCTCTAGTGACCATCCAGTGGAATAGGACTCCGGAAAAAATCTGGACAGCTTCTTTCCACACATTAAGTGAGCCTTATATCCATAGTTTTACCGACGACTGGTCTTTTAAATATTTGGCCAAGAAGTTACAGAAAGATGAAAAACTAATGGCCAGGTTTAAAGAGGATATTCCTTACACCTGGGAAGGGTGGATCGAGGAAAATTTAGTTGAAGGCTATTCCAGGTACCTCAGCGTGCGCAAGGGGTTAACCAGGGATGTAGGTGAAGGCATATACGTGTTCGACCAAGATTATGCCCAGGCGCTGGTTACTAGCTTCGACATCCAGAAGACTACCTTGGAAAAGTTTACTGTTAATTTTTTAAAGAAGCGCTATAATATTTAATTTAACGAATGGGGGGCTACCGTTGAATTTAGACTTAATTGGATTGCATCGTTTGATTGAGCGATCATTAAATGAAGATATTGGCACCGGCGATTTGACCACTAACAGCATTGTACCAATTAAAGCAGTCTCAACGGGCTATATTTTAGCCAAGGAAGCCGGCGTCATAGCCGGCATGCCGGTTGCGGAGATGGTTTTTCGCTATCTTGATCCAGAGGTGCAATTGCTCGCACGAGCCGAAGATGGTGAGTGGGTTGAGCCGGGGCGGTTGTTGATGGAGGTGCGCGGTAGTGCCCGGGCTATCCTGTCTGGTGAGCGATTGGCTTTGAACTTTTTACAACACCTGTCTGGTATCGCTACCCGGACCGCACAATTGGTGAGGCTGGTGGGCGGTAATAAGCCGGCAATAATCGATACCAGGAAGACTACTCCCGGCTTACGGGTGCTGGAAAAATATGCGGTAAGGGTGGGTGGCGGTAATAACCACCGCTTTGGCCTGTATGATGCGGTACTGATTAAAGATAACCATATAAAAATAGCCGGCGGGATCGCGAAAGCTGTAGCCATGGCCAGGAGAGGCAGTCCCCATACCTCTAAAATTGAGGTAGAGGTTGAGAGTCTGGCTGGGGTAAAAGAGGCATTGGAGGCCGGTGCCGATATCATTATGCTGGACAATATGAATCTGGTAATGATGCAGGAAGCGGTAGCTCTAGTGTCTGGCCGGGCCCTGGTTGAAGCTTCTGGTGGTATCACGGAGAAAAGCATTCAGGCAGTTGCAGCAGCCGGGGTTGATCTGATTTCAGTTGGTGCGCTGACTCACTCAGTGAAATCACTTGATATAAGCCTGGACTTGGAAGCAATAAAGCACAAGCTGAATTAAATAGGTTAAAGGCAAAGGATCATAAAATGAAAATTAACGGTTAACCTTTGCTATAATATATGTTGACGTAGTTGCTCCGAGAGGCTAAAATTTGTCTAGGGAGTTGGTCTTTTTGAAAATGGCTGTTCTCCGATTGCTCAAGGAACACCGGCCTGGGTATGTATCTGGTGAGGAATTGTGCAAGGGCCTTGAGGTCACCCGGACTGCTGTGTGGAAGCATATTCAGTCCTTGCGGGGAGACGGTTACGATATCGAAGCCCGCCCGCGCGCAGGCTACTTGCTGGTAGGTATTCCTGATCGGCTTTACCCTGAGGAGATTCAAGACGGGCTCACCACCAAGTTTATTGGACGTCAGGTTTTCTACAATAATAGTCTGGCTTCCACCAATGACCTGGCCAAAGAGCTGGCCAGCCGGGAGACGCAAATCAGTGACGGCACGATAGTGGTTGCCGAGGAGCAAACCGGTGGACGCGGTAGGTTGGGCCGGGAGTGGTTTTCGCCCAAATACAGGGCAATATGTTTTTCTCTGATTTTATATCCACCGGTCAGTCCTTCCGAGGTGTCCCGGGTCACAATGGTTACAGCAGTAGCCCTGGCTGCGGCAATTAGGAACGAGACTGGTGTGCCGGTAGGGATCAAGTGGCCTAATGACCTGCTGGTAGGGGGCAAAAAACTGTGCGGTATACTTACCGAGCTGGGAGCTGAGATAGACAAAGTTAATTATCTTGTGGTTGGGGCAGGCGTAAATGTCAATCAGGGCCCGGGAGACTTTCCGGAAGAAGTGCGGGATATTGCCACCTCGCTGAAGATTGAAACGGGAGTTACAGTAAACCGGGTCAAATTGCTGCAGGCGATGCTGGCGGAGTTCGAACGGTGGTACCGGGTTTGGCTTGAACATGGCTTTGCAGAAGTTTTAACGAAATGGAGGGAAATGTCAGTTTCTTTGCACTGCCCTGTATGTATTCATGCCATAGATAAGTCCTGGAATGGCTGGGCCGAAGATGTTGATGAGGATGGTGCTCTAATGATCCGGCTCCCGGATGGCGAGCTGCAGCGGGTGGTGGCAGGAGATGTTTCGCTGCGGGTTTAAAATTTTTTGCTATGTAAGCTATAACACCTGTGCCCTGGCTATTCTGATTTAAATATATTTCTACATAATTAACCATCAGCAGTACGGTCAGTCAAGGAGGTGTTAAATAGGTTTTCCAGTATTAGGGTTGGGGATACCGTAAGCTTGTAAAAAGGTACCCTAACATATCTTTTAGTTTTCAGCGCGTTGTTATGACTATATTGTTAACCTCTACTATAGTACTGGGTTTACGTATTGATGCATTAATGGTCTGTTAGTTTTCGGTAGGTAATTAGCGGATTATACTACCAGAAATTCTACTAGGAGGTACTTGTTGATAATGAAATTTTCTGCCCGTGATATAACCATGACCGCGGTTTTTGCCGCCCTGGCCGTGGTTGCCGCCATGTTAGTACGTTTTGCCGGCCCCATTGTTCCGTTTAGTCTGTTACCTTTTGTAGTGATGTTGTCGGGTGGTCTCCTGGGCGCCAGGCTGGGGGCTTTAAGCATTATTGTTTATATAATGCTGGGCTTAATCGGATTGCCGGTGTTTGCCAGCCCTCCTTTTGGCGGGCCTTCCTATGTATTACAGCCGACTTTCGGCTTTTTACTGGGTTTTGTGGTGAGCGCCTACGTGATTGGAATCCTGCTCAGAAACCGGGAACAGAGCGGGTTTGTGCGCTATTTCCTGGCAATGTTGGCTGGTGTGGCGGTTTATGATGTGGTTGGTCTGCCATATCTCTACGCGATCCTAACCTTTTACCTGGGTAAAACCGTTTCAGTGGCGTATGTAATGGCGATTGGTTTTACCCCGTTTATTCTGCTTGACCTCGTTAAGGCAGCCGCCGCTGCGGCATTGGCCAGGGCAGTTTACCGGCGTCTGAGCGCCTACGGCGTCGAGCAAAGTTCTCCTCACACAAATCAATAGATAGCGTGCATCGTTTAAGAAGGGAAGAGTGAGCAAAGGATTGATTCCCTTACCTGAAGAGGTTGCGCCTGGTCAGACTCTCTGGTAGAATTGTTTAAGTGTGAATTTAGGAGAAAGTGGGGACGGGCATGATCCTGGTCTTTGATGTCGGCAATACAAACATTGTTTTGGGAGTTTACCGGGGCAGCGATTTGATCGCGGACTGGCGCATCTCCACCAGACGCGAGCGGACCGCGGATGAATATGGAATCATGCTTAAAGAATTATTTTCCATATCTCAAATTGATATGAGTTGTATCAAGGCTTCTGTCATATCCACAGTAGTGCCGCCACTGACATTTACATTGGAGAGGACCTGCCATAAATATTTCAAACTTGCGCCGCTGATCGTTGGGCCAGGCATTAAGACCGGGCTTCCAGTGAATTATGAGAATCCCAGGGAAGTCGGGGCGGACCGGATCGTCAATGCCGTGGCAGGTATTGAGCTGTACGGTTGCCCGCTGATTATTATTGACTTTGGCACAGCCACTACCTTCTGCGCAATTAACTCCAGGGGGGAGTATTTGGGCGGGGCGATTGCCCCGGGGATTGGCATATCCACTGAAGCACTTTTTGCCCGGGCTGCCAAATTACCCAGGGTAGAACTGGCCAAGCCTCCCGCCGTAATCGGGAAAAATACTGTTAACGGTATGCAGTCAGGCATATTTTACGGGTTTGTCGGGCAAGTTGATGGAATCACCAGGCGCATGAAAAAAGAGTTGGGAGAAAAGGCAAAGGCTGTTGCGACCGGCGGTTTAGCCAGGCTAATTGCTCAGGATAGCGAAGAGATCGACCATGTTGATCCCTACCTGACACTGACCGGGTTGCGTTTGATCCACGAGAGGAATTCATCGAAATGAAAATAGGTTCTATCATGCTGGCTAATTCAGTAGTATCAGCTCCCATGGCCGGCATTACCGATAAGGCCTTCAGGATATTGGCCCGAGAGGCGGGATGTGGCCTGGTCTGCACCGAAATGGTGAGTGACCAGGCTCTTTTATATGGAAATCCCAAGACTTGCAGCCTTTTGAACACATCCGGCGAGGCCGGCCCGGTGAGTGTACAAATTTTCGGATCTAACCCGGATTATATGGCAAGGGCGGCAGAGATAGCGGAAAGCCGCGGTGCGGATATTATTGACATCAATATGGGCTGTCCAACACCCAAAATAGTTAAGAATGGTGAGGGAGCAGCTCTTATGCGAGACCCTTTACGTGCAGCCGGGATTGTCAGAGCAGTGGTCAGCAGGGTCAAGGTGCCGGTTACAGTTAAAATGCGCAAGGGTTGGGATGATAAATCTGTTAATGCTGTTGAACTTGCTAAACTGGTGGTGGAGGCGGGTGCGGTAGCTTTGACCGTGCATGGCCGCACACGGTCTCAATTTTACAGAGGAAAAGCAGACTGGGAAATCATTGCGGCAGTGAAAGAGGCGGTAGCGGTACCGGTGATCGGCAACGGTGATATTTGGCAGCCGGCAGATGCTTTGTCCATGCTGGAGCATACCCGATGCGACGCAATTATGATTGGGAGAGCCGCCCTGGGCAATCCATGGATATTTAAACGCACCTTGCATTTTTTATTAACCGGGGGGGATTTACCCGTTCCTTCGCCGGAGGAGCGGATTGAAGTGGCGCTCAGGCACCTGAGCCTGCTTGTTGAAAATAAAGGAGAACAGGTTGCGGTCCGGGAGATGCGCAAGCACGCGGCCTGGTACACGAAAGGTTTGCCTGGTGCGGCCAGGATGAGGGACCTGATAAATAAGGCTGGATGCAAGGAGGAGTTGCAGAAGATACTTGGATCATTGGTAAATTTGTAGCTTGCGGAGGGTAGCTATTTTTGCTAATATTTGTATGTGTGTTCTTTTAGGTTTGACAAACAGTGGTGGGGTTTGAGCTTTGGTGAGTCACCCATTTTAAGAGGACCGTACTCGGCAAAAATTAGGAGGCTGCGGGTTTGCAAAGATTTGCCTTTATGCTTCACCCCTCGCATGCGGAAGATGTGGCGCTAAAATATAAAATTACCAGGCTAATGCCCGAAATGATGGTTGAGCGGGCTTTTGCCTTGCTGCCGTCAATGAAGATGTCTCACATTACTGGACTTCGCTCGCCCCATGCAGAGGCCGAGGGCTGGTTCATTGTTTGTCCCCTGACGGCCAAAATGATAATGAGTTTGCCTGTACCCTATGTATTGAATAAGATTATCCAGGGCGGACGTATTGCTGAAAAGCTTGGGGCCGGAATATTTGGCTTGGGTGCTTTTACTAAGATTGTGGGCGATGCCGGCGTTACAGTGGCAAAAAATTTAAACATTCCTGTGACCACCGGAAATAGCTACACGGTGGCGACGGCCATTGAATCAGTCCGTGAAGCAGCCCGCATGATGGGGCATGACTTGAAGAAAGCCGGGGTAGTGATCCTTGGCGCCACTGGTTCGATCGGCCGGGTCTGTGCTCTGATTCTAGCCAGAGAGGTAAGCAGCATGACCCTGGTAGCTCGCAATGAACGTAAATTGGAGGATTTAGCGGCGAAAATACTGTTTGACACCGGATTGGCGGTGAAGGTGGTGTCGGATAGTAAAAAAGCATTGCGCTCAGGCGACGTTATCCTCACTGTAACCAGTGCGCTGGATACTTTAATTGAGCCTGAAGATCTCCGGCCCGGCGCCGTTATTTGTGATGTCTCCCGGCCGCGCGATGTTTCGCAACGGGTAGCGGAGGCGCGTAACGACGTGCTGGTGATTGAGGGAGGGGTGGTGGAAGTGCCCGGTGATGTTAATTTCGGGTTAAACTTCGGATTCCCGCCTAAAACGGCCTATGCCTGCATGGCAGAGACAATGATCCTGGCTCTGGAAAATCGTTTTGAGAGCTTTACCCTAGGCCGGGAATTACATATTGAAAAAGTTGAAGAGATTGCTGCCCTGGCAAAAAAACACGGGTTTAAAGTGAGCGGCTTTCGCAGTTTTGGCCGGGCGGTTCCGCTGCAGGAGATTGAAATGATCAAGCTTCGTGTTAAACGAGAGGCCAACACGGGTAAAAATTAGGGTGTTCAGGTCAAACCAAAGGTGGATGGCCTTGACAAAGATAGGCTGTCTTTTTATAATGACACTAATAGTTTTACGGTAGTGAATAAACAACATTATCACCAAGCACTGCACAGGAATTTTCTTTTGCAGTGCTTTAAATGTAGTATGGGGTATTTTCTTCTGTTGAATATGTATATAAAAATGCATTGCACATATATTGTTGAAAAGGTTATTACAGTGATAAGGAGACTGTGTTGATGAAAGAAAAAGAAGTTATCTTAACTCTCGCCGGACTCAAGAAACGTGAGGAAGAGCTTGAGCAGCTTAAGTCCGTAAAGCGAAGGGAAGTCGCAGAGCGAATCAGACAGGCTATTGCTTTTGGTGATATTAGTGAGAATTCCGAATATGAAGATGCCAAAAATGAGCAGGCTTTTATTGAAGGGCAGATTGCAGAATTAGAAAAAATGCTACGCAATGCTAAAGTCATTGATGACGAGAATCTTAGCACCGAGATAGTTTCTGTTGGATCAGTGGTGGTGCTAAAGGATCTGGAATTTGGTGACGATTTTGAATATACTATAGTTGGTTCCGCTGAGGCCGACCCTGGGGCAAATAGAATATCAAACGAGTCACCAGTAGGCAAGGCGATTCTGGGACAGCCAAAAGGAAGTGTGGTAGAGGTTCAAGTGCCTGCGGGACAACTTAAGTATCAAATAATAGACATTTTAAGGTAGGATGTAGCCGGAGGTAGATAAATGAAAGAGCAAAATAGGAAAGAAGCGGCAAGCCCCACTATAGGTATGGAGTATCAGCCTGAAGAGCTAAATGAACTGATGCGGGTGCGCAGGGAAAAGCTTGCTGAACTGCGTGACCGTGGTATTGAGCCGTATGGCGGCCGGTTTGAGCGCACCCATACGGCGAGTTTTATTTTATCCAATTTTGAGGAACTGGAAAATAAAAGTGTAGTTGTTGCCGGCAGGATTATGTCCAAGCGGGGCATGGGTAAAGCATCGTTTGCCCATATCCAGGACAATACCGGCCAAATTCAAATTTATGCCCGGCTTAATGATCTGGGCCAGCAAGCGTACGAACTTTTCGGCAAAATGGATATAGGCGATATTATCGGGGTGACCGGAAATGTCTTTAAGACCCGTATGGGTGAAGTGACAGTAGCAGTGGCAGAGCTAAAGCTATTATCCAAGTCCCTGCGTCCCCTACCAGAGAAGTGGCATGGCCTGAAAGACGTGGAACTTCGCTACCGTCAGCGCTATGTAGATCTTATCGTGAACCCTGAGGTAAAGAAAGTCTTCGAGATGAGGAGTAAGATAGTCCGCTCAATCCGCAGTTATTTGGACAACCGTGATTTTCTTGAAGTAGAAACTCCAATGATGCATATTATTGCCGGTGGAGCTACAGCCAGGCCTTTTATCACCTACCATAATACTCTGGACATGAACCTCTTTTTAAGAATTGCCCCGGAGCTTTATTTAAAAAGGCTGGTGGTGGGTGGTTTCGAAAGAGTATACGAGATAAACCGCAACTTCCGCAATGAAGGGATTTCCACTAAGCACAACCCTGAATTTACAATGCTTGAGCTGTATCAGGCTTATGCTGACTACAATGATATGATGGACCTGACTGAAGATTTGATTTACAGCGTTGCTTTGGAGGTGCTTGGCAGTAACCGGATTAATTACCAGGGTACGGAGATTGACTTGGCTCCAAGATGGACAAGACTGCCTATGCTGGAGGCGGTGAAGATGTACTCCGGTATTGACTTTAGTGCTATAAATTCCGATGATGAGGCTAAAAACGCCGTGAAGCAGGTTAATCTCAATCTGGAATTGGAACCCTCGGATAACTGGGGCTCGATTCTCAATAAAGTATTTGAAGAGACGGTAGAGCCAAAGTTAATCCAGCCTACCTTTATTATGGACTATCCGGTGGAAATATCGCCGTTAGCCAAGCGCAAGGTTGATCAGCCTGAGTTGACCTATCGATTTGAGCTGTTTATTTATGGGCGCGAGATGGCCAATGCTTTTTCTGAACTGAACGATCCGGTCGACCAGAAGAGCCGCTTCTTAAAACAGGTGGAAAAAAGGACAGCCGGTGATGAGGAAGCACACATGATGGATGACGATTACATTAATGCCCTGGAATACGGGATGCCGCCGGCCGGCGGGCTGGGCATCGGGATTGACAGGTTAGTGATGCTGCTGACAGACTCACCTTCGATCCGTGATGTTATTCTATTTCCAGTAATGCGGCTCCGTGATTAACGCGTGAATAATTAGAAAATTTTGTTTGACATTGTTTGCTTGGTCGTGTAAAATATAATTCCAGCTGTAAGGATGTCGCAGTTGGTAAAAAAAGCGGAAAATATATTGACATTGTTTTCACTGTATGGTAACCTTAGTACTCGAGATTGCTTCTTGTAGTGGCAGTTCTCGGAAGTTTAAAAAAGTTCTTGACACAGATTAATAACAATGTTAATCTAATAATCGTGTTGCGACAAAGTGCGCAAATTTAAGTAACGGTCTTTGAAAACTAAACAGTGGATGGATGTAAATGGACGAATAGTCCAAAACACACATGACTCTCGTCGAAGCGAAAGCAAAAGCGAGCAGTACATTCCGAAACAACAATTATACGAGCCAATATTC
>MVQL01000140.1 GCA_002067205.1 Pelotomaculum sp. PtaB.Bin104
GAACACGTACCGCAGCCCAGATTAAATCATTGCTCATATCAAGCCTTCCGACAATTTTAGATTTTGCGCCTTGTTGATGGCATTAATCCGGACGTTAAACACGTCATTAACTACAATAACTTCTCCTTTGGCAAACCTTTGCTGGTTTATATTCACCTCAACCGCTTCACCGACAGCTTTATCAAGTCTTAGAACGGAACCTTCCTCCAGGCTCAGCAATTCCCCCAACTTAAGCTCTCCCTGGCCAAGCTCAACACTTACCTCAATGAAAACATCATCCAGGTGAGACAGGCCTGTTTTCAGGTTTTCCATTTCTGCCGCCGGTTTTAATGAAGGAAATTGTACTTTTCTAATTTCAACCTCGCCTTTTCGCGGGCCGCCTAGAAGAGACTTGATTTCTTCTTCGGTCATCAAAGCGCTTCCCCCTACTGGACCAGAAAATCCGTGAAAAATACCCCGGTAATATCTCCGGTTTTCAGATTATTATTGATTTCTTTAAGCAAGCTTTTTTTAAGATTCTCAACCGAAGCGGCGGAAGTAACATCAGTAAGCGTTTTATTGCGTAATGTGGAAATTAAAGTGTCCATTACTTGATGCTGCTTTTCTTTTAATTCCTTGGCCAGATTCTTGTTATCCTTGGGATACTCTATAACAACCTTCACCCTGAGGTAGTGTCCTCCACCGTCACCGGTAAGATTCACCACCACCTCGCCCAGATCCAGCTTTTCATTTTGTACTTCTTTTGCTTTTGTAGTTTTTTCAGGCACTTTCGTCTCTTCTACACTACTGGCCTTCTTTGCCACCGCGCTATCCCCGGCCGGACTTTTAAAAAAGAAATACCAGCCGGCCGCAGAACCGGCTAAAACCACCAGGACTATAAGCAAAATCAATAGTATTTTTTTCTTTTTAGGTTTATCTTTTTTAGTTCCTTTTCCCTGAGGTTTTTCACTGTCCTTTGGCACGGCCACACCTACTTTTCTTGGATTCTATAAAACAAACTATACATCATTGTCCTAAAAATAGATAATGAAAAATACATTTACCGCTTGATGTTCAACAATTCTTCCAAAATCTGGTCGGAAGTGGTAACCGTTCTGGCATTAGCCTGATAGCCCCGCTGTGTTGTGATCATGCTAACAAATTCGTCTGTAAGATCCACGTTGGACATCTCCAGGAAACCGGAGTCGATTTCGCCGTAACCGCCGGCATTGGGCTCCCCGTAAGGATTCCCTCCCGGAACAACTACGCCGCTGGTTGGGGATATCTTATAAATATTTAATCCTTCCCGCTCCAAGCCGTCCTGGTTGGGGAACATGGCTAGTCCGATTTGAAAAGCATTGTCATTTTTGGTGCCATCCAGGAGTGTGTAAGAAATATACCCGTCTTTAGAAATATTGATAGTGGCAACCCCGCTCGCGCTTGCATCGATCTTGATCGGAGCACCGGATGTATCACAAAGGTTGTAACCACTAGAATTGACCAGATTGCCTACATTATCTATATAGAATATTCCCTCCCTGGTATACCTTTCGTTCGTTAGACCAGTTCCGTCCACGCTATCGCCGTTTGTAGAAAGCACAAACCAACCATTACCATTCACAGCGAGGTCAAGCGAGCGGCCGGTGTTTTGCAGCCCCCCTTGTCCTGTATTGTTGGTGATGCTGGATACCATCACGCCCAAACCTACTTGAGACGGGTTTATTCCACCCACATTATTTTCACCGGCACTGGGGTAGCGTACCGTCTGGTAAAGAACATCCTGGAAATTAGCCCTGCTGCCCTTAAAGCCGGTAGTATTGACATTGGCAACGTTATTGCCGATAACGTCCATTCTGATTTGGTGGTTTTTCATACCCGAAGCGCCGGAAAAAAGAGATCTAATCATTATTTATCCTCCTTTTTAGATAGCCGCCTCAGTCGTTCGGCAGCCGCACAGCCTCCTTTCGGGCCGGCTGTGAAATACTTTCGTTAGAAACTCGTTTACTTTACAATTACCGCGCTGTCTATATTGGTAAAAACATGGTCTGTCGTGGAATTGCTGTCCATGGCTGTTACTATCGTTTTATTGCGGACGCTGGTGATAAACGCCAGGTCACCGTAAATAATCAGCGATTCACGTGAACCCTTGGATTCAGCCTGTTTTACGGCCATATTTATCTTGTCCAGATCATCCTGGGCAAGGATAATATTCCTCTCTTTCAGCCGTTTTTCAGCGTGCGCTGAAATTTTTATTTCCTGACTCTTTTCAATCTCTCGCTGAACTGTTTCCTGAAAAGACAGTTTGTCGTCTTTCCGGGGCGACCGCCTGCCACCCGCCGGAACAACCGGAAGCGGCGCGACCGGCAGGATTGAACTGATATTCCGGTTCATTCCGCACCACTCCTACTTGACTTCAGTCACTTTATCCAGCCCGTAAGCCGTTCCATTTACATATACTTGAACAGTATCACTTGTAAGAGTAACTTTTTCCACCTGACCGGAAATTTCATTGCCGTCGGAAGTAATTTTCACCTGATGTCCGATCAGCGCCGACGCCTGGCCCATTTCCTGCGACAGCTTGAGTTGAGCGATTTCCTTGTTCATATTTGTCAGTTGCTCGAGCATGGTAAACTGGGCCATTTGTGAAATAAACTCACTTGTATCCTGCGGGCTGGATGGATCCTGGTTTTGCAACTGGGTCACGAATAGCTGGAGAAACGCGTCCTTATCAAGAGTTTTTACCGGTGTCTTTCTTTGCGCTTCCGCTGAATACTGATAATTATTAGTCGCCGAAGTAGTACTCGAAGTCGCTTCCATAAAGATCACATCCCATTTATACTAAATAGTTAACCTGCCAGGAATCCGGACCAGTTTCGGTCCTGCCAGTCTGTGAAGGCTCCGCCGGAACGTCACTATCCCTGCGGTAGTTGTTACTGCTGAATTGAATTGTGCCGCTCTGATTCCTTCCCTGATAATAAAAACTTGAGTTGTCCTGGCTGCCGTTGCCGACGAACACAAACGCCTCATTTAATTTCAAATCCTGCTGGCCGAGGGAAGTCCTTAACTGCTGCAGCGAACCTTCCAGAACCTCTTTCACGCTATTGTTCGCGGTGTAGAAGTGGGCGTTTAACTCACCTTTATGAAAATACAGCCGGATAGTGAGTTGTCCCAACTGCTCAGGTTCAAGCTTTAGCTGCACCTGTGTTTGCCGGTCGCCATTGCCGGTGTTGTTGTATACATGCCTGATTTCCTGAAGCACCCTGTCTCTGAGGCTGGACAAAGGTACTCCTTTCAAGTTGTCAGTAGAAACCTGCGCGGGAAATTGAGCGCTATTATCAGTCGTATTGCCTGTCCCCAACCCATTGCCGGAATCAACTTTTCCTGCCACAACCGTATCGTTTGATATTATATTTTTACTCTCATCCACGGTCTGTACCACTTTTAACTTGTTATTCGGCGGCTTATTTTCATTACCACCCTGGTAGGCGAATTCCGGATTACGCTGTTGTTCCGTTGCCACAACTCCAGATTGATTCTCGACATCCGGTTTAATCACAGCGTTTTCCGAAACAACAGTGACAATTTTCTTTTCAGAGGCCAACTGCGGCTCTCCTGCAGTCGAACCCGAGGCCGGATTGTTCTCATTTGCAGGATCTGACTGCGTTGCGATAACATTTTTCGCTTCCCCGGTGTTAACCGTGTTCGCATCTATAACATCAGATAAAACTTGCAAATTCTGACCCGTTTCGTCTTCAGCAAGAGAATCGGCAACACTAGTTGTTCCGGACGCTGGAACAAACAAGTCGTTATTCAATTGTATGTTCCGATCAGCCGAACTTTTTCCTGGCGCTTCCTGGCTGTCAGATGTATTACCTGTTTCAGAAATCGCCACTGTTGCAAAAATACTGTTATCGGTGAGAGAAGATTGTTCTTTAGCTGCGTTATCCCCAGCCGTTACCTGACTGTTTTGCGCTTTCCCTTCTATCTCCGGCGATAAAGCAGCTTGGGTTGTTTGCCCGGTAAGGTCCGGCGATTGATCAATTAATTTTTCAGGTAAGGATGTGACCGCAATCATCCGGGTTGCATCCGGGAGCACTTCCGGTACGGGTATTTGCGCCATCTCACCGGTAGTATTGCTATTACCCGCAATTTCACCGCCAACTAATTGTGAATCCTGCTGTGAAGGAACCGGATTCACAATTAACATATTTCCCGGCAAGTCGCAGGCGGCTATTGGCACGTCAACAAAACTACCATTATTAGTCCCGGCTATTTGAGTATCGGTATCGGCATTGTCACCGCCGGAACCGGCTGAGGACCGGTTTATCCCTGAGGGCTGAGGATTTAGCAGCGCCAGCACGGCGGCCATGGCCATATCAAACCCGCCTGCGTCCGCCGGCTCCTCAGAAAAAGCTCCGCTTCCTTTCCGTGAAACCGATACATTATTAACAGCCGCTATTTGCACATTTTTTCACCTCCTTTCTTCGTAATTTTAAATTAAAAAGCATACTCCTTTTTAAGAAAATTTACCATAATAATTAGATAAGCTTTTTGTTTTTCAGCAATTTTTGTATAATTTTTGCCGTTTCTGCACGGGTAATGGGTTCTGCCGGATTAAAGCTGTATTTCTTTGTTGTCGTATTCAGGGTGCCTGTCATATACTTTGCTTTGGAAACAGCGAGCACATAAGGCCTGGCCCAGACGCTGATATTCAAATAATCGTCATTATCGGCATACATTTTCTTCAATGCGGCCAAAACTTTATCATTGTCGGGATCATCCATATAATCAACTTTAAGCTTTGCTGCACGCGCGATCAAAGCGGCCGCTTGTTCGCGTGTTACTGGCGCGGTGGGTTGAAACTCCAATGACGCGCCATTTCTGATACCATTGAACAACCCGTAATTCGCCGCGGTACAAGCATATTCACGCCATTTTGGATAGTAATAATTATAATTCACACCGTCAGCGAGCAAGGATACGTCAGCAGACTGCACATCAGAAAAAATGTTATCGTCCAGACCGGCCAGCGGAAGCCTCATACCCTTGACCAGCATCGAAGCGAACTCTCCGCGGGTCGTATTATATTCATTATTTGCACCGTCCACCAGTCCGAAGTACCCACCGTCTCTGGTCTGGCTCATGATCCCCTTGTTCCACAATGATTGAACATATTGCTGTGACCAGTTGACGCTCTCGATCTTTAAAGAAAATTCATTGAAATCACTGTCAATGTTAGCCACGCAATAGCTGCCGAAACCGTCCTTGGCAAAGGTGGCGGTTACTGTTTTTGAACTGGAATTCACCACGGCCGGTAAGACTTCCCACTCAGAACTGTCATTAACCCGGTAAAGCATACTTACAGTATCAAAAAGATCAGACATGTCGCTGTTGTACTTAAGAGTTATTGCAGAAGGTGATGTTGTGCTATAACCCGCATCCCATGTGCCTCCAGCGGGAAGTGTGCTAGCCGGGATTATTGTATAAACGGGCGATAGTGGTTTTACTATCCAGTCATTTTTGTGGTTCACATAACCGGCGGGACCAGCAGGGGCACTGGTATTGCGTGATTGAGAAAAACAACCGTTCCAACTGGAGCTGTCGTTAGTGGGAAATTCCGTCTGGCCTCTTACAAAAACACCTATGCCAGAACCACTGACGTTAGTATTAACGCCATCGTTATATAAAAGGTAATTATCTTTACCGAAGTTAATCTCAACATTCTTGCTGATGGCACTGAGCTTGGCCAATCCTTTTGTCGCACTTGTCGAGCTATACACATATTCGGAAACTCCCGCGCCCGGAATTGGTAAATATACACCTTCAGCCACGGAAACACTTGAGACGCCCACTGAAAAAAGGACTACTGCGAGCAACGAAACTAATAAAATCCCAAAAAATTTTAATTTCATAACAACACCCCTCTTGGTATCATCGTTGTCAGCCTTAGTGGACTGACTAATTAATAAATATGTTTAAAGATTGTTCATCCGGTGCTGGTGGGCGTAAAGGGCCAGTTCATCCACTTCTTTTTGCTCCCTGGCCGCGACTTCACGCTTGTAGTTCATCAAATGCTTATCCTTCAGCATCTCAATGACCTGCCGCTCCTGTCTGGCCCGAACAGCGGCGTTGCGCTTACTCTCAACAACGAGGCCGGCATTGTTGACATCCTTTTCTTGAATGTCAATTTTTTTGTTAAGTGACGCCCTGTAAAAGGATAAATACGCTACTCCTAAAACTTCTGTATCTTCTTCAGCCACATCAAACGCCGCTTCCAGACGCTGTCTGGTATCCTCGAGCATTGCCAGCCGCCGGTTATATTCGTGATGAGCCATGGCCAGGGCCTGCTCCGCT
>MVQL01000141.1 GCA_002067205.1 Pelotomaculum sp. PtaB.Bin104
GGCGGTCATCGATAAAATGGGGTTGTTCCGGTGCGTGATCGCTTTGATCCGGAAGGCTACTCCTTCTGCCATGGTGCCGCTCCGGAAGCCCGGGTACTCGCCGAAAGGTCCATCCGGCACGATCTGGTCTACGGGAACTTCTCCTTCGATAATGATTTCAGCATTGGCCGGCACCATCAGGTCGCAGGTCTCGCACTTCACCAGGTCCACCGGTTCTCCCCGTAAGGATCCGGCCACCTCGGCTTCACTTACGCCGGGCTTCACCGGCGCGGTGGCTACCATATGATCGAGGGGGTGCGAGCCGATGACTATCGCTACCGGCATAGCCTCGCCCTTGGGTACGTATCTCTCGGTCAGGATCATGGCAAACTGGCTGGTAGTCTGGGGCCAGCCGGCAAGAAAATTATTGTTATGGATCATGAAGCGGTACATGCCCCAGTTTTCCCAGTTTCTTTCCGGGTATTTATTGATGATAATGTCCCAGGTGGCAATATAGCGCCCGCCGTCTCCCTCGTGAATGAGCGGCGCCGGGAGCTTGTAGATGTCCGCATCTTCGCCGATAAAGACATTTTCCTTACAGGGAGAGTCTTTTCGATCAACGATATTTGGCTGAACCCGCCCTTGGATCCGCTCTTCGTATACCTTGTAGATCTCCCGCAACGGCGTGTCCGCATCCAGTCCCATCGCCAGCGCCACCCGCCGCCAGGTACCACACTCACCGTTAACGACAGAGAATCCCGGATAATCTTTGACATTCTCAAACATAAGGCAGGGGCCGTACTGGTCATATACCCTGCGGCTGATCGCCCCTAGTTCGATATCCCAGTCTACTTCCTTTTTGATCCGTTTCAATTCTCCATTTTCTTCAAGAAGTTTGATATAATCCCGCAAGCCTTTCATTGATTCTCTCCCTCCATGTCTTACATTTTACTTTTAGCTTCTTAAGCTTCCGCGGCTGCCCATAAAAGCTAAAGTTGCTAATATATAATAGCAATTACCGTGCCAGACCCAATCCTAATAAATTCATGACTTTTATGAGAACCTGAATGTCTATGCTTATAAAAATTAAAAGGGGTGGTTTCCTTTCAAACCAACCCCTTACGTACCTGTCCCATTTTTTAAACATTTCAATTATTAAAAATAAATTCAAATTATTAAAATATTTTAATTTTTCCAAAGATAAATTGCCGCAACTTATTATAATTTTCTTAACTTATTATATAATGTGGTTAAAGAGATGCCTAAAGCCCGGGCCGCCTCTTTTTTACCGATAACAGAGGATCCAAACCTTTGCAGCGCACGACTTATCATTAACCGTTCCAATTCTTCTAAAGGCATGATGGAATTAGGTTCTCGGGAAGGCAGCGGAGATAAGCTGATATCATCCGCCTTAATCCACTCCCCCTCACAAAGGGTAACCGCTTTTTCTAATACGTTTTCCAACTCACGGACATTACCGGGCCAACAATAATTTACCAGCTTGGCTTGAGCTTTATCCTCCAAACCTTTTATTGCCCTTCCAACCCGGAAATTTATTTGGGGTAGCAAAGCACCTACTATCAGGGGAATATCGTCAATTCGTTCACGCAGCGATGGGATTTCTATACTTACTACATTCAGCCGGTAATAAAGATCTTTTCGAAACAACTCCCTGGTGATTAATTCTTCCAGATTCCGGTTGGTTGCTGCTATTACCCGAGTATTCACTTTAATTTCTTTAATACCCCCTAGGCGGCGGAACGTCCCGTTCTGGAGCACCTGCAGCAACTTGGCCTGCAGCCGCAAGTCCATATCCCCAATTTCATCAAGAAAAATGGTCCCTTGAGCAGCTAATTCGAAAGTCCCAATCTTTCGCTGGACCGCTCCGGTAAAAGAACCCTTTTCGTAGCCAAAAAATTCGCTTTCCAAAAGGTTATCCGGGATAGCCGCACAATTCACATGAATAAACGGCTGGTGACGGCGATTACTGTCATTATGAATGGCTTCAGCAAATAACTGCTTACCCGTACCACTTGCACCCCTCAATAGTACGGTTGAATCTGTTTGTGCAACTCGCCTGGCTAAACCTATGGCTTTTTTTAAATATTGGTTTTGACCAGCGATTGTATCAAAATTATATCCTGCCTTGCCAACCTGCTCCGACCTACCGGGCAATAATCCAGTGTTCTCACGGCCTTTTGCTAATTTATCTATTAATCTAATTTCCTCCCCTGCCTCGCGAAAGTAAACAATTGCCCCAACCAGCTGGTTGTCTATTTGAATTGGGAAAGCGTTGGAAATAACTTCAGTATGAGCACCTGGTGGCACATGTTTTTTGTCATAAACCGGTTGACCAGTCACTAAAACCTCTGTTAACGCTCCGTTTGGGTTAGTTGTTAATATATTTTGCCCAACCCGTTCCTGTCCATTATTCCTGCAAATTAATGTGTAGGATTTATTTACATAAACAATATTACCATTTTGATCAGCAATAAGAATTCCCTCCGGATTAGAGTCCAGGACTGCGTGTCCAAGCTGGCCAACACTTTCAACAAGGCTCTTAAACAAGTTTCTCACTCCTTAGGTTAATTATTTATATTACATAAAGTCATGGCTATGGTAGCGCAGTATTGGTTATAGATAAATATATTGTGTAAAATTTCGACAAATTAATCAATTTCAAAAATTCTATATGTTTAATAATTCAAGATACATAATAAATTTCCTTCAAATTTTTAAAAATTGATATTATATAATAATTTTTCTCAACAGGTAAGGCAATGATAAGTATATCCATTGCCTTACTGTGTTAGTAGATCTTAAATCCCCATTTGATCGGTTCAGCATTTAAAAAAAACAAAGGAGATAAATACATGTCCTAGAAACTCCTAGCAACATCCCTGACTTGCCCTTAAAAAAAGAGGGTAACCTTGAAAGTTACCCCTCTATCCCCAGAAAAAGCCCGTTATAACGTTCATGTTTCTTTCCGGTCAGCAATTTAATTTTTACTTCCTGCTATAGCGCCAATTTTCTTAATGTACATATCGGTTAGGGATTCCGCTATTTCCATGGTGCTCCCCTCGCTAAACACCCGGCACACCGGCTGCTCGGGGTCGGGGAGCACGAGGGCCCAACCGTCCGGGTGAAACACCTTGATGCCGTCCAACAGCTCCAAGCGCTCGTTGGACGAGTTTTGAATTAAAGTTCGGATTACCCGGCCTTTGGTTTCCCAGGGTACCGGCACCTCTCTTTTATATGTAAAAAAGTTAGGCACTTCAGCGATCAGCTCCGAGAGCGTCATCTGCTGCCGGACCAGGTAATCTAAAATTTTCGCCAGCGCGGATAATGCGTCAAAGTGCATCAACAATTGATAAACGCCTCCGTTAGCCTCATCCTGAGCCAGCATTTTATCAAATAAATCCTGGATGGCAGTTTTGGTCCGCACCACTTTACCCTGATAACGCGCCGCCAGCGCTTCGATCGTTTGCGGGGCTGTTACCGGCACTACCACCGGCCCTCTTTGTTCTTTGAGAATAATCAGGGAAATTAAGGCAACTAGTAGATCGTCCTTGATCACCTGTCCCCGATCGTCAATTAAAATCAGCCGGTCGGCATTGGGGTCCAGGATTGCCCCGGCGCTGGCCCCCTGTGCCACCACTGCACGGGCCATATCGGGGATCATTTCCTGGTAAGCATGCCAACTGCTCCCGGCTTGCTCAGGCTTGTAAACCTCATGCAGGAATCCCATTTGACCGGCCAATCCGGCTATAAACCTTTCCAGGTTAACCGGGTCGTAGGAAAGCAACAATTTAAAGCGCGCTTTTCGCACCATATCAACCTTTAAGTCTGCGCATATTGCCGACAGATAGGAGAGTGGCAGGTCCGGCACGCACACCGGCGGGATAATCCGGCTTGCTTCAACCCGCGCAAAATCTTCCCGGGCCAGCGCGTTTTCCACCTTGCGCTCCATCCCGCGGGATAAATTGGCGCCGCGGCTGTCGGTAAACACCATGGTTACCCGGCCCGGCTCCCGGGGAGAAATTTTGATGTGCACACCACCCTGGCAATCCAAGGCCCGGACAGCGTAGCGAAGCATCGGAGTGATCCCTGCCCCCAGGTCCAGTACCGCCGCGCCGCTGGACTGCAGCCCGCTAACCACCGCCTCCTTGAGCATCTGTGAGGTGGTGTGGCGGTCACAGCTAACCGCCAGGCGCGCGCTCCGCCCGGAAACCGAGCCGAAGGCCGCCCCCAGCATGGCGGCAAACTCAGGTGTAATCTCCACGTTGGCCAGGCCGCTTACCCCTTCGATGCCGAAATATTTTTTCGGGGTGCAGGTGCCCCAGATTACACTTCTTTGGACGGTGGCCCCCGTTTCCACCAGCTTATGGGGCCATAGCTTCACGTCGGGCTTTAACAGGCTGTTTTCCTTAATGATCGAATCATCGCCAACCACCGCGCCCTCGTAAACACCCGCGTTGGAGTGCAGCTTGACCCTGCTGCCGATAACGGCCCCCCTAAGCGCCACATTTTCACCAATGTAGACATTGCTCCACACGACACTTCTTTTGATGCTGCCCCGCTCTTGCAGGACACAGTTGTCCCCCAGCACGGTCAGCGGCTCCACCCGGGCCCCGGCGCCTAGCTGGCAGCCCGCCCCGATCAAGGCGGGGCCTTCAATCACAGCGCCCGGATCAACTTGCGTGCCGTCCCCGACCCAAACCCCGGGCCGGATTTCAGTACCAGGCATTTTTATTTTAACCTTGCCGGTAAGGGCATCGTGGTGCGCTTCCAGATACTGCTGCAGGTTGCCGATATCACACCAGTAACCGGGGAGCACCAGGCCAAACATAGGCTTTTGAGCTTTGAGCAGCAGCGGAAATAAGTCCTGGCTAAAGTCAAATTTTTGACCGGGGTCAAAATATTCCAACACCTCCGGTTCCAGTACATAAATACCGGTGTTGACCGTATCGCTGAACACCTCGCTCCAGCCCGGCTTTTCTAGAAACTGAGTGATCTTGCCGTCCTTACCGGTAATAACTACCCCGTATTCCAGCGGGCAGTCGACTCTGGTCAGAACCAGGGTCGCTATCGCCCCCTGCTTTTTATGATACTCCACCGCCCGGGACAACTCCAGGTCGGTCAGCGCGTCACCGCTGATCACCAGAAAAGTCTCGTCTAGAAAACCGGCCGCATTTTTTACACTGCCGGCAGTGCCCAGCGGTGTCTCCTCCACAAAATACCGCAGGTTCACGCCGTAGTCAGCCCCGCTGGCGTAATAATCCCGGATTGCCTCAGGCATGTATTGGAGAGTCACACCGATATCGGTGATCCCGTGCTCCTTTAACAGCTCCACAATATGGGACATGACCGGCCGGTTTAATACCGGCACCATCGGTTTTGGCCTGCCGCAGGTGAGCGGCCGGAGACGCGAGCCCTCACCGCCTGCCATAATGATCGCCTTCATATGGAATCCCCCGTTTGGTTAGTTTAAGAATACTTTGCAAACTTGCGGCTGACCCGGTTAAACAGCCCGTCCTGCCGGCCGGGCACCGACCAGTTCGTGTTGCGGTGCGCTTCCCAAACCTCCTGGTAAACTGACGCTGTTTGCCAGGCGATCTGCTTCCAGCTGAACTCATTGAGGACACGCCGGTAGGCGTTTTCCTTCAGGCCGTGGCCAAAATCAGGCTGTTTTAAGATCGCCAGAATATTTTGCGCCAGGGAGTGGCTGTCGCCCGTGTAGGCCTTGAGGCCGTCCAGGCCGTGCTTGACGATCTCCCCCAGGCCGCCGCTGTCGGCCACTACCACCGGTGTCCGGGCAGCCATTGCCTCCAGGGCCACGATCCCGAAGGGCTCGTACAGGCTGGGAAAAACCGCCACGTCGGCCCAGCTGTACAGGTTGTTGCGCACCGCGTCGTTTATGTATCCGGTAAAGTAGACCCTGCTGTCAATACCCAGCATCGTTGACTGTCTTTTTAAGGTATCCATAAAAGGGCCCTTGCCGGCAATAATAAATTTTGTCTGGGGATGATGGGCCAAAATTTCAGGCGCTGCGTCCAGTAAGACTTGCACACCTTTTTCCCGGACCAGCCGGCCCACATAGTAGACAATCTTTTCATCCGGGGCGGCATAATTGCTGCGCTGCACATTGGTTTCCCGGACCTTGAAGCCGGTCGGGTCTACCCCATTGGGAATAATCGTTATCTTATCCTGCGGAATCTGGAAAACGTGCTGCAATTCGCCCTGCATATAATGGCTGCAGCAAATGACCCGCCAAGCCTCGTAGGTTAGCCACCACTCCACGTCGCTGATATGTCTCTGGGTATCGTTGTGCAGGCCCTGGTTGCGGCCGTATTCCGTTGCATGGATGGTTACGATGAGGGGCTTTTTCCAGGCGTGCTTGAGTGCCCGCGCCGCATACGCCACCAGCCAGTCATGGGCGTGCACAACATGGACCTCGCCCAGCTCATCTAAAAGGGAAATGGCCTTTTCCAACAAGGCCACATTGAACTGGGCCACCCAGGTGACAAAATCCGGCGACGACACCTGGTAGGGCTCGACCCGGTAGACTTTCACCCCGTTCACCCTTTCATAGGCGGGGGCGCCCTGCCCACCGGAAGTGATCAGGTGGACATCTATGCCGCTATCCACCAGAGCATTGGTTAGATCGTATACATGCTGGGCCAAGCCCCCGACGCTTTTGGGCGGGTATTCCCAGGACAGCATCAAAACTCTCAAAATTATCACTCCTCCCCAGTCATTGTAAAGTCATATTTAGAAAAACCGAAAAATCCCTACCTGGCTTCCGGCAGGGATTAGTCTTTCTAATAACGCGCGCTCCCGTCGTGGACCTGAAAGCTCCAATTGGCCCCGTTGTTGTTATCCCAGTTATTGCCGACGTCCTTAAAACAGAAATGGAACCTGTCCTCGAAGTCCGGCACCGTAACATCGCTAACCCATCCCCAGCCGGTGCGCTCCATACGGATATCTTTCACATCGTGCCAGTTTTTCTCGGAGCCATAGCCGACATGCAGGTATACCTGCCCTTGTCCCTCTGGCCCCAGCAAGCCGTTATAAAATACTGTTACTTCCTGGCCTGCTGTAATCGGTGTCGGGTCTACCACCACACCACCGGGATAATTGGCGTCGCGCATTGCCTTTAAACGTGTTTGCCCGTCTCCAAACCTGCTTGGGTTGGCCATCTCAATCATCTCCCTCGGAAAAATTTTCATTATTAGTATGGTTTAACTGTAAATTTTTATACGGTAAAACTAATGCAGAAGAGACATTATCTAATAAATGTTCCATACCACTTTACTTTGTTATACAAGCTCATCCAGCTGCCACTAGCCTCTCCTGGGGTTCGTGGTCCACGGGCCGGAGGTTTGCCGCCGGCTTCCTTCAGATTCCGCCTCACGGCGGACACCCTTACCTTTAGTAACGATTACTGCTACCTTCATCGTTCAGGACTTACACCTTATAGATAACGCCCATGCCGGGCGCACATAAAAAAGACCACGCACTGTAGGCGCGGCCTTTTGCCTTGAATCAGCTGATACTTTATCTGGAGCTAAAATCTTCATCCTCTTTATCCTTTAATGCCCAGCGCTGCCCTGACTGCTTTGCTCAGCTCATAAACGATATCCACCAGGTTATTACAGCCCTGCGGACCGCCGACCAGCTCCGCAGTCCCTTTCTTCCTGATACTGGCAATATTAGTGCCGACAAGCTTATTTAAATGCTCGGCGCTTTCAAAGCACACAAAATCCCGGCGCCCGCAGGAAACCGCCTATTTGCGCAGCTTGAACATTTTTAAAGAATGATCCGGCTTAAAGTAAAATTATAAAAAAACAGATGAATAATGATCCACCTGTCTTTTTTAAAGCTTGATTGTTAGCATCCCACAAATAACTTCGGCATCATATCCAGCTGCTATCCGAAATTAAAGCCCCCAAACTTCCGGAAATGCGCCGCCAGGCCGCCGTCGTTAAGAATCTTAATCATTACCTCCGGCAATGGTTTAATGGGAATAGTGGTGCCTTTGGTCTTGTTTTCGATTACCCCGGCCGACAAATCAACCTTCAGTTCATCCCCCTGGTCAATCAGGTCGGTGTCACATTCCACTACCGGCAACCCGGTGTTAATCGCGTTCCGGTAAAAAATCCGGGCGAAAGACTTGGCCAGGACTGCGCTTACATCGGCATACTTGATCGCCAGGGGAGCTTGTTCGCGGGAAGAGCCGCAGCCAAAATTAGTGCCGCCGACAATAAAGTCACCTGCTGTTACTTTTTCATAAAATTCCGGATCCAGGTCTTCCATCACGTGCTTGGCCAGTTCCTTCATGTCCAGGGTCTTGAATTTATATTTGCCGGAGATGATATAATCTGTGTTTACATCATTGCCAAACTTATGGGCTTTGCCGTTAAATTCCATAAAACCACCTGCTTATCTATTATTATTTAAGTAACTATTTTATGAACTCCCGCGGGTCGGTAAACTTTCCGGTAATTGCACTGGCTGCCACCGTAGCTGGGGAGGCCAGATAGATTTCCGCCTTGGAGTTGCCCATCCGCCCCTTGAAGTTGCGGTTGGCGGTAGAAATAACCGTTTCACCATCGGAGGGTATGCCGTTATGGGTGCCCACGCAGGGCCCACAGCCTGCCGTAACCAGAGCAGCCCCGGACTCGACCAGAGTCTGGATGATACCTTCCGCCATGGCATCCAATAAGACCCGCCGGGAGGCCGGCGCCACAATGAAGCGAACGCCCGGATGCACCTTGCGCCCGGATAAAATACCGGCGGCAATGCGTAGATCTTCCAGCCGGCCATTGGTGCAAGTGCCAAGCACAGCTTGCTGAACCGGTTTGCCTGCTACCTCGCTTAACGGTGCCACATTATCCACCTGATGGGGCTTAGCCACCTGGGGTTCAAGCTTTGATACGTCATATTCCCGTACTTCTGCATATACCGCATCCCTGTCGGCAGTCACGGGGGTAAATTCCCGTTTGGTAAACCGGCGCAGCCAGTTGAAGGTTTTTTCATCAGCCTCCATCAGGCCGGCTTTGGCGCCCATTTCTATGGCCATATTCGCAATAGTAAAGCGTGCTTCCTGAGACAGGGCGGCAATCGCTTCCCCGGTATACTCGGCAGCCATATAGGTAGCCCCGTCGGCAGTAACATCCCCGATTAAATACAAAACCAGATCTTTGGAGTATACTCCCTGGGGCAGTGTCCCATTGCATACAAATTTAATTGTCTCCGGCACCTTGAACCACATCCGGCCGGAGATCAGCCCGCCGGCCAGGTCTGTGGAGCCGACTCCAGTAGAAAAAGCATTCAACGCACCGTATGTACAGGTGTGCGAGTCGGCGCCGATAACCAGGCTGCCCGGTCCGACCTCCCCACTCTCGGGGATCAGCTGGTGACACACACCTTCACCAATATCATAAAGGCGAAAACCTTTTTCCTGTGAAAATTTTCTCATTAACTTGTGCAGTGCTGAAACGCCCTCGTTCGGGCTGGGAGCGCTATGGTCAATAACAAAGGCCACTTTGTCCCGGTCAAAAACCTCATTCCCGTCCATATCATTAAAAGCATTGATGGCCAGAGGAGAGGTGCCGTCCTGGCCCATCACGTAGTCTACCTGCGCCACCACAATTTCGTTGGCGCGGGCTGTCTGGCCGCAATGACTGGTAAGGATCTTTTCAATAATCGTTTGGCCCAAAATTAATCCCTCTTTCCAAAATAATCTTCATATACATAAACCAGCTCCTTGTCAAAAAGCGGCCGCTTCATTGAAACCGCATGAGAGCGTATGCTGGGCAATAATTCCATAGCCTGATGTTCGGTCAGGGCAATCCCGTACTCCACAAATTTAGCCCGCAAGGAAGCTGTGCCGGAGTGCTTGCCGATTACTATCTGGCGTTCCAGGCCAACTTCTTCGGGGGTAAAAGCTTCATAGGCCAGGGTATTGGCCGTGGCCATTCCGAAATCATCGTGGGTGTGCATTTCTATATCAATGTCTACAGTATCTTTAATTGTTTTGATCCGGTCATAAATGGTAAAAGGTTCCATTATCCCGACGGTATCACAATAGCGCAACCGGTCGGCGCCAGCTTCCTTGGCTGCCCGGGCA
The DNA here is from genome assembly GCA_002067205.1 of Pelotomaculum sp. PtaB.Bin104. GTDB lineage: Bacteria > Bacillota > Desulfotomaculia > Desulfotomaculales > Pelotomaculaceae > MVQL01. The sequence continues at coordinate 10,112 of MVQL01000141.1, forward strand.
TACTCGATCAAGAAGTTGATGTCGCTGCGGGAAGCGTCTTCAGCATTCACCGAAATTTCCATGCCTTCTTTTTTGGCAAAACGGGTGGCGTTGACCATTTGCTCCAGCACCCATTCCCGAGTTGTCTTCAGCTTGTGTTTGATATGGATGTCGGAAGTAGAAATAGAAATCGCGACAGCATCCACACCACAATCGATAGAAGCTTCAATATCCTTAATCACAGGTCTGTTCCAGCCCATGATACTTGCCTTTAAGCCCGCCCGGCAGATAGCAGTAATCGCTTCTTTTTCATCCCCGCCCATGACCGGTATTCCGGCCTCAATCTGTTGAACACCGAGTTCATCCAGAAATTTTGCAATCCGGACCTTTTCCCGGTTGGCAAATACTACTCCCGCAGTCTGCTCACCATCTCTCAGGGTAGTATCGACAACAGTTATTTTTCTTTGCCGCATTATAGATGTTCACTCCTTAACCAAATAACTAAAAACCTTTTGGTAGGATTTAGGATCAACGGGGTGGTATAGATAGCCATAATTAACCTCAATAAATGCCTAAGTGAATATTACCACAAAATGATCTAACTTAAAAGTGATAATCGCCCTTATATTGTATACGATACCTTATCCTCCAGCCTATAGTTACCAGGGATTGCTAATATGTCATTGAATATATTCAGGATTTTATGCAGTTGTTTTTACATTTAATCAATATATCAATCCTGCGCTGCAGTTCAATAATCCCTGGAACATGTCGAATCAGAAGCAATGAACCTATTCACCTTGCCATTACGAAAAAAGGGATGTATAATCAAAAAAGGTTTTTAAGATGGGTGATTGCTTACCTGTCATCATTTTATTTTCTGCTAGTATAATATTCATGGTCCTATTAACATGATCAAGATTGTAATAATTTATCAATCTTGAATAAGCAAGATGGTATTAGGGATTGTTTTTATATATTACAGGGGGGAATGATACATGTCTGAGAAAGCAAGCACAACTCAAACAGCTGTTACCACAATTGATACTACGGCTAATCCTGCACCGCTTGGTCTGCTGGGGTTTGGTTTGACCACTGTGCTCCTTAATCTGCATAATGCAGGATATTTTGCACAAGGCAGTATGATTCTGGCTATGGGAATATTCTATGGCGGCATTGCCCAGATTATTGCGGGTATTATGGAGTGGAAAAAAGGCAACACCTTCGGTACCACTGCCTTTACATCATATGGACTGTTCTGGCTCTCTCTAGTTGGTCTGTTAGTTATGCCGAAATTGCAATGGGTGGAAGCTTCCAACAACATTGCTATGTCGGCATATTTATTTATGTGGGGACTGTTTACTTTGGTAATGTTTGTTGGCACTTTAAAGATAAACCGACGCCTGCAGTTTGTTTTTCTTTCACTTGCCATACTGTTTTTCTTACTTGCCCTTGGTGATTTCACTGAAAATAAGTCAATTACTCGTATCGCCGGTTGGGAAGGAATTGTGTGCGGGTTTTCAGCCGTTTACACCGGACTGGCCCAGGTTATTGAAGAATTGTACAGCAAAGCTTAAGTGAAAGTGAAAACAATTTTTAGCCGGGAAATCGAAGAGTTATTAGAAAGTTAGAGAAATAGATTGTTTGTCCTGATCAGCAGGTGAGATGCTGGTCATTTGTTAAAACCCTAATACCATGCCAACATTATGATGAAATTTTTAACTAAACATGAAACTTTAATACATCCTTAGTAAACAGGATGCAGCTACTCTGATTTGCAGCCTTGCTGGGTATGGTAGATGCCTGATAGTATGGCAGCCGATGTCAGCGGTAAAGAGATATGGATCGACGGCTAGCCCTACTACTGGTACAAACAACGCATCTTTCAGCAGGACTTTTCAAGGAAATCTCCAGCACCGGGGGTGATAATTACAAATAATAGATATAACGGAAGGCATTTTTATCGGGAAGGAGGGGTGAGATGGCCCACGGAGTTTTCGGAACTGCTATCAACTGCATGGACGGCAGAACGCAGTTATCCGTAAATGAGTATTTGAGGAAAAATTACAAGCTAGACTATATTGATACTGTGACGGAGCCTGGTCCAGTAAAAATATTATCCGAAAACAACACCGGGGTAGATTCAATCAAACAAAGGGTTAATATTTCTGTTGGAGCACATGGCTCAAAGTTAATTGCCATCGTGGCACATTATGATTGCGCAGGCAATCCGGTCCCCAAAGAGGTGCAGTTAAAACAGATGGAAGCAGCTCTTGAAACAGTTCGTTCCTGGAATTTTGATGTTCAGTGTATCGGGCTATGGGTTGATGAGCAATGGCGGGCTATACCTGTTGAGTGAAATGAAGAATAACTGATTGGTAAGATCATTGAACAATAGTTTTATAATTAAACGAGAAAGGCAGGAGAAGGATTTGTCGGAGAAATTGATGAACCGCTGGCTTATAGTAGCCGGGGCTTTATTGATACAAGTTTGCCTTGGCGCAGTATATATATGGAGTGTATTTAAAGCTCCTCTAATGGAAAAGTTTGGCTGGGCTGCGACTTCAACCAGTTTCACCTTTTCAATTACTATTTTAGTTTTTGCCACAACAACAATTTTTGCCGGTAAACTTCAAGATAAAATCGGCCCCCGGTGGGTAGCCACAGCAGGCGGCTTGTTGTACGCACTAGGACTGATTTTAGCCAGTAAGACTACTTCCATTGCTTATTTATATGTAACCTTTGGTGTTATCGGCGGTATCGGTATCGGAGCCGGCTATGTTTGCCCGCTGGCTACCTGCGTGAAGTGGTTCCCTGACAAGAAGGGCCTGATCACCGGACTGGCCGTGGCCGGGTTTGGATTGGGCGGCATGGTCTTTACCCCAATAGCCAACGCTTTAAAAGATTCGGTCGGATTAATGAGTTCATTTGCTTATTTAGGCATTATTTATGGAATATTCGTAATCCTTGGCGCTCAGGTACTGGTAAATCCCCCGGCCGGTTATAAGCCTGCCGGCTGGAATCCCCCCGCACCGGTTGCCGGAAAAGCAGCCGCGGCCTCAGATTATTCAACGGGTGAAATGGTTAAAACCACTCAGTTTTTTGTCATCTGGCTATCTTATTTCTTCGGCTCTGCCGCTGGATTGATGATCATTGCCAATGCGCTACCTATTGCCCAAGCACAGGGACTAAGCGCCGGTCTAGCCGCCTCTGCGGTTATGACGGTGGCTTTGTTTAACGCTGCCGGGCGGATCATGTGGGGCGTCGTATCCGATAAACTGGGGCGCACCAAAACTCTGATGCTAATCTTCCTGATTTGTGGTATCACCATGCTTTCGCTGAAGTTACTCACCGGCGTAATGATCCTGGTCGGAGTATCGCTGGTCGGGTTCTGCTTCGGCGGGTTCCTGGCGGTTTATCCTTCTTTAACTGCTGACTATTACGGTACTAAAAGCTATGGCATGAACTACGGCACCATCTTCTTATCTTATGGAGTCGGCGCAGTTGCCGGTCCAATGCTGTATGATATAATGAAGAGCCCGGTTGCCGGCCAGTTAAGCGCAACACCACTGATGATTTCCGGTATCCTGTGCTTAGTGGGACTGGCGCTGGCCTTTACCCTGAAACCGCCAATGGCAAGTAAATAAGACAAGTCAAGAAAATAAAATATTGATCGAGTAAGGGACTCTGCATAGAGTCCCTATTTTTACATATCTGTAGCCCAACTGACACCCATCTACCATCCTTTTTCAAGGCCATATTTCTTTCATGTAACCCCTCCGTTTAACCGGCCAGCGGAACTACCCGGTCTTGAAGTTCCGGCTTACTGCGGCTAAAGACCTGTCCATGCTGAAATCGTACATTTTATACGGCAGACTCTATAAATGCTCTTCCGTCAGTATTAACAATTCGGGATTTGTCCCGCCTTGAGGACTTTCATCACCTGGTGACTAGGATCTCTAACACGCGGTCCTTAAACTATTTTTAACATCAACTGCAGCGAAAAAACATATAAACATATTAGACAAGGGTTTTGGTTTACCGCAATTTCTTGGCGTTTATGACTTCTGAAGCTGTTGCCGGCCCTATGCTATATGATTTTATGAAGAGTCCTGTTGCCGGCGAGCTCAGCTCTACACCACTGATGATTTCCGGCATCCTGTGCTTAGTCGGCCTACGCTCTCATTTACCCTGAGACCGCCAACATTGGCCCATGATCCAACAGACCACCGGCTCAAGCCGGTGGGTTGATGTTTCGGCCCCACGTCCGGCCGAACCATATTTGTACTGAAGGACCGAGACCCTCTTGAGCAAACAATAAACGCCCCACGTAGAAATTAAACACATCACGTGTGTTATGTAAAAAACACCGGTTAAAGGAAAAGGGGCTCCTCACAGAGCCCCCTGACATTTTACAGAGCAATAGCCACCAACCTAGCACCATTTTCGTGGACGGTTTTATTAGTTCAGCAGCACCAAAGGAATTGTTACGGTAACAATATAACCGCCCAATCCTTATTTTTACATAGCAGTAACACCAACCACCCGCCACCTTAACAGGCCACCGGTTACAGCCGCTCTTTCAAAAGCCTGTTCACCAGCTCTGGATTGGCCTTGCCCTTGGAGGCTTTCATCACCTGGCCGACCAGGAAACCTAAAGCACGGTCTTTGCCAGCCCGGAAGTCTTCTACGGATTTGGGATTATTGGCAATGACTTCCTCCACGATAGCGGTGATGGCGCCCTCATCACTAATCTGAACCAGACCTTTTTCTTTGACAATCGCTTCCGCGGCTTTGCCTGTGGCAAACATTTCTTCAAACACCGCTTTGGCGATCTTACCACTAATCGTGCCCTTTTCGATCAGCTGCAGCAATTCGGACAGCTGCCCGGGTTTGATGGGGCAATTGTTTATATCGACCCCGCCGGCATTGAGCAGCCGGGACAGATCACCCATCACCCAATTGCTTACCGTTTTGGGGTTCGGATAGGCACGTACGCAGTCCTCAAAGTAATCCGCCAATTCCCTGGTATTCGTCAACACCATGGCATCGTAGGCAGGCAGACCGTACTCGCGGACATAGCGCTCTTGACGCTCATCAGGCAGCTCTGGCAAAGAGCGCTTGATCTCTTCTACCCACTCCCGGTCTATCACCATCGGCACCAGGTCTGGGTCTGGCAGGTAACGGTAATCATGGGCGTACTCTTTGCTGCGCATGGACAAGGTGATGCCCTTGCCTTCATCCCAGGTCCTGGTTTCCTGAACAATCCGGCCCCCTTCCTCCAAAACCTCAATCTGCCGCTCGACTTCATAAGTCAAAGCCTTTTGCAGGGCTTTGAAGGAATTCATGTTTTTAATTTCTGTCTTAGTCCCGAAACCTGTGCTGCCGGCCGGGCGCACTGAAACGTTGGCATCACAGCGCAGGCTGCCCTCCTCCATTTTGCAGTCGGACACTCCCGTATACAGAATGATGGCTTTTAGCTTATTCAGGTATTCGTAGGCTTCCTCAGGTGAGCGCATGTCAGGCTCGGATACGATTTCGATCAGCGGCACACCGGCCCGGTTGTAATCCACCAGGGAAAAAGGTGTGGTGATAATATTACCCTGGTGTACTAACTTGCCGGTATCCTCCTCCATGTGCAGCCTGGTGATCCCGATTTTTCTCGTTTCTCCGTTTATTTCAATATTCAGGTGGCCATGCTCAGCGATCGGTAAATCATACTGGGAAATTTGATAATTTTTCGGCATATCCGGGTAATAGTAATTTTTGCGGTCGAATTTAGAAAAGTTTGCTATTCGGCAGTTCAGTGCCAGTGCTGCCCGGATGGCGTACTCAACCACAGTTTTGTTAACCACCGGCAGCACACCCGGCAGCCCCAGGCAAACCGGGCAAACATGGGTATTTGGCTCACCGCCGAACTCAGTGGTGGAGTGGCAGAATATTTTTGACCTGGTTTTTAGCTCCGCGTGCACCTCCAGGCCAATCACAGTTTCATACTGGGTCAAAGCTTAACCCTCCCAAATCAGTCGTTGTATGCATCACTTGTTAAATCTTTGGAAACTCCTTGTGATAGCTGGTATTTTGTTCAAAAGTATAGGCCGCCCGGAGCAAAGTGCCCTCATCAAAATACTTACCCATCAGCTGCAGCCCCACCGGCATATTATCCACAAACCCGCAGGAGAAAGAAATACCCGGAATGCCGGCTAGGTTAACTGAGATCGTGCAAATGTCAGATAGATACATTTCGAGCGGATCGTCAATCTTTTCACCAAAGCGAAAGGCCGGTGTAGGTGACGTTGGTGAAAGCAGCAGGTCATATTTTTCAAAAGCCCGGTCAAAGTCCTGCTTGATCAGTGTCCGCACCTTCAACGCCTTCAGGTAGTAGGCGTCGTAATAACCTGCGGAAAGGGCGTAAGTGCCCAGCATAATCCGCCTTTTCACCTCAGTGCCAAACCCCTGGCTCCGTGACTTCATAAACATGTCGATCACATCGACCACTTCCGCCGCCCGGAAGCCGTACCGCACGCCGTCGTAGCGGGCCAGGTTTGAGCTGGCCTCAGCCGGCGCGATGATATAATAAGTGGGCAGGGCGTATTCGGTATGAGGTAGGGTTGTGTACTCCACCACAGCCCCCATTGACTCGTATAAGGACATCGCCCGCTCAACAGCAGCGCGCACCTCCGGGCCAATCCCCTTAGCCATAAATTCTTCGGGCACGCCTATTTTCAGGCCGCGCACATCGTTGATTAAGGATGCGGTAAATTCAGGCACTTTATAGCTGGCCGAAGTAGAATCTCGATCATCATGCCCGCTGATCACCTCCAGCAGCGTGGCGCAGTCGGTCACGTCCCGTGCAAAGGGTCCAATCTGATCCAAAGATGAGGCAAAGGCGATTAAGCCGTAACGGGACACCGCCCCGTAGGTAGGCTTCAGGCCAACTACACCGCAAAAAGAAGCCGGCTGGCGAATCGAGCCGCCAGTGTCGGAGCCAAGGGCTACGACAGCTTCTCCTGCACAAACGGCAGCAGCCGACCCCCCGCTGGACCCGCCCGGCACCCTCTGTATGTCCCAGGGATTACTGGTATGAAAAAACGCAGAGTTTTCTGTCGAAGAACCCATCGCAAATTCGTCCAAATTGGTCTTACCTGGAATTGTTGACCCGGCCGCCTCCAGTTTTTCGACCACAGTGGCGCTGTAAGGCGGGACAAAATTTGAAAGGATTTTCGAACTCGCTGTAGTGCGGACGCCTTTAGTGCACATATTGTCTTTGACAGCGACCGGGATGCCGGCAAGCGGCCCGATTTTTTCACCGGCCTGGATTTGCCTGTCCACGCTCCGGGCTCGCTCAAGGGCACTTTCCTTGGTTATGGTCACAAAGGCTTTAATTTTATCCTCGACGGCTTCAATCCGGTCAAAAATGCTGTTGTTTAGCTCCTCGGACGATAGCTCTTTATTAATTAACAAGTCATGCATTTCATGAGCTGTAAGCTGGTAAAGCTGCAACTGGATCGCCTCCTGATGTCCTAGACTATTTTGGGTACCCTGAAATAATTCTCATCCCGGTCGGGACAGTTAGCCAGGGCATCTTCACGGGGGATATGTTCGCCCACTCGATCCTCACGGTAAATATTCTGCAGGGGCAACACATGCGCTGTAGGCTGTACCTTTTCAGTATCAAGACGCTCCAGCGACTGAAAATGCTCTAAAATGTCGTTGAGCTGTTTGGTAAACATCTCCTTTTCTTCTCCGGTCAACTCCAACCGGGCCAAAAGGGCCACATGGTCCACGTCTTTTTCAGTAATCATCCTTTCACCTTCTTTCAACGAATACCTATAATACCTACAACATTATACCAATGCCGACAATATAGGCGCAAGCTCGAGCACGGCCTAGATCTCCTGAATTATCCCAAAAGTATTGCCTTCCGTGTCTTGACAGTAGGCGAAAGAGCCGACACCCGGGATTACCATCTTTTCCGTCAGCACCTTGCCGCCCGCCTGGCGGATTTTTCCCATAGATGCTTCCAGGTCAGCCACATTAATGGTGTTTACTGTGGTTGCCTCCGGATTCATCCGCTTGGTAATCGCCCCGTTGATCCCCTGCTGCTCTTCTCCAGTATCAATCAGCCAATAGTCTTCCGGTCCGTCCGTTTTGGTGATCTGCCAGTTAAACACATCTCGATAGAATTGCACGGCACGCTCCGGCTGATCAGCGTTTAACTCGAAATGAATTACTCTGGGCATTGATAACCCTCCTAGCTTAAATTATTTTGGTACTGCATTGTGAAGACATTCTCGTCAGCTAGCCTGACTGGCGATCCTTAAGATTATTAATCTTTCATGAATACTTGGATAGGCATTCTCGCTGGATTGCCTGGGCCGGCCAAGCCAACCCCGCCGCTTTCAGCCGGCCAGAGGCCAAAATGTCGACCCTACCAGCTTAAGCCGGTGGTCTGTTGAATTGTGTTCTCAATGGCAATCGGGATGCAATCTATAAGTACCGCTCCGTCATATCCTTAAATTCTTCTTCATTCATTATTTTTATCCCCAGGGCCAGCGCCTTTTCATATTTGGAGCCGGGGTTTTCTCCCGCCACTACGTAGTTGGTGTTGCGGCTTACGCTTGAGGTAACCTTGCCGCCCAGCCTCTCCACCAGCGCCTGGGCCTGCTGCCGGCTATAATTTTCCAGAGTGCCGGTTAATACAAAAACTTGTCCACTGAGATAGTTGCCGCCGGCCTGACCTGCCTTTTCATTGACGGTATTCACACCGGCTGCAATCAGCTTATCGATTACTTTTTTGTTTTGCCCGTTTTCAAAGAAGCTGACAATACTAGCGGCAATCTTAGGCCCTATTTCGGGAATATTGATTAGCTCCTCCTCGGTTGCGGCCATCAGCCGGTCCAAAGAACCGTAATGCCCGGCTAATATTTTAGCTGCCCGCTCGCCCACATGGCGGATGCCCAGGGCAAAGATAAGCCGGTCCAGAGAGGCGTCTTTGCTGGCATCGATGGCAGCAAGCAGATTTCTCACCGACTTTGCGCCCAGGCGCTCCAGGGGCATCAGGTCCTCAGCCCTGAGGGTGTAGAGATCCGCCGGGTCGGCGATCAGGCCCGCGGCAAGCAGCTGGCCGGTTACCGCCGGGCCGAGCCCAGCTATGTCCATCGCGTTGCGGGAAGCAAAGTGGACCAGTTCTTCCCACAGCCGCTCCGGGCAGGCCATACCTGTACAGCGCGCCGCAGCCTCACCCTCGGAGCGCACCACCTTGGAGCCACAGGCGGGACACTCCCGGGGCATTGACCAGATTTCTTCCCGGCCCGTCCTCTTTTCTGGCAGGGAAGAAATGATCTCCGGGATAATATCCCCTGCTTTTTGCACCAGCACCAAGTCCCCGATCCGGATATCCTTGTCTCTGATATTGTCTTCATTATGTAAAGTAGCTTTGCTGACAGTCGTTCCGGCCAGGTGCACCGGTTCTAGCTCTGCCGTTGGGGTAAGGACGCCGGTGCGGCCCACTCGGACGAAAATATTCTTCACCCTGGTTTCAGCCCGCTCCGGTGGGAACTTATAGGCAATCGCCCAGCGCGGGCTTTTCATGGTTGCCCCCAGCCTCTCCTGCAGGGCTAGCGAGTTCAACTTCAAAACCAGCCCGTCAATCACATAAGGAAGGTTAAAGCGCTCGGTTTGCCAGTGCTGGCAGTATTCGATCAGCTCGTCCAAGTCTTCAAACAGCCGATGCTGCGGGTTTACTTTGAAGCCAAGCTCACTGAGCAGGTTTAGTACACTAAAATGCTCCGCCGGCATTTCTCCCCGGTTGAAGCCGATGCCGTAAACAAAAAGGTCAAGTCGCCGTGAGGCCGTAACCCGAGGGTCCAATTGGCGCAAGGTTCCGGCGGCGGCATTGCGCGGGTTGGCAAAGACAGGCTCACCAGCCTCCTCCCTGGCTTCGTTAAGCCGGGAAAAGGACGTCTTGGGCATAAAGGCCTCGCCCCGCACCTCCAACTCCGGCACTATGCGTTGCAGACGGAGAGGTACACTCCTGATTGTTTTTAGATTTTCGCTGATATCCTCCCCGACCTCACCATCACCTCTAGTGGCTCCACGGGTGAGCATACCATCCTGATAATAAAGTGATACCGCCAAACCATCTATTTTCATCTCCACTACGTATTCCAATGTTTCACCGGGCAGCAGCACCTGCCGCACCCGCCGGTCGAAATCACGCAGGTCACCCTCGCTAAAAGCATTGGATAGGCTCAGCATCGGGGTTAAATGGCGGATTGTCGAAAAGCCCTCTCTGGGCTTTCCCCCTACTCTTTGTGTAGGTGAATGAGGTGAGGCCAGCTCTGGGTATTTTTTTTCGAGCTGCTCCAGTTCCAGCATCATTTGGTCATACTGATCATCAGGTATGACTGGATCATCCAGCACGTAATAGCTATAATTATGCTTTTCCAACTCCTGGCGCAGCTCATCCACACGCGCCCGGGCCAATTCCTGGCTCAATTCTAAAGCCTGCTCCATGGGACACCTCCGAAGTGATTGAAACTTACGGCTTGCTTGATTACAGCCGGGCTAAACCAGCAGCACCGCCACAGATTTAATAAAGTAAGCAGAAGGTATAAAAATGAGCTGGGCAAAGACCGTTCCCAAGAGTCGGGTAATAGTAAGGTATAGCACCATCTGCTTTACGTCCTCCTCACTTCGCTCGCCTCTCAAGGCTTCATCAGTAATTGCTGCCGCAGTCGGGTCCACCACAGTTGCAGCCAGGACGGTGGCAATTCCGTTGACCACAGCGGATAAGAGAGCCGCCGTTGACCGGAATTCCGGAAACAGCGCCCCCGCATATAGGGCCGATATTACCCCAGTAGTGTAGACACCGGTGACGATGATATTTAAAAATAAAAATTTTTTTGGAATAGTCAACCGGAGGGCATTAATTGATCCCAGCGAATTCTTTCCAGGAAAATTTACCTGTCTGGAAAGCCTAAACATCCGGCGTGGAGAAATGATCACCAGGCCAATCATCCGGGGCACTGAACCGATCTCCTCAAATAAGTAAATTGCGCGTATAAAAATATGTACAAAGGCCGGGATCATCGCTGCCCCTAAAACCGTCCCCACGGAGGCCCCAGCAATTACATAACGGATCTGATGCTCCAGTAAAACAAGCTGTTCCTGGTAAACTGGCAGGGATAGGAGATGCCCGGACGGCGCTCCACCACCAATCTGCGCCTGGCCAATGTTGATTGCCCGCTCAACGATGGACGCCAAAAGGGGGGCCTGAATGGTATTTGCAGTGCTGGCCAATAGAAATATGACGTTAAAAAGGGAAATAGCTGTGGCCAGCCGGCGGGTGCGCACTCCCGATAGACGCACCGAATAGGTCAGGGTATTGATAAAATGGATAACTGCCGTCAGGACAGCAACAATCAGGAGACGATCCATAATCCCTCCGGTACTGTTTCATTGATATTATTACCATTTATTTAACATACTAAATTCATTATCATTTAAGGAGTACTGTTGCAAACAGATCAATTATTCAAAATCAAATACCGCTAATTGTTAGACGGGCAGACCTTCGCATCTCCGCCTCTAAGATAGGTATGATCCAAACAGTAGCCTTTTTTGTCCCAAAACTAATTCGCCCGCTCTAAATTGGCATACCGCGCCAAAAGACTCTTAATTCCCTGCTGAGGGAAAGCTACTTTATAGGTGACCTCATCCCCGGCGCCCTGCACCCCTACGATGACGCCAACCCCCCACTTGCCGTGCTTCACTTTATCGCCCAGCACCAACTGCTCCCCAGTAGGAGGTTGGTGACCGGAATCTGTTCTAGTATTTATCGGAGTCCGGCCCGTTTGGGCATCTCCAGTAACCCAGCCTCTCCCGCCGAGCCGTTCCTTCATGTTTAACAAGTGCGACGGTATTTCATCAAGAAAGCGGGAAGGCGGGTAATAATGGGGGGTGCCGTAAGTGTTTCGCTTCCAGCAGTGGGTTAGGTAGAGCCTTTCCCTGGCCCTGGTGATGCCTACATAACAAAGCCGCCGCTCCTCCTCCAGTTCGCCCGGATCATTAAGGGCGCGGGAATGGGGAAAAACCCCCTCTTCCATGCCGATTAAAAACACCACCGGAAACTCAAGGCCTTTAGCGCTGTGGAGCGTCATTAACGTTATCCTTCCGTCTTCTTGCTCATATTGATCAAGATCGCTGACCAGGGCAATATTTTCCAAAAACGCCCGCAGCGGCGAGTTTTCCTCAGCCGTACGGTCAAATTCACCAGCGGCAGCCAGGAATTCGTTCAGGTTTTCCAGGCGCGTCCGTGACTCTACCGTATTATCCTCCAGCAATTCCTGGCAGTAACCTGTCCTGTCCATTACCTGACGGGCCAAATCGGATACGTGCATGGCTTCAGCCTGCTCCGACAGCTCCAGCAACAGCGCTCCCAATTCTTTGCCCTTTCTGCGCATTTTGGAGGACAGCCCCGGGATTTCATCTGCCCTTGCCAGGGCCTCAACCGGGCTGATCTGCAACTGTCCGGCAAAATGATTAATCTTGGCCAAGGACGCATGGCCGATCCCGCGCCTAGGCACATTGATAATTCGGTCCAATCCGACCGCATCGTGTTGGTTCAGAACTAACCTGAGATAAGCCACAATATCCTTGATTTCCTTGCGGTCGTAGAATTTAAGGCCACCGAAAATGGCGTAAGGCAAACCGGACCGCACAAAATTTTCCTCTACAAGCCGGGACTGGGCATTGGTGCGATAAAGCACGGCAAAATCGCTAAAGGGCCTATTTTCCAGTTCCTGTAGGCGGCAAATTTCACCGGACACAAAGTCAGCCTCGGCAAACCCGTCTTCGCCATAGTAGGTGATGAGCGGCGTGCCCGGCCCCATAGCCGTCCACAGGCGCTTATCCTTGCGGTTAGGGTTATTCCGGATGATCTGGTTGGCCGCCTCCAGGATCGAGCCGGTGGAGCGGTAGTTCTGCTCTAAAGTAATCACACGGGCCTCCGGGTAATCCCGTTCAAAGCTCATAATATTTTTAATATCCGCACCCCGCCAGCCGTAGATCCCCTGGTCCGGGTCTCCCACCACGCATAAATTGCGGTGTGCGCCAGCCAGCAGATTCACCAGCAGATATTGGGCATGGTTGGTGTCTTGATATTCATCGATAAGAATATAGCGGAAACGATCCTGGTAATAAGCGAGCACCTGCGGGTACTCTTGAAGGAGCCTGACGGTCAGCAGGATCAAGTCATCAAAATCAACAGCATTATTACGGCGCAAGCTCTTTTCATACTGATCGTACACTTTAGCTATATTTTCACTAAAAAAGTTGTCCGCCAAGCGCTCATAAGCAACCGGGTCCAGCAACTGGTTTTTAGCGTTGGAGATAGCTGCGGCCACCGGGCGCGGCTGGTACTTTTTATTATCTAGGTTTAACCCCTTAAGACATTCCTTGATCACAGTCAACTGGTCGTCTGAGTCATAGATAACAAAGTTCCGGTCGCGTCCGAAAAAATTATCCTGACGGCGCAAGATCCGTACACAGGCGGCATGAAAAGTACAAATCCAAAGATCACGGACATCAGGAACCATCAGGTTAATCCGCTCCCTCATCTCCCGCGCTGCCTTATTGGTAAAGGTGATGGCCACAATCTGGTGCGGCGGCACCCTTTTTTCCTGTAAGAGATAGGCCACCCGGCTGGTCAGGACCTTGGTCTTTCCACTGCCGGCACCGGCCAAAACCAAGAGCGGGCCATCCCCGTAAGTCACAGCCTCCATCTGCATCGGATTTAACTGTGCTGTCAACTCCTTAAAGTCCATTAACTAAAATCCTTTCATAAATTAACATACCACTTAAATGCCGATTACCCGGGCTGAGTATACTATTCTGATCATTGTTAATATTAGATCAGAAATGTAGTTGATTTTTGCTGACCAGCGCGGGCTTAACAATTTTTCTTATTATGCTATTATAAACCTATATCTCCCTGATGGTAAGAGTCCTGTTATAAAACTCTTAACCACATTGAACACTTGTCGCTTCAATACTCCGGCTGACTACCTACCCCCGACGGACAAATATTAAAACTATATATTACTCAAGCAATTACAACTCCCAAGCAAAGCGGCAAAAACACCAAATTCCTTGTGGATATTATGTTAGCTATTTCTTTCCAAGCAATTGGTCCACCAAACGTTAAATCCCTGGTAAGCCGTGTATGTTAAAATCTGTTTGGCGGCAACAATGTTATGATGTTAAAATGAAAACAGAACGTAGCATAAGCAGCATTAGAGGTGATTTTTTTGCTCAGAATAGCTCTGGGACAAATGGAAGTGTTCCCCGGCAGACCGGACTTAAATACCAGGACTATGCTTACCATGATTGAAGAGGCCCGCGAACAGCAGGCACAGATAGTGATTTTCCCGGAGATGTCCATACCCGGCTATTTCCTGGGTGACACCTGGGAGCAACAGTCTTTTATCCGGGACTGTGAAGAGCACGGCCGCCTGGTGGTTGAAGCGTCGGCCGGGATGTGTGTGCTTTTCGGCAACGTGGGCGTGGACTGGAACAAGGTCGGCGACGACGGCAGGACCCGCAAATATAATGCCTTTTTTATCGCCCAAGACGGCAGGCTTTATCAGGACAGCCAATTTCCCTATCCCTTCCGGATCAAGACACTCCAGCCCAACTACCGGGAATTTGATGATGACCGCCACTTTTACAGCCTGCGCAAGCTGGTGCAGGATTTAGGGAAAAACATTGGGGATTTACTGCAGCCCGTAGTTTTAAATATTGCCGGAGAGCCGGTCAAGCTCGGCTGCATGCTTTGTGAGGACGGGTGGAGTGATGATTATACCGTAAAACCGATTGCTTCCTTTCACCGTAATGGGCCGGTGGACCTGCTGGTGAACATCTCCGCCTCACCCTTTACCCTGGGCAAGAATAACAAGCGCAACCGGGTTTTCTCCAAACAGGTCAAGGACACCGGTACCCCGCTGGTTTATGTCAACAAAGTCGGTATGCAAAACAACGGCAAAACTGTCTATACCTTTGACGGCTTCAGTACTGTATATAATGGCAAAGGTGAGATTATTGACTATTGCCCGCCCTTTTTGTCAGCTTTAAAATGTGTTGACCTTGACCTTAACAGCAAAGGAAATCAGCAAACCCCGGTCATAGTGCCGGACGACCATGACACCGGCAGTATTTATCAGGCCCTTAGCTACGGCATAGAGAAGTTTATCGCCTCCATCTGCCTGAACAAAGTCGTCATCGGCGTCTCCGGCGGGATCGACTCAGCGGTCAGCACCGCCTTATATACCAGAGTGCTCGGGCCGGAAAACATCCTGCTGGTGAACATGCCCAGCATCTACAACTCAGAGACAACTAAAGATCTAGCCGCCCGGCTGGCACAAAATCTGGGATGCCGGTACACCGTGATGCCCATTCAGGAAGTAGTCGACTTTACCATCAAGCAAATCAGCCAAACCCCGGTGGTTGACCTGCAGGGCGGCAGCCAATTTGATCTTGCCGTGACTCCGCTGGCGGCTGAAAATATTCAGGCCCGTGACCGCTCGGCCCGCATTTTGGCCGCCCTGGCGTCGGCCTTTGGCGGTGGCTTTACCTGCAACGCTAATAAAAGCGAAACGACGGTAGGCTACTCCACCCTCTACGGGGACCATGCCGGCTTTCTAGCGGCTCTGGCTGATCTCTGGAAGCACCAGGTGTATGACCTGGCCCGATACCTCAATGAACACGTTTACCAGCGGGAAGTCATCCCCCAAAAAACCATCGACATTGTACCGAGCGCGGAGCTGTCTTACGAGCAGGCGGTTGATGAAGGTAAGGGTGACCCGATTATCTACCCCTACCACGATTACCTTTTCCATGCCTTCATGGAGCGCTGGCACCGGGCTACACCGGAGGACATCCTGACCTGGTACAGCCAGGGCAGCCTGGAGAAAAATATCGGCTGCGAACCCGGCTTGGCCGGACGGCTCTTCCCGGGCCCCCGCGAGTTTATAGCCGATCTCGAGCGCTGGTGGAAACTTTACACCGGCATCGCTGTGGCCAAAAGAATTCAGGCCCCCCCCATTCTTGCCGTCAGCCGGCGGGCCTACGGCTTTGACCACCGGGAAGCGCAAAACGGGACATACTTCACCGCCGGCTACTTGAGGCTGAAGGAGCAGCTTTTAGGAAAAAACATCTAAACAGGCATTATATATTTCGGGCCTTGACCATCGCCCTGGACCTTTGCAGATAATTGCCGGTTAACAAGTATAATTGACAGCATCCGCCTGCAATTTAACCAAGTAAGAAAAGTATTTTCACATTTCCGAAGCAGTTAAAAATATATTGCCGGGCTAACTTTGCGAAAAACAAAGCTGGCCCGGCATGTTTTTGTTTGAGATATACACGGATCCAAATCGCCTTTTTTAATCGTCTTAATTTGGTAGCCTAAACTGATGCATAGATTCAATCGGAATTTACCCGGTAAATAGAACCAAATGGCTATTCGCCCTAATATGCAGCAACGATTTCAGACACGAGTAATGAGTCTTTCAGACATGAAAATACCCTTTTAAAACATGTTTGGTAGAAATTAGCGATTGATAAATATCTCAACTTTCTCACATGGATAATTGTCCTTAAGCCTTGATATGGCTGGTTTATTTTAAGTAATTTTAACAGAAAA
>MVQL01000142.1 GCA_002067205.1 Pelotomaculum sp. PtaB.Bin104
AACGCAAACGTCATGTCCGGCTACCCGGACGGCACCTTCCGGCCGCTGGATACTCTAACCCGGGCTGAAATGGCGGTAATTCTAAGCAAGTTGGTGGATCGGGGGTGGGCGAAAATCCCTGCCGGGCGCCGCCTTTCAGGGTGGATTGCCGGTGCTGAGGACAATAAGGGGCACCGGGAAATAGCGCTCACTTCGCTGTCCGGCGTGCAAAAGCTCCAGGTGGCTGATAATGTTCAATGCTTCCAGTCGGGGGAGGAAAAATCTCTGAAACAAGCGGTTAATTTTCGCTGCGAGGTTATTTTGGACGGAAGCCGGCAGGTAAGCTGGGTTAATCTGTTGGAGCAAAAAAATGACGCTGTGAAAAAGGATATAATCAGGGGATCGGTTAAAATGGTGGCGTTAGGTGAGGACAACTTGATAGTGATTTGCGATATGAACGTTGAAGATTTGATTTTACCCCTGGCTTGGGATGCGGTTTTAGACGGGAAGAAGGCGTCAAAGGGGTTTAGTTCGCTTAAGCAGGGCAACTTTGTCGATGTGTTGGTGTCCCAGGGGCAGGTCAGAAAGGTAACCCCTCTGGATGTGAAGACAACTTCCGGTAAAGTGGAAAGGATTGAGAACGGGCGCGTTTATTTTGAAGGAAGCTCTTCAGGAAATAAGCCTGCCTGGTTTAATCATTATGATTACGCGCGGATAGTGGATAAGGACGGTAATCGGCAGGATGAAGTACCGGAAGGCAGTAAGGTGAAAGTTACTTATTTGGATCCCTATCCTGCTGAAATTGACGATGAGATAGCTATTGAGATAAAATTTACGAATTAGTCTCATATTGAATTTATAACCACATCAAATAATTAAAAGGGTGGTTGCCGATAAACCACCCCTTATCACCAATTTGCTTTAAAGCCGGTTTAATCCAGTCTTCTCATCCTACCTGCTCTCCAGCCATAACATGATTACCCTCTTGCCTGCCTCCGCCTCCCATGAGTCCAGCTGCCGCTTGTAAGACGCCGCTTGGGTTTCCATCTGCTGACGCATAGCGGCGTCACTGGCCGAACTCAGCCGTGACTGAATGTCGCTGTACTGGACCATAGCCTCGTTATATAGGCCGGTAACGTCGCGGCTCTCGTCCTGCCTGTCGTTCAGCGTCCCCAGGTTGGTCAGTTCCGCGATCAAAGCGGGTGCCCGGTTAGGCTCTATAGTTATACGTATGACCGTTATCTTTTTTCCGCCGCCCTGCTCGGGAAACACCTGGGTCGCCGCGCCGGCGCCGGCCGCCAGGGCCACAGCTTTAGCCCTGGCCCCCGTCAGATCGTCGACAGCTACCTTCAAGACGGTGCTGGTTATTTTCATGTTGCTGCTCAGAGCCTGCGGCCTGCCAGTATATGTATTCGTTGAAGCAATTTCTGTAGCGCCGCCATAGCTGCCGCCTGCCCTTTCAGTGGCCATGCTTTCGCCGCCCTGCGTTGCTGTTGAGCCGGTACTATCGCCGGCCCCGCTGGCGGCAACCGCCTCACTGTCTGTGGCAGTTATCTCAACTGACGCCCCGGGAGCATTTTTACTGCCTGCAAGTGGATTATTTATGCCGGTATCTCTTTCCCCGGTACCTGCGTCTGTTTTCACCTGAGACTCAAAACTGATTACTTTCCCGTCTCCGGGTACATTCAAACTTGCGGTGATCCCGGCCGCGCTTCCGGCCACTATCAGCAACGCGGCTGCCGCCGCCATTGCTTTGCGCCACTTCACCGGCAACCATGCTAAAGTAACGCCGCTTTCCGACCGCAGCCTGTTCATCACCAGGCCACACAGTTCAGGCGGCGCCTGCATTTCGTCCCGGCCGACTTCCCGCAGCGCCCCGGCAATCATCTCCTGCAGCGTTGCTTCCCGGCTACACGCCTCGCATCCTGCCAGGTGGGCGGCCAGCACACATTCTTCCTCACTTGATATTGCCCCGTCGAGGCGGAGCGTTATTAAAAGCTGGGCTTTGCGGCAGTCCACTTGCCGTCACCTTCTCCCCTTGCCCGCGAGCAGTTACTCCCCGTTCTCCCAGGCCAGTTCCGTCATCCTGCGCTTCATTGCTTCGCGCGCCCTGCTGAGCCGGGATTTTACCGTCCCCAGCGAGCAGTCCAGCAGGCGCGAAATTT
Source organism: Pelotomaculum sp. PtaB.Bin104 (assembly GCA_002067205.1). Taxonomy (GTDB): domain Bacteria; phylum Bacillota; class Desulfotomaculia; order Desulfotomaculales; family Pelotomaculaceae; genus MVQL01. The sequence goes on from MVQL01000142.1 coordinate 2,145, forward strand.
CTTCGTAATTATAGCCCTCAATTTCCCTCAGCACCAGCACCACCCTATGTTCCTCCGACAGACTTTTCAACGCGACCCGCACAAGGCTGCGAAACTCCTTTTCCTCCAGCGCCTGGAGCGGGTCGCCGTCCTCAGCCGCCACCTCGCGCTGCAGTTCGCCGCCGTCGTCGCTCCGGTACGGTTCGTCCAGGGAAATCATGGCCTGGCCGTTTTTTTTGCGCTTGCTGTTTAACCACACATTAACGGTGATGCGGTGCAGCCAGGTGCCGAAATCGGCCTCATTGCGAAAGCTGCCTATAGCCCGGTACGCCTTGATAAAAGCCTCCTGAGCCAGGTCCTGGGCGTCGTCGCAGTTGCCCGCAAGGTGGTTGGATAGGGCGTATACCTTATTTTGGTACAGGCGCAACAGTTCTTCAAAGGCAGAAAGATCGTTGTTTTGCGCCTTTTTTACCAGCAGACTGGTATTATCCACGGGAAGCAACTCCTAATAACAGTGAAAACCTCCCGTTTTATCTGTTAGACACAGGCAGGCCGGCAAAAGTTCCGGCCCCGGGAGGCCCCGTATGACTTTTTTTAAAAAAATATCACTTTACCTGCCGGATGTGGCGTGAGGGGGCGCAGCCTTTCCGCGACACCACCTCTATAGTATCACAGGCCGCTCTCAAGGTGCAATCCTGGTTGCGGCTTTCTTCATGTCGCAGCCCCTGATTACCTGAAAATTGCAAAGCCAATGCAAGTAATCGCACTTTCTAATAATAGCAATTAATTGACCGGCGAATGACTTGGTTTATTATAAAGAAAAACAAAAAATTTTGTGAGCGGTGGAACTTTTGGCGCTGATTGGCTGTCTAACTAATCAGGTAGAAATGGAGGAAAAGGCAGTCTGCCGGGCAGGAAGTTGCCTGTCCATGTAGAATATGTCTTTTAACTCATTAACCTGCCGGTTTTTGAGGACGACTACCAGAGAAGCAGCAGGGGTTGTGTTATATTTGTAGCAAAATATCCTAAATACAGTATTTTCAAAGGGGGGATGCGGAGAATTAGCCCGGCGGCCCGCGGGCGGCTTCCGGGGATTGTCAACAAAAGCCCGAGAGAAAAATTTTAGGAGGGAAATAATTGAAAACCAAGAGGAAAGTCCTTCATATTTTAGTTACTCTGTCTTTCCTGTTGACCTTGCTGGTACCCATGATCGGACCGGCCGGCGCGGCAACGGTAAACTACACGACAGTAACGCAGGTAACCCCGTTTGATCCCAGCGCCGACGACGCTGATAATCTTCTCGGAGCTACGGTGGAGGTAAATATTAACCCGTACACCTCCGGCGGCACAGCTCTATTGGAAGTGGTGGACAGCAGCGGCAGGTCACTGCCTATCGTGTCCGTCAACGGTGTTGCTGTTAATGCGAAGATTTATTCGTATACCTTCGTCCCAGATGGTACTGGTACTACTGATAGATCAGCATGGCAGGATTTAGTGATAAGATTTGACGGAAGCGACGCCAATGCCGGCGAAGTATCCGCCAAGTTTTCGAAGTGCACGGGCCAGCTTACATCAGGCACCGTAGCGATTCGCATCGCTAAGGCCGGCTCATTAGACGTCACGGTTCCCACCGTGGTTTCCCTTAGCGACGCCGGATGCAACGCAACGGACGACAACGCGGTTACAATCCGCGTAAACGAAACTGTGGCCGGCGGCTTTGAAGCTGGCGCGAATTCCGTTAAGTTCAAGCTGCCCAACGGCTTTAAGTGGAAGAACGACGTGACTTTCGAAGGCCTAAACAAGACTCCTTCAAATGATTTTACTTACCAGCTTTTGGATAGCGACAGAACCCTTTCGGTTACCAATAATGGCGGGTGGAGCGGCACCCTTCTGCTTGAAATAAAAGCCGGTGTTACTGTGGAAAGCACAGTGGCCAAGTACGGCGACGTCACTGTTAAGATCAGCGGCGAAAGCACCATTAACCAAAATGAAGCCGTGGTTGCCCACTACGGCGACTACGAGGCAACAGTATCGTCGGTAACTACTGAAACAGTCATGTCAGGTCAGAAAGAGCAGGACATCGGCAAGTTCGCCATCGAAGAAGCCTTAGCAGGCACTCTTGTTGATAACCGCACAATCATCCTGACCCTGCCGGAGCAGGCGAAGTGGGACGGCGATCTTCCCGTGCTCTCTACCGGTGATTCCGATAACATAGGCAACTTCGCTATTGAAGATTTTGATTACGTCGGCAGTGACTATCGTACTATTAAAGCCACGGTAACAACAAAGTCCACCGGCGACGAACCCACCAAGATCGTGTTCAAGAACGGCCAGATCACTGTACGGGCCGACTACACCGGCGACATTGAGCTGACTGTCAGCGGTTCCGCGGGAGCCGAGGGCAAAGTTAAAGTGGCTGAGGCCAAAGCGCCTGTAACCGCGACTGCCGCAAGCAAGCCGGAAGTCATTATCGGTATGGGTTCCCAGGCTGCCGGCGACATCACCATTACTGAAACTGAGGCTGAAGCCCTGCAGGCAACATACAACTTAACGAGCCTTGTATGGAATAGTGAAACCAGTTCATATGATGAAGTAAAAACGACACCTGACGCTTACCTGGTGCTCGAAGCGCCTACCGGCGTAAGGTTTGCCGATGAGCCGACCTTTACCGTGACCGGCGATCTTGATCTTGGAACTCCCCTGTGCGAAAGCGACTCGCAGTATGTCACAGTAAGAGTCGAGGGTACGAGCTCCGCGCCGGCTTCGGTTAAAATCTCCGACATCAAACTTATCGTAGACCGTACGGTCCCGGAAGGCGATATCCAGTTGAAAGTCGGCGGAACCTCGCTGGTTGAAAACAACGTCTCGGGATTATTCGAGAACGTCAACTGGGTCACCAAGGTAGCGGTTGCCAAGGTCGTCACCCCCGCTCCGGAACAAACCAAGGTAAAAACGGTCTTCAAGATCGGCGAATCCAAGTACACTGTGAACGGCGTTGAGAAGACCATGGATGTTGCCCCGTACATCCAGAACGACCGCACCTACCTGCCGATCAGGTTTGCGGCTTACGCTGCCGGTGTTACCGACAGCAACATCATCTGGAACGGCGAGGAGCAGAGTGTGCTCCTGATCAAGGGCGACCGCGTGGTTAAGCTGACTGTAGGAAGCACCACAATGTTGATTAACGGCGTTCCCTTCCTGATGGACGTGGCTCCGGAGAATGTGGATCCCGGCCGGGTTATGCTCCCGGTTCGCTGGGTGGCCCAGGCTCTCGGCTGCGATGTCCAGTGGGATGATGCAACACAGAGTGTAACAATTAACTAAACTGTCAGTTAAAAAAAAACCGGGTTCTTTCGGGAACCCGGTTTTTTGTCGTATTTTAGCAAGTATCGGCCGCTTATAATAAAGGAGATTTGCTTTAAATATAGAAAATATAACTAATAATATTATTAATTGTTATTAAAGGAGGTAAAGCTAAAAGATGAGGAAAGTTGGGACCGTCGCTGTTTCATTTGTATTGGCGCTCGCTTTAATTTTTGCATGCGCGGGTTTGGCCGCAGCCGCAGTCACAGTCAAGGTAAACGGGCAGCAAATTTATTTCGACCAGCCGCCGCAGGTAATCGACGGGAGGACGCTGGTCCCGGTAAGGGCCATCTTTGAAGCCCTCGGGGCGAGTGTCACCTGGCAGGAGGAAACCAGTACGGTTATCGCATCAAAGAGCGGTACGACCGTCACTTTGCAGGTAGACAACAAGCAGGCGTTAAAAAACACAGAAAAAATATTCTTGGATGTGCCTCCAATAATTGTCGGAAACAGGGTGCTGGTACCGCTGCGGTTTGTGGGCGAAGCCTTCGGCGCTAATGTGTCCTGGGATGGCGAACACGAAACCGTCCGTATTTCCAACAAGGCGGATAATCCGCCCTCCGGCTCGCCGGCAGCGCAGGGAAATTACGATCCGGAGACAGGATTAACTCTGAAGACGAGGCTCAACAATAAGACCGATTTGGAGGTTATTCTGGAACCGGGCGCTTTGGTCAATGCCGCGCCGGTGGCGTTGTACACCACTACCGCCATGTCGTTCAGGCTGATTACGGGAGCCGACGTGGTTACTCAAAGCCTTCCGGGTAAAACCGGCTATGAAGGGGCCCGGATTAAAGTAATTTATACCCAAAAAGTGCCTTTTATGCTAAAGCGCCCGATTGTTTTAGGAAATAACGAAATGATCAACAACCGCTGCTGGATAGGCGAGGATGTTATCCGGACAGCCGCTCAGGTGCTGGAGCGCGACACGGACCTCAATGTTATCGAGGCCAACGCGGAGCAATGGTCAAGAACGGAAGTGCTATATTAATTTAGCATTAGATCTAATTAGTTTTTTAAATAACCAACTTTATACTTGACTGTTGAAAAAAGTCGGGATATTATTTAAGTAAGTATATTGTTAATTTGATTAAATATTTGAAAGGGTTGGTTGTGGTGCGCAGGTTCCTTACAATTCTTACAATTAGTCTAACGCTTACTTTGGGCTTTGCCGGAATCCAGGCATGGGCGGCAAAGGAACCGGCGTCGCCGGAATTTACCTTGGAGCAGGCGGTTGAAAAGGCAAAAGCAAATAGTCAAACGCTTAAGTCCATGAAATACGACATTAATCGCAGTTATGAGGTACGCCAGTATGTCGGCGACAAGGTGACCTTTACACCGTTGGAAGCATCAGATTCAGAGGCCGATGCCACGTTTAAAAGCTTGATGTCGGCTGACTTGAACTGGCGTATGGCTAAACGCAGTTATGACGCTCAGGAAGATACCTTGGTTATGCAGACGTACAAAATTTATTACGGTTTGCTGCAGGCGATTGAAGATGTAAAGGTGGCGGAGAGCCAGCTTAAGAACGCCGAATGGAAGCACAGGGTCGCGGCGGCTAACTACCGGGTAGGCCTGCTTAACAAGATGGGCATGCTGGAGGCCGACGCTGCCCTGGCAGAGGCTAAGGCAAACCTGGAGGCGGCCAATAAAGCGCTGGAAGACGCCTACCAGAAGTTTAACCAGTTAGTAGGTCTGTGGCCGGAGGACAGGCCCGTATTAGTGGATAAGCCAAGCTTTAACGAGGTGAAGATAGACAACCTGGACTACGAGGTAGCCAAAGCCAAGGCGGATTGCCCTTCCATCTGGCTTGCCCGGCAAAAAATCGACCTGGCCAAAATAAACCTGGACCTGTATAGTTTTAATAATGCTTCAGAACCATATGTAGCCAAAAAAATTGACGTGGACAAAACCGAAATCGCGGTTGAGGACGCCGACGAACAAATGGATAAGCTTGTCCGTACACTTTACTACACCATAAAACAGTCGGAGGAGCAATACGCTAACGCCATGGACAGCGTTAAAACCGCGGAAGAGTCGCTCAGAGTAATAAAGGTTAAGTACGATGTCGGTATGGCCACTTTAGCGGAGGTGCGTGCCGCCGAGGCTGCGCTGGTCAAGGCCGAGAATTCGGTTTTCGACCTTGCCTGCCAGCATGAAATTCAAGCGTATGCTTTTCAAAAACCGTGGGCGTACGCCGCTTCCTAAATAAAAAAGTAAAGATAAATCTATCGGCTCCCGCTTTTAAGCCCGTTAGGGGCTAAGCGGCGGGCATTTCACCGCGCTCCTGCCGGAGCCGGTTTTTGTTTTTTATGCGGCAAAGAAAGACACCGCTTTCTCTATGGAAAGCAGGAATTTGTTAGATTATATAGAATTTTGTTAGGACATATAGAATAAAAAACCTTGTTGGAGGGCTTTAAAACCAAGGAGTTGTATCTGTTGTCCATGATTTCCGGCAAGTCGAATAAAACTAAAAATCTATCAAGCGGAGTAAAAAAAAGAGCGCTTGATGTTGGTAAAGGAAAGAAGACCGCTGGTATTAAAACAACAACTGAAATGGTCCGGTGGGGATTCAGCCGCACGCTGGCCTTTTGGGGGCTGGCAGTTTTACTGTTTTTTTCCCATTATTTCAAGGCGTTGTATTTCCCGCCCCAGCAGGAGCGCGCTTTAATTTTTGCGGCTGTTATTTTCTGGCTTGTCTGGCTGTGGAAGTGGTCCAGGCAGGACAGCATCTTCCTTGCCGACCCGCTTGATTATTTTGTTCTGGTCTTCCCGGCAGTCTACCTTTTTTCAGCTTTTCAGGCGGCTAACTACGGCCTGGCGGTGGACGAAGTGGTCAAGGCCGCCCTGTGCTTCCTGATCTACTGGTCGGCTTCAAGGCTGGTTAGGAATGAAAGAGATACTGTAACTATACTGCAGGTCATATACCTGAGTGCCGCCGGCGTAGCCCTGGCCGGCCTGGCCGCAGCCACCAACATGATTTATATCAATAGAGGTTTTCTTTTTGGAAGGATTTGTTCCGTTTTACAATACCCCAATACCCTGGCCAGTCTGCTGGCGGCGGTTACCTTAATCGGCCTGTACCTCTGGAGGAGAGCCGGAACGGTTGAAACAGGCAGCCCGTTTGCCGGAATAAATTTTAAATGCATTAATCAATATTTATATGCGGCGGCAAATTTCCTGTTGTTTGCGGTTTTTATAGGAACCAAGTCCCAGGGTGGCTTTTTAGTATTCCTGGTTGCCATTACCCTTTTTTTTATTGTCATACCAAAAAGCGACAGGGCGCCTGTGTTTATACACTTTGTTGCCTGCTGCCTGTTTTCTTCTCTGACAATATGGCTTTTTCTGCACGCCGTCGCAGATGGCAAAACGGGCCTGGCGTGGTTGTGGGTTCTCCTTGGATTGGTTATTGTACTGGCCGCGCAGTGGCTTTATAATTATTTTGAAAGCAGGGGACTGCCGCGCTGGATTTCCGAGCATAAAAAGATTTTACTGGCCGCTTTTTTACTTTTTGTTATAGCTTGTTTGATCGGAGCCGGTATTTATGCCGGCGGCCACGGTGATATTGTCAAAACGGGGATTGAAAAGATCCACTTCCGCAGTGCCATAGAACGCATGTACTTTTACCATGACGCCCTGAAAATGTTCAGGGAACGCCCCATTCTCGGCTGGGGCGGCGGCGGCTGGGATGAAGCGTACCGTGCCTACCAGGGTTATTTCTATAACTCTGATAAGATACACGGGTATTACTTTCAGGTTATGGTGGAAACGGGCGTTGTCGGGCTCCTGGCGCTTCTGGGAATTTGGGCGAGTTTTTTAAAACTGACCCACCGCCTTTATCATGGGTCTAAAACAGCTGTCGCCGGAAAGTTCCTGATCAGTGTGATAACGGTGGCTGCCGTTTCTTTAGGACTTCATGCCGCGATTGATTTTGACCTTTCACTGTCCTCCCTGGCTTTAGTTCTATGGACGATGTTCGGTTTGGCCAGGGGTGCCGGGATTTATTCCGGAGCAGGGGCGGAAGATAAGAAGAGCAAAAAATATGTACCGCCGAATTATGTCGTGCCGGTAATCGTTTCGGCGGCGTCGATTTTAGTAATTATCTTTGCCGGATCGCTGGTGTTGGCGGGTAATTACTCTGCACAGGTTGGGACAAAAGTACAGATTCAGAACATCAGCCAGAGTATGGAAACATTGAAAAAAGCTTCGGGTTATAACCCCTTTACGGCAGACTACCACAGCAACCTTGCCCGGCTTTACCAGTACCAGGGAAATTTTGAAGAAGGCATTTACCATGCCCAAAAAGCGGTAGGACTAAGTAAATACAATGCTATACGTTATGTCGAGCTCGCAAACCTTTTTTGGGGAAAAGAGGATGGCGGTGAGGAAGCCGTCAATAACGCTGAAAAGGCTCTGTCCCTGGCTCCTTTTCAAGTTGAACGGTATGAGTTTCTGGCGGCAACTTATTTTAAAGCAGGCTATAACGATTTGCTAAAAGGTAGTAGGGACACGGCAAAGTATTATTTTGAGAAGGCTGCCGGTGTGCCGGACCGCATCGAAAACATAGCGGCGACCTTGAATGATACCGAGAAAAAGCTCTGGAAAGACGCCCCGATGATTTGCCCTACCGCAGCAGTTAAACTTAATGTGGGGAAGTCACTGTATCTTCTGGGCCGCTGGCCTGAGGCGGATCAAACCCTTCAGGCCGCCCTTGCCGGCGAAGAGGTTAAGGGTGAGGCCATGCTGTGGTTGGCCGTCCTGCGCGATAGACAAGGTCGTACCCAAGAGGCTCAAGACCTCCTTGCCGAAGCAGAAAAGCTGTCGCCGGAAAGTGCGAGGAAATATGAGGAAATAGGCAGTGTCGGGACTTTAACTTATTAACTTAATCTCACATACTATCGTTAACTTAATATTTTGTAGCCGGCTGCAATTATCTCTTGTTAGTTAATTGCACGCTTTTTTTATTAAGGAGAAAATTATATCGAAAAAGTTCTAAAAATGTTCTGGGAGTGGAAGGTTTTCTTAATAAAAAATGGAATACTTTTTCAATACATAAAAGGGAGGGATGATTCTGAAAAAGATTCTTATTGGTATTGTCATTGGGGTAATTCTTACGACTTCAGCGATGGCTTTCGGCGATGAAAAACCGATAAAAATTATTCTTGATGGTAAGGAGATTAATTCAGATGTGCCGCCCCAGATTATTAACAGTAGAACATTTGTTCCGATTCGGGTTATATCTGAAGCTCTAGGCGTAGATGTCAAGTGGGATAGCGAAACAAGGTCGGTAATATTGACTTCACCGGAAAACTTACCCTTTTTTAGTGTTGTTTCATATAATAAGGTTGATACTGAATATGGGTATGCTGTTTTAGGAGAAGTAAAAAATCAATCAACAAAAACTTTTAGCAAAGTAGAGGTTAAGGCAGAGGTTCTTGATTCTGGCGGAAATGTGGTGGAAACGCTGTCCACCCAGTTGCCGCCTGGTGTTACACCTGGTGATACAGTTTATTTCAGATTAAGGTCTTTTTCGGGGAAAGGCAATCTTTTTTATTCTATAAATTTTAACTTTATAACTTCAAATGAGTGTTCCGTCACTCCTACAGATGTTGTTTTCAGTAATGTAAGGTTTACAAGAGATCCGAACATCTACAATGACTTCATTTATGTAACCGGTGAGATAGAAAGGACCGACAAAGACTTAACCAGGGAGTATAAAGACCCGATGGTTCAAATCGCCTTATTTGATCAGGATGGAAAGATGATTAATTACGGTGAAAAGTCTTTAAGAGATTATGGGTTGTGTAAATATGGTGAGTTTAAAATAACATTAGACAAAGGACCGGAGTATTCTAAGTATAAATTAAAATGTTTTTCCGATTAGGTGCTTCCACTTAATACAAGTTAAACGTAAAAAAACATTTTAACATCCTGTTAGATCATATTGTCCCAGCCAGGCACTGTGATCTAACAGGGTTTTACTTTCTTTATATAAAATGCAATTCTTGACAACCTATAAAGGTAAACATATACTTAATTTAGTGAAACATTTAAAGAATTAATAATATTAACAAGAATATATGGAACATTGTTCATATATATGAAAAGTATGTAGTTGACTAATCAATTCTTTGGAAGGATTAAAGGGGAGAAGTGCGCTTGAGAAATCTGCTCAGGATTGTTATGGCGGTTATATTATTGGCTTCGATAGTTGCTATGGCCGCCTGCGGCCCGATAGGCTCTAAAGCGGGAGAACAGGATACCGTTAACGTAAGCAAGGCTATAGCCCACACCGGAAGCCTGTCCGGCGGCACGGTGGCCGGCGGTAAATTGGAGGCCCTTCAATCCGCAAATGTCGTGCCGAAGATTGCCGGAAAAGTCGCCGGCATCCCGGTGGATGTCGGATCCGTAGTTTCGGAGGGGGATTTGCTGGTAAGCCTTGACGCGGCTGAACTGGGCGCTCTGGTGGATTTGTACGCGGCCCAGTTGGACAAGGCGAGGAATTCGGACCTGCCCGCCCAGAAAAACCAGGCGGAACTGGCGCTGGCCAACGCCGAAGCCAGTTTTAAGACTGCCGAAGCGGACTACCAGAGGAGTAGGCAACTGCGGGACTCTGCCGTGATATCGGCGCAGCTTTTTGAGCAGTCTGAAAAACAATACATACAGGCCAAGGCAACCTACGAAGCCGCCCAGAACAGCCTAAGCATCCTTTTAAACGCAACAATACCCGAAACCATCCGGCAATGCGAGGCCCAGCTTAAGAAAGCGCAGGCCGATTTTGCGAACACCGTTATTAAAGCTCCAATCAGCGGGGTCGTCACGGCCAGATATATTAACCCCGGGGAAATGGCCGGTACGACCCAGCCCGTAATAACTATAGTCAACTTAGATACGGTGGTAGTCTCCGTGAATGTTAATGAAAATCAGATTAATAAGATCAACATGGGGCGGCAGCTTAAAGTAAGAGTGGGCTCGGTTCAGAATGAACCCTTTACGGGGACCGTGACAAACATCGCGCTCGCGGCGAATTCTTCATCTAAGGCCTACCCGGTGAAGATACAGATTCCAAACCCGCGGCATGTACTCAAGCCGGGTATGTTTGCTGAAGTTTTTTTAAATACCGGAAATGAAGACGGCATTATTATACCCAGGGAGGCACTTGCAACGAGTGAAGAGAAAAGTTTCGTTTGGGTCATTAATAACGGCGTTGTTGCAAGGCGTGAAGTTGTAGCAGGCCAGTCGGACGGTAAAAATGTCGTCATAAGGTCGGGCCTCAAAGAGGGTGAAGAGGTGGCGGTAACTAACATTGATTCTTTAACAGACGGCATTAAAGTCATCGCGCGGAATTAGTCTGCTGTTTATAAACAAAAGACTTCTCGCAGAAGTGCATAAGTTATATTTCATTTCTAATATCAACAACCTGGTTCACTAAGCTGTGGGCCGGGTTTTTTTACAAAAAAATAATTGACGTATTAAATAGTTAATTATATGATGGATCTTGATGGGCCGTTTGGTCAAAATGGCCAATAATTTATCGTTTATTAGGGCTTGGAGGGGGATTATGGCGAAAAGAGTAACATCGGTTTATTGGGTGGGTGTCTTGACGGGCAGTATATTGTTGGGCTTAATTCTATCCGGCTGTGGCGGCTCTTCAACGACGCAGGCTCCAGGCGCAAAGAGTCCGGCCGTGCCGGTTGCGGTGGAGATTGCCAGGCGGAGCGACGTTGTTAAAGAACTGGTTGCCAGCGGGCAGCTTGTGGGGGAGCAATCTGTGGTTGTATCGCCCAAAATCACGGGTAAGGTTGCTTCCGTTCCGGTTGAAGTGGGATCGGTCGTCAATGCCGGCGATGTTCTTTTTACCCTTGACGATTTTGATTTAAGAGCGCAGGTGCAGCAATCTGAAGCGGCGGTGTCGGTGGCCCTGGCGAAGCAAAAGGTGGCCGAGGGAAACAGGGAAAATGCCGCTAAACAGTACGAGCGCTACAAACAGCTTTACGAGCAGGGAGCTGTTTCCGCCGATACATTTGACTCTTACGCGTTAAAGCTGCAACAGGCCCAGTCCGAGGAACCTGAGGCCACCCTTGCTCAGAGCCAGGCCGCCCTGGCCTACCAGCGCAGCCAATTGGCCAACACTGTGATTGTTTCACCTATCCCGGGAACGGTGGCCCTGCGCAACGTGGAAGTAGGCAGCGTCGTTTCCGCCACTACTCAGGCCGTCACTGTCGTCGACCTCAGCCGGGTGAAAGTGCAGGTTTCCGTCGGGGAGCAGCAAATCGGCAAGATTAGACAGGGGCAGGAAGTGAAAGTATTTGTTCCGGCGGTGCGGGCGGATGCGTATACAGGTGTAGTCGCCAACCTGAGTCCGGCCGCGGACTCGAAAACGAAAAGTTACATGATTGAAATAAAAATGGACAACCCCGGCCAGGCGTTAAAACAAGGGATGTTTGCGGAAGTGCATATTGCCACGGACAGAAGCGAAGGAGCGCTGACTGTGCCCGTGGACGCCATTGTGGCCAGGTCGGGGGGGAATTTTATCTATACCGTGCAGGACGGCGTGGCCAAAGAAGTGCAGGTCAATACCGGCATCTCTGACGGTAAGGTTACTGAGATTATGGGCGGCCTGCAGGAAGGCGACCAGGTGATCGTGCTTGGCCAGCAGGGGCTGGTGAACGGATCCCGGGTGGCGGTCAGCGGCGGCCAGGAAAAACGATCTAATTAGGGCGGGGGGAGTAAATATTGAAGATAGCTGATTTTTCGGTTGACCGGCCGGTCACTATAGTAATGATCATCCTTGCCCTGCTGGTGCTGGGGCTCTTTTCCCTGCACTTTTTGTCCATTGATTTGCTGCCGGAAATCACCAGCCCGACCATTTCTATTTCCACTACCTATTCAGGAGCGGGGCCGCAGGAAGTGGAAAACGATGTGACCAAGATCATTGAATCCGGTGTGGGCACCATCAGCAACATCCAGAAAATCACCTCGACAAGTCAGACCGGCTCCAGCCAGGTGCAGCTGCAGTTCGCCTGGGGAACCAACATGGATACCGCCCTGGCGGATGTGCGCGCCCGGCTGGAACTGGTCAAGCGGCGGCTGCCGGATACTGTGGATGCTCCGACAGTGTTTAAATTTGACACCAACATGATGCCGGTAATGGCCGTCGCGGTAGCCGGACAGCAGGATCTGGCCTCCTTAAAAAAAATGGTTGATGACGCGATCCAGCCCGCCATTGAGCGGGTGGACGGTGTTGCCGCCGTCACCGTGATGGGCGGTCTGACCAGGGAGTTTGAGGTTCTGGTTAACCCCTGGCGCCTGCAGCAGTATAATGTCAGCATCAGCCAGGTTATCCAGACCCTCCAGAGTGAGAATGTGGACGTCGCCGGGGGGATTATGCCCAGGGGCCATAAAAATTACGTGGTGCGCGGCCTGGGTAAATACGAAAACATCGAACAGGTTAGAAATATCCCTATCCCAGTTCAGAGCGGAGTAATTCACCTTAGCGACCTGGCTGAAGTAAAAGACACTTTTGCCCGTCAGGACACTTACACCCTCCTGAACGGGCGGCCGACAATAAGCATTTCTGTGAGCAAGCAGAGCGGGGCCAATACCGTGGATGTCGCGGACCGGGTGAAAAAGGAAATCAGCCGGCTCCAGCAGCAGTTGCCTGGCGACCTCAAGTTCGCGCTGGCCTTTGACCAGTCTGAAACAACCAAAAACTCTGTAAACGACGTGGCCCGGACGACGATCCTGGGGGGCGGTCTGGCCATGATCATCCTATTGGTGTTTCTCAGGAATATGCGCACGACTGTGGTCATTGCCACGTCTATCCCCTTTGCCATTATTACGACTTTTATCCTGATGTATTTCAATGACATGACCCTGAATATGATGTCCATGGGCGGGCTGGCCCTGGGGGTCGGCCATATGGTGGACTACTCCATCGTGGTGCTGGAAAGCATCTACCGCTACCGGCAAAACGGGTATGAACCGAAAGAAGCCGCGAAAAAAGGCACGGCCGAGGTGGGCACCGCGGTGATTGCCTCGGCGATCACGGTAGCCACTGTTTTCCTGCCGATGGTATTCGTTACCGGCCTGGCCGGGCAGCTTTTCAAACAATTCGCTCTGACCGTGGCCTTTTCACAGATTGCCGCCCTCTTCGTCGCTCTAACTCTAATACCGCTTCTTTGTTCCCGCATACTGGGAAAAATGGAGGTGGCTGGTGAGGGAAACCGCTGGTGGGACAGGATTTCTAAAAAAAGCGGGCAGTGGTATGACGCCATCGACGGGAAATATCGTGATTTACTGGCTGTTTCTCTGAGAAAGCGCGTTATTGTGGTTGCCGTGGCGGCTGCCGTTACTCTCGGCAGCCTCTTTCTGATACCGTTAATCGGCACGGAGTTTATGCCGGCCCAGGATTCCGGCCAGATCAGTGTGGACGTGAAAATGCCTATCGGGACAATCCTGTCGGATACCGGCGCGGTTATGGCCAGGCTGGGAGAAGCAATCCAACAAATTCCGGAAGTTGACACCGTCCTGACCTCGGTCGGCGGCGGGCGGGGGGGATTCGGCGGTTCCCAAACCGAGGCCGGGTCGATGAACATCAGACTGAAGCCCAAAGGAGAGCGCAAACGGTCTACCGATCAGGTTATGGAGGACCTGCGGGCTAAATCAAGGAATATTCCGGGGGCCACCATCCGGGTTTCAAGCAGTTCCGGAATGAGTATTTTAAGCCGTGCCTTCAGCGGACGGGCTATTGAGATATCCATCAAGGGGGATGACCTAAGTGTTTTAAAGAATCTGGCCGGTCAGGTTAGCGATATCGTGAAGGGTGTGGAAGGCACCCGTCAGGTTTCTAATAGCATGGAGGCGGGACGGCCGGAATTGCGCCTGATCTTTGAGCGTGAGAAGGTAGCGCAGTACGGTCTCACCACTGCCCAGGTATCACAATTATTAAAAATGGCGGGTGACGGCCAGGTTGTCAGCACGGTGGATGCCGGCGGCACCGCTGTGGATCTGCGGCTTATGCTCAGTCCGGAGGCGCGTTCCAATACTAGCGCCCTGGAGAGCCTTTTTATCACTCAGGGTGGGGTGCAGTTACCCCTAACCCAGTTGGCCCGCTTCGAGGAGGGCGAGGGACCTAATGTAATCAACCGCACCTCCCAATCCAGAGTGGCGTATGTTTATTCCGATTATGCCGGCAGGGATCTGGGCAGCATTCAGAAGGAAATCCAGGCAAAAGTGGCCCAACTGCCGCTTCCGGCGGGGTATTTCATCCAGTATGGCGGTCAGCAGCAAGATATGGCGGAGTCCTTCTCCAGCCTGGTTATGGCGCTGCTCCTGGCCTTGTTGCTGGTTTACATGGTCATGGCCGGACAGTTTGAGTCGCTGCTCTACCCGTTCTGCATCATGTTTTCCATCCCTGTGGCAGCGGCCGGCGTTGTCCTGAGCCTGCTGCTCACCGGACGGGCGTTCAGCGTTTCCGCCTTTATCGGCGTAATAATGATGTCCGGGATTGTGGTAAACAACGCTATCGTGCTGGTTGATTATATCAACATCCTGAAAAAGCGCGGGCTTGCCCGTGACGAGGCGATCGTCCAGGCCGGCCCGGTTCGCCTGAGGCCGATATTAATGACGGCGCTGACCACTCTTTTCGCCCTGGTGCCGCTGGCCTTGGGGATTGGAGAGGGGGCGGAAACCCAGGCGCCCATGGCCACAGTGGTTATCGGCGGCCTGTTTGTTTCCACTTTCCTTACCCTGGTGCTTATCCCGGTCGTTTACACGCTGTTTGACGACCTGGGCGGCAAGATCGCCAACCGGCCTTGGCGGCGCGCTAATAAAGATGTTACACCCGCCTGAAATATTTTCACTTGTAAGAGCGAACATGAGCCGCATTGTATGCCCAAAGACCGGTATGCCGCTTGCTCCAGCCGGGAATAATAGCTGAAAACACAGTGGAGCTGATTGGCGATTCAGAGTAAGTCGAACCGGAAGATTACCGTGATAGGAGTAGGGTCGGTCGGGGCCTCGGTAGCATATGCCCTTGCTATAAGCGGCCTCGTCTCAGAACTGGCGCTGGTGGATGTTAATACCGCCAAAGCCGAAGGCGAGGCCATGGACCTTGCGCACGCCGCGGCTTTTATTAAACCGGTGACAATATATGCCGGGACTTTTGAGGATTGCCGTGATGCCGGCATTGTCATATACTGCGCCGGGGCAAGCCAGAAGCCAGGAGAAACCCGACTGGACCTGCTGCAAAAGAATTATGCCATTTTGCAGGAGAGCCTTCCTAAACTGCAGTTTGGAGGCGGCGGTGGCATACTTTTGATTGTAAGCAATCCAGTAGACGTTTTGACCTACGCCGCATTGAAAATTACCGGACTGCCCGCGGAGCAGGTTTTCGGTTCCGGGACTGTTCTGGACAGCTCCCGTTTCCGGCACAACCTGAGCCGCCACTGCGGGGTCGCCTCCAGGAATATTCACGCCTATGTCGTGGGAGAGCATGGAGACAGCGAAGTGCTGCTCTGGAGCTTGGCCTATATTGCCGGCACCAGACTGGATTGCTTCTGCGAACTGGCCGGCATTCCGCCGGTCAACCGGCCGGAGGTTGACGCCAGGGTGAGAAACGCTGGCTACGAGATTATTTCCAGAAAGGGAGCGACGTACTACGCCATTAGTCTGGCGGTTAAACGTATATGTGAAAGCATTATCCGCGATGAGTACAGCATCCTGACAGTATCCGGGCTGATCGACGGTGCTTACGGCATCAGTGGATGTTGTTTGGGCTTGCCTGCTATAGTAAACTCGCGAGGACGGGGGAGCCCGCTAAAATTGCCGTTGGCAAGGGAGGAAGAAGAGGCTTTGCGACGCTCAGCGGATATTTTAAAGGCCGCCATAAAACAAATAGACCTGTAAACAAAAATCCCTTTCAAAAACCCTCCCTTGCAATTAAGTTTAATTTAGATATAATAATATAGTAACCTTCTTATTAAAGGTTGATTTTGCGCCCGTAGCTCAGGGGATAGAGCGCCGGCCTCCGGAGCCGGAAGCGCAGGTTCGATTCCTGCCGGGCGCACCATTATAAATCCGCGGGGCCTTGTAAATCAAGGGAAAGCGGGTTTTTTTATATATTGAGATTGGGCAAATGGTTCCGTAAGGATCCCTTGATTTCCTTAGGTTTCTCTCCTACTATGCAGAAAGACATGCAGATAAATATGCAGACAAAATATATTGTCATAATGAGGTGAATTCTAATAAATTGGATAATCTATTCAAATTACCTATGCTGGAGTTTAGTATAGGTTTTTTTACTGTATTTCAACTTGAAGCAATATAGAAGATGGGTGGCACCTGGAAGTATGTTATTTATGGCAGTTAAATATTGTTAATCCTTTCCAATGTTTAATTGGTTAAGTAAATGAACATACTATTAATGAAGCTATTTGAAAGGAGCAATACATAGTGTCCCTAACAGAGTACTTTAACGGAGTGCAAAAACGTCTACCTGAAGAAGCGGAAAGAGTAATCAAGTCCTTGGAAGACAACGGTCCTATGAATAAGGAGGATTTATCGCTTACCGCTAGAGTAAAAAGAGCCGTGCTAGACCATGTGGTCATGCAGCTTTACGCACTTGGTATTGTGGACATCAGCACCGAAGGAAAAAGCAAAATATGCACTCTGACCAAGTTGGGTTATGAATTTCTTAGTTTAAAGGATGCCGTTTAAAGGCATCCTTTTTTATGGTTAAGGATTTTAGTTAAGACAAGATGGTAATTATCGTATGTTAAAGTATGCAGCAAATTAAGATCTCTTCGAAATGTTCATTTTCCCGACAACAAAATAAGTCTGCATTAAGCCTTTTCCTTTGATTTCAATGGGTTCACGCTTTTTAACAATATACTTGTCCTTTATCAAATCATAAGTATCTTCTGTTATGTGTATTTGACTAGGAACCCCGTTAGATTCCATTCTGGAAGCCACGTTAACGGTATCACCCCATAAGTCGTATATGAATTTCTTTTTACCGATTATTCCTGCTGTAACAGGTCCTGAATTAATCCCAATTCTAACTGAGAATTTTGTACCATATTTTTCATTAAATTCATTTGTGGCTTTAAGCATGTCAAAAGCAAAATCCGTAATGTATTCGGCATGGTGATCAGATTCTACGGGCAAACCAGAAGTTACCATATAGGCATCACCGATGGTTTTAATCTTTTCAATACCATATTTTTCAACTATATCGTCATATGATGAGAAAAGGTTGTTTAAAATAAGTACTAAATTATTTGGGTTCATTCCACTGGAGAACTCAGTGAATTTATGAATATCGGCAAATAAAATTGAAACCTGGGCAAATCCATCAGCAATCATTTGCTGCCTTTCTTTAAGCCTTTCTGCCACTGGTTTTGGTAGAATATTTGCTAACAAAAGTTCCGCTCGGTCAAATTGAATTTGCAGAGCTTGTTCAGCATTAACAATTGCTTTTCCATAGAAATATGTAATAACCGCCAGTACAAAAATAGTACCAACAAGGTTAGATGTGTGGAGCACAACAAGTACTTTTTCAGGCAGATAATATATAGGGGTTCCTGTTGAAAAAAAGATGTACAAAAGTGAATATATAAGACCTGCAAAAATGGTAAAAAAGATGCTATACCAATATTTATTTTGCACAATAAATGCTAACATTGGAACTGTAAAAATATAATACTGAAAACCAGCTTCCCAGCCAATGAAAAAAACACAAAGACATTGGTGAACAATTATTTCTATAAGGGCTATTGCACCACACAATAAAAACATTCTTTTACGATTGAGTAAAATATTCAATAAGTATGTAAGTACACTCAAAATATTTACGTAAGACAGTATTGAAACTCCCATTAACATAAAAACAAAAACAAATATTAAGTGAAATGAAGTCTCCATAAGTGAGACCTTCAGAACCCTTCTTGAAAAATTCCGTTATTTTATTAGTTATTTTGGGAAAAGGCTGTACAAACCAAAATTTTGATTCTAATGACATATGGTACTTACCTTTCCTTAAAGGTTTTTTCTATACTTTACCATATATTAAAATACAAATAAACACTTATGTAATTTAACTGCTACCCGCATTATAAAGATGTAATGACACGTTAAAACAAATGAAAATCATTCTCCTAGGAGAGTGTTGCAAAACTCCCTTAATAAGCCCACTAAATCCATAAAAAACTAGCAAGAAACCAATTACAAAGCAGGAAATCCCAGCATTCCGGCGAATATTAAAGATATTAAAAGGTATAAGGTGGTAATCTAAAGTGCTGGGCCATAAAAATAACCAACTCAAATTCACAGATATAGAAACTTTACAAGCATGGGAACAAAAAACCATAGTACCTGAAGACAGCGTTTACTATGGTTTATCCCAAGCAAACGAGATATTTAAAGACGAACTTTTTGCTGATGCATATTCCTTTTCAGGGAGGCCATCTATACCACCGAGCCATTTAATTAAAGTGCTTTTACTGCAATTTTACGATAAAGTTTCCGACCGGGAAGCAGAAAACCGAGCCCGCTACGACTTGCGCTGGAAGGTAGCTCTGGGTATTTCCATCGCGGAATCCGGTTTTAACTACAGTGCGTTATCCAGATTCCGGGCAAGATTGTTATTACACAAGAAAGAACGTATTGCTTTTGAAGAGATCTTGGATGCGGTAATAGCCAAAGGGCTACTCCCCGGTAATTGCACCAAACAAATAATGGATTCAACCTACGTGCTGGGGGCTGGCGCCGTACAGGATACCTATACCTTAATCCGAATGGCTATCAGAAAACTTCAAACAACCATCAACAAACGGTTAAACCTGAGCATACTGCTGCCAAAGCCTTTAAATCTTGATTATCAGAGCAAAAACAAACCAAAAATCAACTGGGAAGATCCTGCCGAGCGTAATAAATTACTTAATGAATTGTGCCAAGATGCCTTGCAGATTGTTGAGATAGTTGACGAACTGAAACTTACCAAACAAGAACAGGAACTAAGAGATATTTTAGCCACGGTAGCCATCCAGGATATAGAGCAACAAAAGGATGATACAGTCAAAATAAAGCAAGGAGTAGCCAAAGACCGGATCATTTCCACCAACGACCCGGAAATGCGGCATGGCCGTAAATCCAGTGCCCGTAAATTTGATGGTTACAAAACCCATACTGCCATGGAAACAGATAATAACTTTATTACCGAAATCGAAGTCACACCAGGCAACGTTCATGATTCCGAAGCAGCCGCTACGTTAGTAGACAAACAGCCTGAAGAGCGAAAGCCGGATACAGTCTTGTGTGACATGGCTTATGGTACGGGCCAAAACAGAGAAGATATGGAAAAGCGCCAGGTTAAAATAATCTGTCCCGTACCCACAGACCTCGGACGAAACGGCTGTTTTCCCAAGTCAGCATTTACAATAGATTTAGATGCCCAAACCTGCCAGTGTCCTGCCGGTAAAATAGCGGCTGAGAAAATTTACGATAAGAAAACAAATCGCTTGAAAGTGTTTGTATTTTCCCCGGAACAATGCCAAAACTGCTCTCTGCTAAACCAGTGTACCAAAAGCAAAAAAGGCAGACGTACCATCACAGTAAACCAGTATGAACGACACTTGCAGGAAGCGCGTATCTTTCAGCAAACCGAAGAATTCAAAAACGTATACCCTGAGCGATGCAAGATCGAAAACAAGCAAGCAGAGATGGTGCATCATGGTCTTCGCCAGGCTCGATATATTGGAAAAGCCAAAGTATATCTCCAGGCTTTGCTAATTGGCGCAGTAGTAAACTTCAAGCGCTACTGGAAGTTGGTGACGGAACAAAGTCAGCTTAAGTCTGATACATGCGACGCGATAACAAATATTACCATGAACCCCCTACCTCTAGCTATATAGGATTAGTCTGCTTTGAAAGAGGGAATTAGGAGGGAATAGAGGGATAAACGCCTTAAAATTAGAGCCTAGATTGTAAGGACCACCCAACATTCTTACCATTGTATACATGTACTTGATTTTTGGAATTTAAAAAGTAGCTCTGAGCTTAAAAAAACAGGGTTTATGCAACACTCTCCTAGTTTCAATCAGAAGCACCAAACATCTAAAGATACCTCTACCATCTCTACCATCTCTACGAGCCCGTTACAATCAAGCATTTCAACGGTTGAGATAAAATAACGAAAGTGGAGATACTTCATTATTATCGCTACTCGGAAAAGATCGTACAATGCGGTAAAGTGGAGATAGTAGCGATACTTTTACAAAACTTTATATTAAGTATCTCAGCAAAAAAAACGGCAAAATGTTGGTCAGCTTAATTGTTATGCTTCTGCCAAATTGTTTTGCGGCTTCTCCGTTCTGATATATGTTGCTGACCAGAAGTTAACTATTACCAAAGCTGCGGCTACGAGAAACACATGTTTAAACCCGATATGCTACCAGATCAGACCAGTGAAAAAACCGTCATGGAAAGAGTTGGCGTCAGGTTACTTTTATTCTCTACTATTTTATTTAGGTACGTTGCCCTTGCCATTAGACAAGCAAATAATAAATTGTCCTCTACAAAAAGACGTATACAAGAATCAATCAGCCTATTGAATTACCAGTTAGGATGCTGTCGAAATATCTTCGTTTCTTTCTTCAAACTAAAAAGGTATAATGGATTTATCGACATGGATTGAAGGGGGTAGGTTTCCTGGATATCTCAATCTTACGTAAAGCTGTGTTGGAAGAACGGTATGAAGTTTCCCATCATGCGGAGCAGGAGAGACGAAACGATAATCTGCTTATAGAGGACATAGAAAGGGCAATACTAACTGGTGAGATAATTGAGCCATATCCAGATGATCCGCGTGGGCAAAGTTGCTTGATTTACGGAAATGCCATTTCTGGGAGACCGGTTCATGTCGTGATTGGTTTTTTACCTACCGGCTGGTGCCGGATTATTACGGTGTATGTACCAATTTCCGATTATTGGGAAGATGATTGGAAAACAAGAAAACGGAGGGCAAACCAATGAAGCACGAATATGCCGACTGCTCCTTTTGTGGAGGCAAAGTAACGGAGAAAAAAATCCAGGTTGATTATCGGACTGGGGATGAGTTGGTAGTTTTTGAAAACGTCCCAGCCGGTGTATGCAGACAGTGCGGTGAAAAATATTATACCGCCAAAGTCGTCAAAGCTTTAGAACAAATGGCACGTGATAAGACTATTACTGGTCGAATTATTCATATTCCAGTAAAGTCCTTTACAGAAAAAAGGGTAATCTAATTTATAGAGTAAGCTGCCATCATGGATTCACAGGAGGTCGGTGGTGATGTAAGTTGGCCAATACCCCTCTGCGGATCATGAGGGTTTTTGTCTTATATTACCTGCCCTCCGGTTTTATTAAAATGTTGACATGCAATTTATTCTCTGGTTATAATTATACAAAGAAAACTAATAATTGAAAATTTCTCCGAGCCTTTTTGCCTAAAGGATATATCTCATGGTAAGCGGGCCATCAGGGTATGGCGGGAAACAGCCGTGCCTCCCATATGGAAAGGAGACAATAAGCAGCAGGGCTGTGATAGTCTGCAAGTAATTATTACGTCTTCCTCTGGAAGACGTTTTTATTACCGCTTGTTATTAGACCTTTCCGTATATGGAAGGGTTTTTTAATACTAAAGGTAGAGGAGAGTGGCTATTATATTGGATACATTACAAATTAATCCTGTGGGGATTGTTCATTCTGCTTATGATAACCCGGCGACAGTGCCTATGCAAGGCAATGCCGCGACTATCGAAGTTTTCCCCGAGTACGTTCAGGCGTTATTTAGAATTGAGGAACACTCACACTTGTGGATATTATCCTGGTTCCACAAGGCGCGGCGCGATTACTTGAGGACCGTTCCGGGCAGAGTTAATCCAAATGCTCCGGAGTATGGTGTGTTCGGGCTGAGGGCGTCGGGACGTCCGAATCCTATTGGGCTATCTTTGGTAGAGTTGGTTAGGGTGGAGAATAATATTTTGCATGTGAGGGGTTTAGATGCCCTTGATGGCTCACCTGTTTTAGACATTAAGCCCTATTTTGAACATGATATTATTTTTTCTCCACGGGCTCCATACATAAGACCACAAGATAAAGGAATGCGCTACCGGATGCTTTTTAAGCAAGCTTATTATCACCACCAAGAGGAATGCCGGGATTTTCAACTTGCCCTGCGCATGGCAATGGTGGCTGAAGAAGAGTTCGGCAAGCTTAACTCCCCGGATCTTACAGTATCGGTTGAAGGGCCGGGTTGCCTGGCCGACACAATTCAGGGCTTGTCCAGAGCCAGGCTGGCTAACCCGGCCAGATTTGAATATCTGGGGAGCGCGAAGAGTGCTGTCAACTGGTCAAACAGTGCAAAGAAATTATCCGTAAGTCTTATTGGAAACCCAACTGAGGAAGAACTGCTGGACCTTGATAATACTGATTTCCTGGAAATAAAGCTAATTTAAGATCAAGCCACGGAAGGGGCTGAAACAATGCCTACCAAAACCATTAAGCAAACCTGAGTAATTTTAAACCCGAGAGGGGAAAATACAGCAGGCGGGCCAACAGTAAGCGTTCCTACTGGCTCCGGGGCAGGATATTCCATTATACCAAATACAAAGCCTGGGAGTCTGGAGTAATAACCAACCGGGTAAAACCCAAGGACACAAGCTTGTTATGCGCAGATTGCGGGGCGGAAGTAGCCCGGCACAGTGAAAATATGAAGCCTGAAGGTTACCAGCCCGATGCCCCGTTATTCACTTGTAAATGCGGTAAGAAAGGCAACGCCAGTCTAAACGCCTCAAGAAACATAGCCAAAAAATTCTTTTTTAGATATGCGGCCTAAGCTGGAACGATTACGAACAAAGCCCTAAAGTCCGAAAGGCAAGGGTGTTCTCGCTCCCCATGAGCTGTAAATCCAAAATGGGAGCAGGAACGGGCTTGGCACCGCCTGGTTTTATCCGTCGCCCACTACGTTCTCAATGCGGTAGAGGCAACGCCTCAATTACTGCGAGCAGCGACTACGCACGGGTGCCCGAAGAAGCCGCGGGATTCACCCCCCCCGGTGAAGTGTCATAAAGTGCCTCAAACTAGGGCAAAGAATAAAATCGATATATTCAACCAAGCGGCGCGGCCTCACCCTACGGTCCTGAATGTTACAGTCACAGCCCGGCCGAGAGTTTTACCGGCTAGTGACATCAGTTCCGGTGAAATATTCAACGTATACGTCGTACCTGGAGTAAGAGGATTTACAGGTTCAATAAAAATATGCTGCCTTAAGGAAAAATCGACTGTATCATCTACCTTTGTAACATTTAATGGAACATTTTCATTGCGTTGAGAGACGAGACTGAAGCTTTTCACATTATTTCCCCAGACCGCGCTGTTTACAACATTTTTATCAAATCTCACGGTGAACTTCGGCCTCACGGGTATATTTGAGGATCCTTGGACCTCCCTGCCGTCCTCGTTTATCGAAATGAAACGCAACGGCTTTTCACCCGGTACTCCCGGCATTTCTTTTCCGGCGCCGGCAGGAAAAGGACTCGTTGCCGGACCCTTCACCGGTATGTTGATCACCTGCCCCGGAAAAATAAGACCTGGATCCTCTATTTGAGGATTAGCCGTGATTAGGGCGTCCAGGGCTACGCCAGATTTTTGAGCAATAAAAAATAAAGTGTCTCCCGCTTGTACGGTGTAATTCAAGGTTAAACCCCCTGCCGGATTTGCTAAATATTGTAATATTTTATGGCAAGGGTTCTAAATGGGTTACTATAGGCTGAAAGATACCTTGTCAACAGTTGTTTGCCGTGAGGCTTGAAAAGGAAAGGGGACACACCTTCTGTGGAGGAATGTCCCCGATGAAATTAATATATGATGGCCTTCTTTTTTACTTGTCTTTGTATATGATCGTACCTACATGTTCACCGTTTAAAGCCCTGGTGATGTTGCCTTCTTTGAGGCCATTGATGATTTGGATTTGTTTCATGTTCTGGGAACGGGTGAGCAACTCCAGCACAATTCTTTCCACAACCAGGTCGTCCTGATTCCTGTCCAGCAATTCTTTCGCGCCAATCTTTGGAATAAAATCGGCGTCCGGATCGACTTTTGGATTATTCACATATAAACCGTCAACGTCTTTGATCAAAATACACTTCCTGGCCCCGATCACCTCGGCAAGTAAAAACGTCCCGACATCGGTGCGGTTGCTGGGAATGCGGCCTTCCTCCGGCGGGTGCTCCCAGTAACCGTACGGCGGCATGCCGTGAATCACCGGAATGCAACCCTGGTTAAAGTAAGCCCCCAGTTTTGGAAGGTCATCGTGTCCGATCTTGATCCCCCCGTGAGGGAGAAGCAGCATGCTTATCATCAGGGCATTTTGCTCGGATATGCTCTGACCTAGCTTTGATATTATCCCCGTTGGCATACCCAGTTCCATGGCGATGGCGTAAACGTGCCTGGAGCGGGTTCCACCACCGGTCGCGATGATCATTTTGTGTTGTCCGGCGTTTTCGATAATCTCTTTTATAATTGGCAGGACCGATTTAGCTCCCATGTCGGTAATGCTCTGACCGCCGATTTTAAGCACATTTACGTCGGGCAAGATTCTAAATGGTTCCCTGTATTCCAGGCTTTTTAAAAATGTCTTTCCCACCAGGGTCTCGCCCATCAGCTTGCTTTTGACGTGCAGTCTTTTACTGTCCTTTTCACGAATTAGAGCCATATTTTACCTTCTTTTCTATTCGTTGTCGTCGTCATCAAGGTCGTCATCTTCCTTGTTGTCTTTTCCAGCCTGCAGGTATACAACGTCAGCACCTATGGCGCCGGCGATCTCCTCAATTTCTTGTTTCCTAATATGCTTTGCTTTGATTTTCAGATCCACACCTGACACAGCCACCACGAAATAGCGCGGCTTCTTTTCTTTTTCTCCTACTTTGCGCCGCTCGCGGACAAAAATCTTCCCTTCAGCCACAATACCACCTCCATCATTTTGATGATTATCTTATCAAAATATGAATATTTATGCAAATAAAGGGGCGATGTGGAGTTATATGTAGTGCTTTGGCCATGTCGGAAGTATCATGTAGTATGATACTCGGAGACTATTGCTAAGCTTTATTTTACCAATTAGTTGTAATAAAATATAAATAGCATTTTTCGACTTTTATTTTAATAAGGGATGTGTAAAGAATGGCGAAACAAGGGAAGAGAGAATTTACCTTAACAGCTTCCGGTTACGAGTACGATAAGGAGTTGGCAAAGCTATCAGTCAAAGTATTCCCGGCGCTTCAAGCTTTAATCGCAAACCAGCACGATTTGATAGAGATTTCCAAAATTCATGCCCCGGAAAAATCGATATTTCTTGAAGCTCATCTGACTGAGCTGGTTGAAGTTGAAGAAACAATAGCAAAGGAATATACAAAACATTGCGCAAAAAGAGAAGAATTAAAAATAAAGAGGCAAAATAAGGAGAAAATCGTTAAAGACATGCCCCAATCGGAAGAAAATAATAATATTCAATATGGATATGATGAACACGTAAAGGATACCGAAGCACTGTTGGATGAGGCGGCAAACAGGATGAGCCCCGGACTGCCGTCCGCGAGGTTTGCGGCGCCCCCCAAGGCTCTTGTAAAACAAGAGGATAAAGATGTCAGGCGAATTGCTATCGGCGCGTCAATTAAAGCGCTTAGCGCCTTGCTCGGGCGTGAACTTAATGAACAGGAATTATCAGTTATTGAAAGTCAGGTTGATTCTTATCTTTAGATCATTTGATGTTTCCTTCACATTTTTATGATAAAATATTACAATCAAAAAAGTTGACTACCTGTCAGGTGGTAAATGTTTGTGGAGACGCTGCTGGTACTGCTAAAAAACATCATTCTGTCCACCCTGCACGGCTGGGTGGGCGCTTCTCTCGCTGTCTTCATGTTCTTTCGGCCGCTCAAGCCCTGGCGGATCGGACGCGTCAGGATATGGCAAGGGGTTATACCGGCCCAGCAAACGCGCATTGCCGAAGCGGTCAGCGGCGTGGTGTCAAGTGATTTGCTCACACCACAAGCCCTGTTTGACTATCTCGTGCAGGAGCAGGCACTGGACCGCCGGGTAAGAGCTACCATACATGATCTATTGACATTGGTTGCAAACAATAAATATCCTTCCGTGGAGTCAATGTTCCCCCCGCCGGCGGCCGGCTTGAGGGAAGAATTAAAGACACTGGCAAAAGAGGCGTTGTCCCAGTGGGCGCTGAAATATTTGACCGACCCTGGTGTCGATGCCTGGGTCAGAGACTTTTTGCACCGCCAATTGAAACGCCTGTGGCAAAAGAAAGCCGGCGAGCTTTGGCCGGAAGAGCGGGCTGAGACTACTTTACGGCGCTTCCTGGAAGACGTGGCGGTTTACCTGTCCGGACCGGAGTTTAGGGACGCGGCCGCGCGCTTGATCGGACAAGCGCACAGCGCGCTTTGCGGCCAGGCTATGCCTCTGCGGGACGTTCTGCCGCGGCCGCTGCAAGATAAAATAGCTGAGTGGCCGGCCCGGCTTGCGCAGGTGCTTCCGGAACTGATCATCCGCTTGCGGGATAACGAAGAAGTGCTTGAGCGTTTGACGGCGGTAATCCTGGACATCATGGAACAGCTCAAAGGCAAGGGTTTCTTGGCGCGCGTCGGCATCGGCCTGTTCCAGTTTTTCAGTGAATACCAGGCGGAAGTGGAGAGCTTTGTGCGCAATGACATGTTTCCGCGCCTGGGCGAGTTCCTCTCCTCGCCGGAAATGAAGAAACGGCTGGAACAATATATCAGGGAACAGGCGGACGCCATTCTGGACCGTCCGGTTGGCGAACTGGCAAGTGGAATCGACCCGGCGCAACTGGCGCAGGCAAGTGACTGGTTGGCCGCGCGCTTGGGCGGATGGCTGGCCGGGGCGGGCGCGCAGGCTTGGCTGGGTGAGTTTTTGCTGGGACGATACCGCTTCATGGCCGGGTTTACAGTAGCAGAATTATGCGGTCGTTATACCGGCGTCACTCCGGAAAAAGTGGAAGCGTCACTGGCGCGACATGGCCTTGACCTGCTCCGTCAGCCTGTGACGGTACGTTTCGTGCGGTTGGCGGCCCGTTCGCTGGTGGAGGAGATTGCGAAATACCCGGTAGGCCGTCTGCGGGATCGTTTTTCTCCAGAAACACTGGAAAAAGTCGAAGTGATGTCGGCGGGGATGATTACCGCATACCTGAAGAATCAAATTCCATCTTTTCTTGAAGAACTGGATTTAAAAACCATCGTCAGGACAAGAATTGAAAGCTATTCCACCCGTGAACTGGTGGACATGTTCCAGCGGGTGACGATGAATAGCCTTCAGAAAATAGAGATTTACGGCGCCGTGATTGGTGCGGTGATGGGGGTGTTTTTCGGCCTGGCTAACCTGCGCTCGGACGCCTTCTGGTTTATCGCGGCGCTCCTGGCGTTTATAATCGGGCTGATACGCTATATAAAATAGGACTTTAAAGAAGGGGGAAGTCTCATTGCGGAGGTTGACAGTCGCTGTTTTCGGGGTAATGGCGATTTTGCTGCTGGTTGGTGGTTGTGGAAACCGGGAAACCAGCGATAAAAATTCACCAGCAGCCGGCATGCCGGATAAAATTATTGTGCAGGCGCCACTGGCGCCGCCTACAGCGCCGCTTTTTAAGATGGTTGCTGATAGCTTGCCCGAAGGAACAAAGTTGGAGTTGCTGGTTTATAATACTGTTGATGAAGCTACCGCCAGGGTGCTCAAGGGTGAGGCTGATTTCAGCGTGCTGCCCGTAAATGTGGCGGCCAAGCTTTACAACACGGGAATAGATATCTCCTTGGCCAATGTTAATACTTGGGGTATCTTATATCTTGTATCAGTGGATGACACGGTCAAAGAGTGGCAGGATCTCAAGGGCATGGAACTGTATGTGGGCACCCGGGGCACCACCCCGGACGTTCTGACGCAGTACCTGCTGCGCCGGAACGGGCTGAAAGAAGGGGAAGTTAAACTAACCTACCTGGGTTCTCCGGAAATAGCGCAGATGGTTATTAACGGCCTGGTGAAGAACGCGGTGCTGCCGGAGCCATTGGTGACTCAGGTGCTCATGAAAAATCAGCGGGCCAGGGTAGTCAGGGATTTCTACGCCGACTGGCAGCGGTTTGAGGGGGAAACAAGCAGGTTGCCGCAGACCGGTATGGTGGTGCGCAACGGTTTTGCCCGCTCTTACCCGGACGCGGTGGCTGGTTTCCACAGGGCTTACGCCAGTGCTTTGGACTGGACCGTGGCGAATCCGGATCAGGCGGCCCCCCTGGTGGAATCTAATCTGAAGATGCCAGCGCCGGTGTTTGTCAGGAGCATGGAGCGAACCCGCCTGCAGTATGCCGGCGGCTCCGGCGCCAGTAAAGATGTGAACGCCTATCTGGCTAAACTTTTGGATTTCTCACCGGATATGGTGGGGGGAAAATTACCTGATGAAAAGTTCTACCTTCCTCAATAGGGGGTTGCCACCCCTGTTAGGTTTAGCCGTATTCTTGGCAGCCTGGCATCTTGTGGCGGGTTTCTATAACCCGGTTGTATTGCCATCGCCGGTGGTTGTCCTGCGGGCTCTACTTGATTTGGCGGCTGACGGGCAACTCTGGGAACACGGTCGCCTTTCCATTGTCCGAGGCCTTGCCGGGTTTGCCTTGGCGGTAGCCTGCGGGTTGCCGCTGGGTCTGTTAATCGGCCTGAATCCTCTGGTTGCCGGCCTTTTCCGGCCGCTGGTGGTTGTATTGCAGGTGATCCCGTTAGTCTCCTGGCTTTTGCTGGCCCTTATTTGGATCGGTTTCAGTAAAGTGCCGGTTTTCGTGGTGTTTGTAACCACTTTCCCTTTAATTGTGATCAATACTATTCAGGGGGTCAAGAGTGTTGACAGGCAGTTGCTGCAGATGGCCGCAGTTTTCCGCATTGCAAAGTCAAGAGTAATCCGGGAGGTTTACCTGCCTCAGGTGGCGCCTTACTTCATGGCCGGCATTACTGCTGCCATGGGGACAACCTGGAAGGCCGTGGCTATGGCGGAATTGCTCAGCGTTCACCAGGGGATTGGCGCCGGCATGGCTGTTGCGCGGATGAACCTGAACACGGCGAGCTTGCTGGCCTGGACTCTGTTTCTGGTCGGCCTGGGTTTGCTGACGGACCGCCTGGTGAATCAACTGGTGCTTGGAAAACGAAAAATGTAGTATATTCTGAAAGGATGCGGCATTTGATTAATTTTGAGCATGTTTATAAAACCCTGGGGCAGACCAGGGTTTTGTGTAATTTTTCTTTTTCCGCTGAAATTGGAAAAATACTTTGCCTAATCGGACCTTCCGGCTGCGGTAAAACAACCATTCTCCAGTTGCTGGCCGGGCTGGAACAGCCCGACGACGGGCGAATCACCGGAACCGAAGGCCTGCGGGTGAGTTACGTTTTTCAGGAGCCGCGGCTGCTGCCCTGGAAAACGGTTGCTGAAAACATCGCTTTTGTTTTGCGGGGTGTAGTCCACCCATCCGGGCAAAAGGAATTGATTAATCACTACCTGTCTATGACGGGTTTGTATGACTACCAGCACAGCTACCCCGACAGCCTGAGCGGGGGAATGAAACAGCGCCTGGCGCTTTGCCGCGCCTTTGCCTTTCCACACGACCTGCTGCTGCTGGACGAGCCCTTTAATTCGCTTGATGTTCCCTTGCGGCTGGGACTTGTACGGCAGATTATCAGCATGTGGCGGACGGCGCCCCGGACGATTGTATTTGTCACTCATGATATTATGGACGCTCTGCTCCTGGGACACCGTGTTGTTGTGCTTTCCAGAGCGCCCGCGGCTGTGCTTGACGCGGTGGATGTCGATATC
>MVQL01000143.1 GCA_002067205.1 Pelotomaculum sp. PtaB.Bin104
ACCAGGCCCAGCGCAAAGTCAAAACTTCGCAAAGAGGCGCGCCGGCGCAAGTTGGATACCAAGGGGGTGGCCTAATGAAAATTGTTGGGATCGACGCATCTTTAACAGGTACCGGAGTGGCCGTGCTAAACGGCTCACTCCATACCGAAACGATACAGAGCAAGAAGACCGGCACTGAACGACTTATAGAAATCCGTGAACGAATCAGGGATATCGTGAACGGTGCTGACCTGGTTGTGTTAGAAGATTATGCTTTTTCTAGGCCGAATCAAGCCCACCAGATCGGGGAGCTCGGTGGTGTGCTGCGTGTTTTGTTTCATGAGATGGGAGTTAAGGTCCTGCTGGTTTCAACTGGCCAGGTCAAAAAGTTTGCCAGTGGTAAAGGTACTGCAGATAAACGGGACATAGCCATTGCTGTATATAAGCGCTTTGGGCAAGAGTTTAAGACCAGTGATGAAACGGATGCCTTTGTCCTGGCGAAGATCGGGCAGGCCTATCACCCGGGACTCTATTACGAGGGTATGACGGCTTTTCAACATGAGGTTATCGATGCTTTAAAAAGCGGCAAGAAACCTAAGAAAGAAACCAAGAAAATGGCAGTGTGATGAGCGTCAAGTGAATCTGCAAAATAACGCTTGGAACTGGGACGTGGTTACGTTTAAGCCAGTTGGCTGAGTGCTGAATAAGGGGGTGAAGGGGTTGGGTATTAGGCTAACTCAGGAGGAAATTTTACATTGCCCGCGGTGTGGTGAAGTGATGATCTATGACAAGAAAAATGACTTCTGGCGTTGTCCAAAGTGCGGCGGGGAATGGTGGGAAGATGAGTCCAAATTAAAGGCAAAACAAGAAAGGGAAAATGATAAGCTGGCCGCCGAAATATTCATTATGCAATCCAGGTGGAGTTTGGGCACGAGATATACTGAAGTGCCCCCTTTAATCCCAATTATTGACCCAAGCAGCCGGGGTTCACGAAGTTCAAGAAAAAAGAAGAAGCCGCCGAGAAATTTATTTAACCAATACTTGACAATTTGACAATTCTGAAATACCATTAGCTTGTACCATAGACACTAAGAGTAAGTACCCGCCGAGAGGCGGGTTTTTGTTTGTCAAAAAGCAGTCCGGCGACACGCCCTGAGTTGCGGGGGCATCTCAGGGAGAGACAACGGGCTGCTTTAAATATTAGGCAAGGGCAAGCAAATAAATTAAAGGAGTGTTACCGTGGATAAGTACATCGGAGTAAAAGTTATTGAGGCTGAACCGGCCCCGAGTGAAAAAGAAGTTAATGGTCATCATATTGGCGAGATGGGATACAGAGTAAAGTATCCGGACGGTTATGTAAGCTGGTCGCCCAAGGAAGCGTTTGAAAAGGCTTACATGAAAATTATCCCGAACCCCAACCTCAAGAGCGATGTCTCCATCTCTCAGCAGATGGTGAATGACTTTATCAAAGAGGTCCATACCAGCACCGTTGGAGATAAAACCACGCTCGTCAGGGTTGTCCTGGTGAACGGGTTTGAGTTGGTCGAGGCATCGGCCTGCGTGGATAAGGAAAACTATTCTGAGGAAATCGGCGCTGAGATTTGCTTAGGAAAGATCAAGGATCGGATATGGGCGTTTCTTGGGTTCCTGCTGCAAACCGGCGTTGGCGGAGTGAGATAGTCAAGTATTCGGCAAGGGCAAATAAATTTTAGGAGAGTGTATTTATGACTTGGGGAATAACCGTTAAGCAAGATTGTATGAAGTGTGTTAATTCTGATCAATGTATGGTTCGCCGGGAGTTTTGGAATTTGGCTCCTATTTTAACTTCAGTTGATAACATGCCCGACGGTACGGTAGCTCCGGGGCAACTTGAAGCAGATTGTAAAGGCTTTAAACCGAAAAAATAAAACCGGCTGCCCTTGCCGGTCCTTTGTCGGATTATGTCGGAATATTTGTCAAGGAATAGTCTCCTTTTCCACGAAATATCACAAGAAAGGGAGGTGAAAAAATTGTCGGATGAAATTAAGGTTAAACCAACGCCAATTCAAAGAAATACCCTGGATGTGGCTATTGAATTAACAAAACTCCATTTTGACAAAACGGGAT
The DNA here is from genome assembly GCA_002067205.1 of Pelotomaculum sp. PtaB.Bin104. GTDB lineage: Bacteria > Bacillota > Desulfotomaculia > Desulfotomaculales > Pelotomaculaceae > MVQL01. The sequence goes on from MVQL01000143.1 coordinate 2,086, forward strand.
ATGAATCATTAGAAATTCTCGAACGAACTTTCATTGAATTATATTCCATGGTAAAAATGTTAGAGCGGTCAAGCTCTGATACTCTAAGAAAATTCATACCGGAAAACATGAAGTAAACAAGAGCCTCCGGGCTCTTTTTTTTGAGCAACATCTTGGGGGAAGGTGGTCAGTGTGGGAAAGCCAAAGATTAGCAAAAAGAAAGCATTTCTAGCCGCGTTCTCCAAGACCGGAAATGTCACGCGCGCCGCCGAAATCGCAAAAATTACTCGTAGGCAACACTACCGCTGGCTTGAAAAAGAACCGGCATACGTTGCGGATTTTAAAGAAGCCGAAGAAGAGGCCGCTGATCGCTTGGAAGCCGAGGCAAGGCGACGAGCCGAGAAGGGCACTTTAAAACCTGTCTTTTACAAGGGCCAGAGATGCGGTTCTATCCGAGAGTATTCCGATACGTTGCTTATCTTCCTACTCAATGGTGCCAGGCCGGACAAATACAAGAAACGCGTTGTCTCTGAGCAGTCCGGACCCGGCGGCGGGCCTATTGATGTCAGATATACAAGCCGCACAGCCGGTCTATCCGCCGAGGAACGCGAGGCACTTCTGGCTGAACTCCGCCAAGACGATGATGATCCGGCAGACATTCTTCCCGAACTGGAGGGTGCAGATTGAGAAAGAAACGCAGAAAGAGGAAAATATCTCTCAGGGAGATTCGAGACTGCATGAGACATGACAGTTATCGACGCGAGGGCGGGAAGATGAAGCAAGTGGGGTGGGGCCGTTGAAAACCGTTATTTAATCCGGGGGTGGTCTAAATGGCACTAACGGCCAAGGACCTTACCCAAGAGGAAAAAGATCAGCTTTACGTTGACCGCGAGTTAGACAAGTGTAAAGGCTCCTGCCCCCGATTCATCCGGCGATGGGTTTACATCGAGGACAAAGACGAGGCGCTAGGGCCGGACGCCCCAGGCGTAAAAATCAAATTCACCCTTTGGCCGCTGCAGCTTAAAGCTCTGGCGGCTATTTTGTTGCAGCGTTTGCTTATCATCCTGAAAGCTCGCCAACTGGGGCTAACCTGGCTGGT
>MVQL01000144.1 GCA_002067205.1 Pelotomaculum sp. PtaB.Bin104
CAAGGGCGGCTTAAGCGTGAGGCTGGCGACCATGGCGCCGGGCCGGGTAGCGGTGGACTTACCGGCCGACACCGCGCCGGGGCTAACCGGCGTTGCAATAGGCGACAGGGTGGATTTATATAGCGAAATGGCGGTTGTGGACCAAACAGGAAAGTCAGTTGCCAGCAGCGTAGGCCCTGTGGCAAAGGGCGCTGTCTTGATCGGCACACCCAACAACAATAACGACAAGCAAACCGGCCCAGTGGAAAAAGGCGCATATATCGTGGCAGTTTCTCCTGACGAGCAAAAAAACGTTGCCGACAGCGCCGTTCGCGGCAAGAAGTTCACCGTATTCTTACTGCCGTCCAAAGGGGGTCAGTAGTATGCCTTTTAAACTTTTTAAAAGGAAAAAGGAAGAGCCGCAGGAAGGGCCAGTGCTCTGGCAGGCGGGCGCCACAAACACCGCGCCTGTACAAGAAGAAAAGCACAGTTTTATAAACGGTATACCCGTGAGCCCTGCCGCATTGCAAGGCCACGGTAAAATTATATCCGTCCAGTGCGCGAAGAAGGGTGACGGCGCCGGCACGGTATCAGTTAATCTCGCCGCCCTGTTAGCCATAACCAACCCCGAAAGAGTGGTATTAATCGACCTGGACGGGTATGGCTCGGTCAGGAGCAGGCTGGGTCTCATGGTAGATCACTGCCTGGTGAACATCCTTGACTGGGAGGATGTCCACACGCCCAGGGAGATGGCCGGAAGGATGCAGGAGCACTCATCGGGCATCATGGTGATACCCGGGGTGGTGCGCCTGGACGATGTGCAAAAAGTCACGCCTTCCCTGGTTTTTAAAACGCTCACATTGCTGAAAGAGCACTACGATTACATTGTTGTTGCCTGCCCCCCGGTGGGTGTGGACAACAGCACCTGGGCGGCCGCACTGGTATCCGATATGATTTTTACCGTCATTAAGCCTGACAGAGCAAGCCTCGACCTGGTAAGCGAAAATAATAAGTTTATGATCCGTTTAGGATGTCAGGACCGGGTGCGTGTGGTGCTTAACCAGGCCGGTATGCCGGGGGGCATTCGGCCTGGCGATCTGGTCGATAACGACAAACTGGGGTTGAACATTCAAGTAGTTCTCCCCTATAGCTTAAACGTTGTGGAGGCGAACAACCGCAGGCAGTTGATCGTTCTGACCAAAAGAAAGGATGAATTCAGCCAGGCGCTGCAAGGTATAGTCCATAACTTTAAATTTAGGAGTGAAGACTATGGATATTGAGTTAATCAAAAAATTAGGTTCAGCCTGTGAAGAATTCACTGTCACGACACAGTTGGAGGAAGACAGCCGGCCGGCGGTAACTACCAACAGCCTCGGTATACCGGAACTGAATGACGAAAAATATATTGAAATCCGCGCTCACGTTCAGCCGCTCTTGAGTCAGCGCCTCAAACCTGAACAGACAAGCAAAAGCCGCGACCCAGTTGTGCGTTCAATGCTGAGAGCTTTGGTTATGAGGGCGCTCACGGATTTAAAAGTGCATCTAAGTGACAGCGCCGCGCAGCTGCTAGTGGAAGAGCTGGGTAACGACTTGCTGGGATTCGGTCCAATCGAGCCGTTTTTTTATGACCCGGAAGTGACAGAAATTAAAGCTTCAGAGAAAATTATCAGGGTGGAAAGACAAGGCGTGGAAAGCGTTGTCGAGGGCGCGGCCTTTCGCTCCGAGCAGCACATCCGGGACGTTCTGGAGAGGATGCTGGCACCCACAGGCCGCAAGATCGACATGGCCAACCCGGAAGTAAATGCAAGGCTCTTTGACGGTTCCCGCATGATTGCCCAGATTCCACCCCTGGCTGTTGACGGAACCATGATTACTATCCGACGGTTCAGGACCGATATGACCATCGAAAACCTCATTAATCGCAATGTAATGTCGCCCGAGGTGGTTGACTTCTTGCGAGTCGCTGTTATCACTCGGCAGAATATTATCGTAAGCGGCGGAACATCATCGGGGAAAACCACCGTTTTAAACTGCCTTGCATCGTTTATTCCGGAAGAAGACAGTATTATCACCATCGAAGAGCCAGCGGAATTAATGCTCCAGCATTCGAATGTGAGAAGGCTGGAGGCCAACAAGCAAACGGAATATACGCAACGCAAGCTGGTTGCATCATCGTTACGCATGGCCCCGAAAAGGATTATAGTTGGAGAATGCCGGGAAGGAGAGACATTTGATATGCTCCAGGCCATGAATACCGGCCACATCGGTTCAATGACCACGGGCCACGCAAACTCGGCATGGCTCATGCGGCCACGTTTGGTGAACATGGTCCAGATGGCCGGAATGGACCTCCCTTACGAAGCTATTATAGAACTTATAGCCGGAGCTCTTGATATTTTTGTGCATGTGACAAAGGACAGATCCGGCAGGCGCAGGCTGGACCACATCTGCGAAGTCTTCGGGGTCAAGCGGAATAAAGAGGGGATGTTAACCGTGGATTTGAACCCGATTTGGCAGTACAACCCAAAGAAAAACACCTTTGATTTTGTGGCCGAGACTTTCAAGCGAAAGGAACAATTTATCGAAGAAGGGGGCTGGCAACAGTGACCGCCCTCGTTTATGTTTGCGCCTTAATGTTCGGGTTCGCGGTGTTTTACGCCATTGTCGGCAACCGGATATCGTTGCGCTCACGGTATGTTAAATACAAAGACCAGCGCATTGAAAACGCTCAAACCGCGAAAAAAACATCTGACCTGTTAGTAAGTATAGCCGGCGCGGTAATTTGTGCCGGCTTAACTCTAGCGGTTACTGGCACATGGTATTACTCCATGCTGGGGCTTTCCGGGGGGTACTTTGTTTCAAAGTGGTGGAAAGCGAGAAAAGAGCAGCAGCGCATGGAGCTCCTGCAGGACCAGTATTCCGATGTTTTGGGTCAGATTGAGTCGGCCATCTACGGGGGACTTAACCCTTACCAGGCTATTGAAGACGCCGTGCCGGACATGCCCCGGCCGTCAAGAGACGTGTTTTATGAAATACTCCGGCGCACCCGGGCCGGGGACACGCTTGCCAACGCTATTGACAACGTAAGAAAAGAAACAGGCTGGAACGACCTGAAGGTATTGTCCATGGGGATGAATATGTACAGCCGGATCGGTTGCGACCTGGGGGTGGTTTGCAGACACGCCCTGGAATCCATAGAGGACAAAGAAAGCAGCCGCAGCGTTATATCAGCCGCAATCGCCCAAAATATGATGACCCTGAAAATACTTACCGCGCTGCCTTTTTTGATCGTGGGCGCGGCCCGGGCGATTTCACCGGCTTTTTCTTACCCGCTGTTCCATACCATTGAGGGCAGTATAGTTTTTGTCTTTTCGGTGGTATGGATAGCCATAGGCAATATTGTTACCAGGAAGATGGTATTTAACGCTTTAGGCAGGGGGGTATAGAGGGTGAACCTGTTAGTGATATCCTCAGCGCTCGCGGCATCGTCCGTGCTGGTCGCGGTTTCAGGGAATAAGCTAAGGATGCCCGGCGGGATCGAGATTAAGGGCAGTACGGAAGACCTCTTGAATAAGACGGGCAAGCGTTTTGGCAGTGAAATGACACATACAGCATTAAAAAAGAAACTGATCCAGGCTAACCTGGACATGCAGCCGGAATACTTTTCAGGTTTACAAATAGCCTTGCCGGTGCTAACGGCACTGCTTTTTGTTCCGCTGTCCCTGTTTGGATTGTTAGATATTTATTGGGCTATATTACCCACGATGCTGACTTATTTTCTCCCGGGCGTATGGCTAAACAGTAAGGTAAAGCAAAGGATAACGAGGATTAAAGCTGATATACCCGACTTTTGCGTTATGCTAGGAAACGCGCTGTCGTCAGGAGCCGATCTGTTGCTGGCTTTAGAGCAGGTATCCAGCACCATGGAAGGCGAACTTGCCGGAGAAATTCAAAGGACTATTACTGATATGTCCACCGGCGACAGCAGAACGGTGGCTTTAAACAAGATGGCCAACCGGTGTAGCATCCCGGAGTTGACCGGGCTGGTGAGGAAAATACAGCAGGCCATAAGGTACGGTTCCCCGCTTGAACCGGTCGTCATGCACCACGCTGAAAAGATAATTGACAGGCAAAAGCATAACGCGCAAAAGACGGCGGGAGAGCTAACGATCAGGCTTCTTTTTCCCATAATCATATTTATACTGTTACCGCTGTTTATTTTCCTGGGCTTTCCGGTTGCCTGGAATGTGCTTAAAGCATTTGGTTGATAAAATAATATTTGTAATGTATCTGGCCAAAGTCAACAACCCCCACTTAACGGCTGCGCCGTTAGAAGTGGGGGCTTGGGGTAGCGTGAGGCGATAGTCTTACGTCTCCAGGCCCGGTTGATTAGCTTTAGTGGTTGGTATCCGGAAGGAACGAACCGCTACGTTACGGTGGAATGGGAAACCAAATAGGCACTCCGGGGTACTCCACACGCTCCGGACACTGCGGCCGGTGGTTAAACATCGCTGAGGGTAGGCGAAGTGCTGCCGGCGACAAACCCGTCGTAACATTGGCGAAGTGGACCCACAGCCGAAAGGCTGGCTTATTTCCGAAAGGAGATCGCGATGGTATACGTTTTATCCAAAGACGGCGCACCCCTGATGCCGACCGAAAGGCACGGAAAGGTGAGGCGGATGCTAAAGGACGGCAGGGCGAAGGTAGTCAAAGCCAGGCCGTTCACCATTCAATTAACGTATGAAACAACAAGCTACACCCAACCCATAACCCTGGGCATAGACGCCGGGTATCAAGAAGTCGGCCTGTCAGCGGTAACTTCCGAAAAGGAGCTTTTGTCCGCCGAATGCACCCTGTTTAAAGGGCAGGTGGAACGCAACAAAGAAAGGCTCATGTACCGCAGGCAGAGAAGAAACCGGCTGCGTTACCGTGCGCCACGTTTTGACAACCGGAGGAAACCAGAAGGCTGGCTGGCGCCGAGCATTCAGCACAAGCTGGACAGTCACCTGCGCCTGATAGCCTGGGTAAAAAAGATACTTCCTATCACCGATGTGGTTATCAAGGTAGCCAGTTTTGACATCCAGGCGATTAAAAATCCCGGTATTCAAGGCATAGAGTACCAGAAAGGAGAGCAGTACGGCTTCTGGAACCTTCGCGAATACATTCTGCACCGGGACAGTCACCAGTGTCAAAACCCGGAGTGCCGTAACAAATCCAAAACCCCGGTGCTTCAAACTCACCACATAGGATTTTGGAAAAGCGATATTACAGACAGGCCCGGGAACATGATCACCCTCTGCGACAAATGCCACCGGCCAGAGAACCACAAGAAAGGCAAGTTCCTGTGGGGATGGGAGCCGAAGGTAAAGTCGTTCAGGGCGGAAACATTTATAACAACAGTGCGGTGGAGAATGGTCAATACGCTTGGCTGCCGGCATACCTACGGCCACATAACCAAACCCCGCAGGATAGAGCTAAGACTGGAGAAAAGCTACTCCAACGACGCCTTCGTAATAGCCGGGGGTAGCAGCCAAACCCGGGCAAAAATGCTCAGCATCGAGCAGATCCGGCGCAACAACCGGTCTTTGCAGAAGTTCTACGATGCCAGGTACATCGACATTCGCAACGGAAATGCAGTTGGCGGCCAAGAACTAAACTGCGGCCGACGTACCCGTAACAGGAATATTAACGGGCCCAATCAGCGGGTATACCGGGGCGAGAAGGTGTTTAAAGGCAGGGTGAGCATCAGAAAGCAGAGGTACTCGTACCAGCCCAAAGATATTGTTGAATATGGCGGCTGGCGGTACACAGTTAAAGGCGTGCAGAACTGCGGCGTCTACATCAAATTGGCAGAATTGAGCAAGCCAGTGAGGACGGAGTTGGTCAAACCTGTGCGGTACAGCAAGGGTTTGTGTGTGATGTAAGTTGTCACTCATCGCCCTTGGGGCGACCCGGCATTCATCTCCCGCTTATAGAGGCGGGAGTCTTCTGCCGGAAAAACGATAAAATCTCGGTACGTGCCGCAGGTTTTATTTTGGCAAAGAATACGAAGGGCATTTTTGCATTATTTATTAGTGAAAAATGGAGTCTTGATATAATTTAGCAGCGATTCTTTGGTAAAGAGGAACTTTGGCACTTGTTCAAAATAAGCTGGATTTTTATCAATGATTTTTTTGAGTAATAATTTTTCTTCCAGTCCAATTCTAGCTTTCAGGGTTAGATAAAATAAAACTAAACTTAAAATTGAGGATACAACGGAAAATAATCCATATATTGGTTCTGTGTGAAGTAATAATAGTATGCTATTTGTTAAAATAATAATCATATATGCTAAGTAAACAGGATTTCTACTTAAACTTATAGACGGTAGAAAGGATTGGCAAGAAATAAATAATAAAAAAACTTATTGCGCTATTCAAAAATGCGCAAAGGATAAAAACTGCAGCGACAATCGCGCCCATAACAGCACCAGAACTCATATAATAACCACCATCAAAGGAATAGCAAAAATATTAGTGTCAATGGATCCGATGTTTTTATTTGTATACATTTTTACACTGTCCACAAGTATATTTCTCTCTGGTTCTAAAATGTTTGCAATAGCAAAGAACTCAATGGAAATTTTGCTATTAAAAATAACTTGGTACGCAAGCATATTGATTGTAATTCTTTATTCTATAATTATTATTCTATCAATATGGAATAACCGATTTTTTTGTAAAAGAAATTAATATATATTCTAATTGTATACTGATAACGCCGAAATTCAAATAAACGGAATTCACAGTCTTTTCAAAGAGAAAAGGCTTTTTAATTATACGGAAGGAGGTGTCACAAATGTTTAAAAAGGCGGGAGACTTTATTGTTCAGAAAGCATCTGGTCTACGGGAATCAATCAAAGCCCTGCACCGTGACGAAAAGGGCCAAGGCATGGCTGAATACGGCCTTATTATTGCCCTGGTTGCCGTTGTTGTTATTGCCGCATTGACTTTGATGGGAACTAAGCTGATGAACAAATTCACGAAAGTTAATGACGCGTTAAAGTAAAGTTACAAAAGAATGCCTCTCTTTCTGTGTAAGAGAGGCATTCTTAGAAAGGATCTGGATAACTGCGACAATGCAACTAGAAATAAACGGAATTACTTTCTATGTAGAAGTAGCCAATACGTTTTTTGCCCGTACAAAAGGGTTAATGGGGCGCAAAAGCCTTAAAGCCGGAACGGCGATGGTCATTTACCCCTGCTTTTCAATACATACCTGTTTCATGCGGTTTTCTATTGATGTGGTTTTTTTGGATAAAGACGGTTTTGTGTTGCGGATTATTAAAAACATGAAACCTTACAGGGTAAGCCCTTTCGTGAAGGGCTCTTATTATGTGGTTGAAATGCTGGGAGGGGAATTACCAGAAGAGATTAAAGTGGGCCAAAAGATTGAATTGGAAGTTGGAAGGGGTGGTTGTCAATGCCTGACGTAGATAGCCCTTATATAATCTGGGTTGCGATAGTGTTGCTTGCGGCCGCACTGGTCAACCTTATTTACCGGTTGGTGAGGGCCGGACTTTTTTCGGCTGGCCTGGATGATCGAAAATCCAAGATTGCCGCATCTGTATTGGTAGGTTTAACAGGGGTTTATGCGCTGTTAAAGATATTACCTTATTTGAGATAATGAGGAAAATTTAGTTGAAAGGATGAAACATTATGCCTTGCATAAACTTATTCTTAGCTGCAATATTGGCGGGAATCTGTGCCTGGTCGGACGCTAAGACGATGAAGATACCCAATCAGTATACTTATCCTTTTGCACTTGCTGGTTTGTTATTATGCCTTACCACTGGACAGTACGATAAATTGTATAATGCGCTAACCGTGTTTCTTTTTTATCTGTTACTTGTTGCTTTTGGTACGGGTGTAGGAGATTTAAAACTGGCTACCGTACTGGCTCTTTTCCTCGGTCAAGAACCGGTTTTGTACGGCACTTTGATTGCTGCCATGGTCATGTGTTTGTATGGTGTAACGAAAACTTTTTACGCCACTGGTCAGATATCTGCGGTTGTTGGGGTTTTAATGGGGAAAGTTCCTGCCGGCGCAGTACCTTTCGGCGCGTTGATGGGGCCTGCTTCCGTTTTATGTGCATGGTTCCTATTTTTCAAATCTTAATTGGCAAACTAAATGTGAATTACCCCTCCCTTCACTCCACTCAGAAAGGGGCTTCCTGGGTTAAGCGAATTCGTGCTTCGGCCACGGTCGTACTTGAGCCCTTGATCCTGTCACTTCGTTGACAGCGCTAGGCTATCGTGAGATAATTCATTATATAGGTATAAATAGGTATATAGATACAGCAATGAAATGGGTGGTGGAGGTTAATGGCAACACAATTAGAGCAATTTTTTAATAACAAAAGAAAAAAATTTTCTTTGAAAGAGATTAAGGAAGCACAGGAAAGACTTGATATGAGACAGCATGGTAGAGATGAAGAATACAATGAAGTTATACTTAAAGAATTTACTGAACTACTTCCATATAAAGAGAGGGCTAATAATTGCCATCAGTAAAAAAATCAATTTTACAGGTATTAGGGCGGGACGAGAGGGAATTTAAACAAGGAGAAATATTTCTTGTTAAAGATGAACTGGTAAATATACCAGATACTTTTCTTGATCTTAGAGGAAGAGAATATCATCGTCGTCCAGTGGTCATTCTGTACGATATTTCTTCTAATGCTAATCCAAATTCGTTTACTGTAATAACTGCTCCTGCTTCCCACCGTACGGATTTGAAACGAGAAAGTGATTTAATTTGTCTCAAAAGTAAAGAGGGTTTTAAAAGAGATTCTTTGATCCGTCTTGGATTAATACAGCCATTTTTAAAGGTTGATCTTGATGGGCCGGTAGGTCGCTTACCGGATGACCAGTTATTAAATCTCATTGCTCTAATGTTATATTTGTTAGGTGTTGATTTAAGAAACAACGAATGAATAAAGAAAATACCCTGATTTCAGATTAAAGATAACTGCCGGGCTCAGCGCCTGGCTTTTGTATTTTTGCAACAATTTTCAACCCAGGCATCCCCAAAAGTCATCCAATACTTACTGGGGGTGGAAATTCAAGAGGTCATATTTTATGATTGCTTGACAAAAACTATAGGTGGTGGTAAAATATGAAATTGTAAAGATATAAAGAAGTAAAGATTGGTGATTAATATGAATAAGCAGAAACTTCTTATTTCAAGAATTTCGTCCAAGGGGCAGGTTACGATTCCGTTTGAACTCAGAGAGTCTTTAGAATTGGATGAAGGCGATTACGTTCACTACATCTTAAAAGATGATGTTATTGAAATTAGGAAGTTGTTACCACCTCAAAAAACTAAAGGAGTTGATTAGATGAAAAAATTTATTGCGTTTGTATTATTTCTGGCGGTAGCCGTTATCGTTGTTCCCTGGCTCCACCCGGCAAAAGCCGATCAGGTAAACGTGTATC
>MVQL01000145.1 GCA_002067205.1 Pelotomaculum sp. PtaB.Bin104
CTGGCCGGCAACCACCTCACGCCTTGCAACAACGCCGTTATTTATGACCCAAACAAAACTTTTTTCTTCACTCGTTGCAAGTGCCTCCCTGGGTATAATAATACCGTCTTCATCTCCGGTGTTTAATAAAACTTCTGCAAACATACCCGGCTTGAGTACATGCTGTGGATTTGGTATCTGTATCTTCACCGGGTAGGCCTTGGAGGAAGAGTTCGCCGCGAACGCAATATTTGTCACGGTCCCCGTGAAGGGTTCATTCTGAACCGAGCCTACTCTTACTTTTATCTGCTGCCCCACATTGATCTTGTTAATGTGAGTTTCATTAACATTTAAAGAGACTACTACCGTATCCAGATTGACTAGGGTGATTACGGGCTGGGTCGTACCAGCCATTTCACCGGGGTTAATATTTCTAGCGGTCACAACCCCGCCTATCGGAGCTTTGATAATGGTGTTTGCAAAATCGGCCTGCGCTTTCTTAAACTGGGCCTCGCTTTGCCGGATGGTCTCAGGTATGGTTGCGTTTACAAGAATATTCAGGCTGTTTTGAGCAGCTTCATAGGATGCCTTGGCCTGTATGTATAGTTTTTCCGACTGTTCAAATTGCTGTGCTGATATAACTGAAGAGTCCCGCAATTGCTTGTTTCTCTGGTAATCGGCTTCGGCAGTCTTAAAACTGGATTCAGCGTTGGCCAGCGCCAATTCAGCCTGGTTTTTTTGAGCGGGAAGGTCTGAATTCCTCGCCTTGTCCAACAGCGCCGCGTATAAATCCACCAGAGCGCCCAGGTCGGCCGCGTCAAGTCTAACCAGCAAATCGCCCTCCGCAACCACAGATCCTACGTCTACCGGGATACTGGAAACCCTACCGGCAATCTTCGGTACGACATTAGCGGAATTAAGGGCCTCTAATTTGCCGCCGGCCACCGTGCCGCCGGATAGGCTTCCGATATGAGCAACAACCTTGCTCAAGTAAACGGTATCTTGATCTCCGGGCTTAGTACCTATTAGGTTACATGCGGCTAAAGTAATTATTAAAGCCACCGACAAGCTTGCTATGGCAACCCTATGTATTTTTCTCAAGCCCTCTTCTCCCTTTCAACTAATTGATTGATCAATATAATTAATTCTTTAAATGTTTCAATGAATAAAGTATATGTTGACCCCTTGTGATTGTCAAGGATTGTTAATTGTTCACGGACACCATTATTGTCTGTTGATGGATGCTACTCCCATACCCAATAATGGAATTTCACCACCGCTCTGCCGCCCAAACCTGGCACACAATTAAAGGATAGACACGATGTTTTCGGTCTATCCTTTAAGCATATACTATATTAAACACAATCTTTCATATCCTGATCTTTTTCTATTACAGATAGTAACCAAATTTCATGTTAAGAATTAATATAAACCTAGGAAGCAGCATATGCCCATGGTTTTTTAAAAGCAAAGACAAGAATTTCATGCTGGCAGGAATAGTTAAGCAATGATTGATTAGCTTGAGCCAGCGTTGACTCAGCCGCTAAAACGTCAGGTCGCGTAGCCATACCCACATCATATTTTACACGTGCGACTCTTAAGGCTTCTTCAGCCGACTTGACGTTCTCCTGAGCACTCTTATACTGCTCCTCATATTGTTTCAAACTATAATACAATGTACGAACTAACTTTTCCATTTGCTCAGTTGTATCGGATACTGATAATTCAGCTTTAGTGACATCGATTTCTTTGGCTTTATATGGCTCCGTCCTGCTAGAACTGGAAAAATCATAGAGGTCGAGAGTTATTTTCGCCAGATCTACTTTTTGTTGGGCCACCCAGACTGTGGGACATACCGCCAGCGTTCTTGACACCTCAGAATCCAGGTCTCCAATTTTCAATTCTTCAAACTTGGGCTTATCAACCAGCACCGGCCTGTCCGACGGGTCCAGACCCACAAGTTGGTTGAATTTCTGGTAGGTGTCATCCAGGGCTTTTTTTGCCGCCTCGAGCCCCGTCTTGGCGGATTCCGCGGTAGCTTGCGCCTGAATTAACCCCATCATGTTCAACATACCAACCCGGTAGTTGGCATTCGCCACAATTCGCTGCCAATCGGCACTCTTTAATTGAGCTTCGCATACCTTGACCTTTTCCTGGGCTTGCAGCAACTCGTCGTAAAGCTTGTAGACCTGCATTTCCACCACGTCTTGCTGATAAACAAGATTCCGCTTACTAATCTGGTAGTTCAAATCCTGCTGAACCAAAGTTGAGTATGCCCTGGAAACAGCGTTTGAAGTTGGCCCGAAAGGAATATAAGTAACCTTGTCAGCGTCAAACTGCCGAACTTCATAAGACCGTTCGACATCATATTTCAGTGACTGCAGGTTAATGCTGTTTGATTTAGCCTTTTCCACCGCTTGATTTAAAGTCAGCTCCGGCGCAGCAGGCTCCTCACCCCAGGCAAATGTTGCATTAAAAAAAACAAATAACAACGCTACAAGTAATAAAGTAATCCTTCGCACCGGCACCACTCCTAATCGGTGAAATTTGTTAAGATAGTTAATTATCTATTAGTAAAAGTATACTTCCCTAATGATAGTCAGTCAAGCCATTTTTCGCCAATAATATTTATCAATAAGCTTACTATTCTATTTTTTAGTCTTTTATTAAAGAGAAAACCGGGTTCCCGAAAGAACCCGGCCTCTTTAACTAACTTATTACTTAACTGTTACAGTTTGAGTGGCATCGTCCCAATTCACACTGGCGCCGAGAGCCTGAGCTACCCAACGGAGCGGCAGCATGGTGCGGCCTGGGTCCACAATCTCAGGAGCAACGTCCATTGTAAATGCCACGCCGTTAATCATCATAGTAACGCTGCCAATGGTTACCTTGACTACGCGGTCGCCCTTGATCAGGACTACGCTCTGGTCGGCTTCGTTCCACATGATGTTGCTGTCGGCTACGCCAAGCGCCTGGGCAACATACCTGATCGGCAGGTAAGTCCGGTCATTCTTAACGTACGGCGCAACGTCCATGGTTTTTTCCACGCCGTTCATAGTGAACTTGCTGTCGCCAATCTTGAAGACAGAAGTATACTGAGTTTCGCCGGGGGCCGGGGTAACGACCTTGGCTGCGACAATACCGGTCACATTCCCGACTTGCGGGAACAGGGTTGTAATGGTCGGAGCAACTTGAGCATCTACCACTGCAGTACTTGCGGCAGCCAGATTAATTTTGAAATCACCTTCCGGAACGGTCCGGTCTAAGGTTACCTTACCACCGCTAACCTTAATTGTGGCAGGCTTGCTGCTGGAAGACTTAACCGGAATGGTCAGGGCTCTATTGTTCGTACCTGTGACAGCAGCCTGGTCGATTACCAGATCGCCTTCAGTAACGGTGACAGTCGGAATGTTAGCCCACACAGCACCGGTGATAGGTCCGCAGTTCAACACTATTGTGTTGTTGCTACCCTTGATGGCCTCAGTAACGTTTTCCTTGATGATGATATCGCCGATTTCCTGTGCCTGGACACCAATTTTAACTTCTTTCAAAGCGCCGTCAGCGGACATACTCACAGTGTTAGCGCATTTAGCGACAGTCACTTCACCGGTGGCTCCTGCTGTGCCGCTGACAGTGATCTTGAGGTCTCCAGTAAAGTCGGGGGCAGTGTCGACCTGGCCGTTGCGGAATCTGAACTTGGTCGCAGTACCTGTCGTTACAGTGTACTTAACTGAGCGGCCGTCAGTTCCTACTGCACCGACGTAGGCCAGAGTGGCACTACCACTATCCTGAACAATGCTGAACGGGTTGACCGGAATCGTGCCGACTGCCGGGCCGGTATAATTTGACCACTTCGCCCCTTCAGGCAGGGTCAGGACAACAGTACGGCCGTTAACAAGGCTGCCGGCCAGTTTTTCTGTAAGATAGAACTCGCCGATGTCCTGGGTCTTTTTACCGCTCTTAATATCCTTGGTGGTCTTTCCTTCGATCGTTACGCCGCTTTCAGCATATACACCGACCACAACATCCTCTTGAGTTACGTTATTGTTGGTGTTGCTTCCGGAAATACGTACTGAAATGTCTCCATACTTGGCAACGCTCTCATCAACGGTAAAACGCGCGTTGCTGATAGTAATACGGCCAATTCCAGTTACTGAGGTAGTCGCCGCCGGAATGGGCAACCACAAGCAGCTCTTGCCGTTAGCGTCATTTCCTACACTTATGGCTCCACCAACAACAGCGGCGGTACCGTTAAAGCCCCACTGGTAGTTGATAGACATTGCTGGCGCACCAGCGGTATTCCAGGTAAAACCGTTCGGGGCGGCTATCTTTACATAGTTATTGCCATTTACATAGGGAGCAGCGTTGGGTTGAAGAGTTCCGATGACTTTCTCAGTAAGGATAATGTCATCAAGGGTATCTGTGCCGTTGCTGCTGATGGCTTTTGTGGCATCTCTAACAGTCAGTTGAGTAGCACCGGAACTGGTAGCTGCGATAGACACCTTGCCATTGGAAAAACCGGATCCGGGGGGCGAACTGAGAACTACGTCAACAGTCCCGTTCACCGCGCCCACATTCACGTTGTTGTAGTACAGATAAATATAACCTTTGTTTGCAACGTTAGGTAAGCCGGGTCCTCCGAGGGTAATGTTTAAGCTGTTTCTTCCCGCGTTAATCACGGCGCTAGCGATGTTGGCTACTGCCAAACCGTTTGCATTGCCGCCAACAACCGCGGGGACCGATACTGTCAAACAACTTGCTCCAGTCGGAGCACCAGCAACTATCTCAGGTTGGGTTACTCCAGTAAAAGTCACATTTGTAGGCAGGTCAATTGTTAAGACGTCGCCAGCCTTCAATGAACCCGCGCTGTCCTCAGTAATGGAAATTGTGCCCAATGCTGCGTTGTTAGTATTTGTCTGAATTGTGGGGGCGTTTAATACTCCATACGTCACCGACGCGCTCGCCGGGCCAACCATGGGCACCAGTAAGGTGACCAGTAAGGACAGGGTGAGCAGAATGGATAATAGCCTCCGATTCCTTTTGTTCCTCAATTTTTTCCCTCCTAGGTTTATTAAAATTTTGACCATCTCCGGCAGTCTGTTTGTTGTGACTGCTTTAGCTAAGCTTTTTCCATCCCCCCCCGAAGTAATATGTTAGGAAAGACCGCTGCTTCAAATATGCTGCTTTCGCTGCCGCTGCGTTGATCGTCACCCATATTAACCGATTAGGTAACGGAACAAAAGACATATTCTACACAGCCAGACAAATTCCTGCCTGGCAGGTCGCCTTTTCCTCCATTGCTACCTGACTAGTTAGACAGCCAGTACCCGCCAAAAGTTCCATGGTCGGCAAAAAATTTTCAATAGCTTTAATATTTTTTTGGATTCTCTTGACCCTTAGGTATGATACTCGCACCCTAAAGCGCGTTGGTAAAATATTGATGAAGTTGGTATCTCATCAATTATATTACAGATGAATTATTAAATACAGCAAATATTATAGCGCATACCATAATTTAACTATGATGTTGTCAGTGCCTGTAAAACCACACGCCTGATTGCTAAGGTGAGCAGAATGTTGTATCATCAAATAAGGTAAAATTACTTGATTTTACCGTTAGTCGTTTATCGGAGCTTTTAAGAAGAGAGTTATAGTCCGTAACAAACACAGCCGAAATGGCTTACGCCTCAATTAATAGAGTTAAATAAGTGAATATAGCCCCCTCGCAAAGGAACTTTTTTCTGTAACAACGTGTCTAACTAGTTAACGGGAGGGTTAAGCATTGTTAAAGGTGGACATCCCGTGGATGAAACCAGTTTATTGGTAGCTAGAGCTAAAAAAAATGATATACATGCCTTTGAGACTTTAGTGCATATTCACCAAAACATGGTGTATTCCATCTGCATGAAGCTAACGGGCAACCACGACGATGCCCAGGATCTTGCCCAGGAAGCTTTTATCAGGGCTTACAGGGGGTTGGGGAGCTTCCGCAGCGAAGCTGAGTTCGGCACCTGGCTACACCGCATTACCATTAATGTTTGTCTAAACGCCCTGCGTAAAAACGGGGGGAGACAACAGGTTTCGCTTGATGAACCATACCACGGTGAAGACGGCACCGAAATGCGTCATGAGGTAGCCAGCGAAGACGGTGACCCGCTCCGGGCACTTGAGGAAAAGGAATTTAACAACCTGGTGCAAGCGGCTATTAAAAGTCTTTCAGATGAGCACCGGACGGTGCTGATATTGCGGGAAATAGAAGGTTTCAGCTACGAGGAAATTTCGAGCATGATTGGTTGCTCTCTGGGTACGGTAAAGTCCCGGCTCAGCCGGGCGCGGGAGGTAATGCGGCGCAAGATGACGGAACTGGCGAGGGATGCCGGGGAAGATTTGCCCGCCAGCTAAGGGAGAAGGTGACGGAAGAATGGTTTGCCGTGAAGCATTGCTTTTGATATCACCCCACCTGGACGGGGTGATATCAAAAAATGAAGAAATCGCCTTTGCTGAGCACTTGGCGGTCTGTGAAAGCTGCGCACGGGAACTAGCTTTGCAGAAACGACTCTCCGAAGCACTACGCAACCTTGGCAAGGTGGAAATACAGGCGCCGCAGGAATTATGCGCACAGGTTATGACTAGAATACGATCGCAACGTCATGGCAATATTACATGGTTACCATTGGCCTGGCGCAAGGCGGCGGCTACGGCCGCAGCCTTGCTGATTATTGCCGGAGGTTACACCGGCGTTTCAACCTGGTTGAAAAATGCCGGCAGCGGCAAAATAGTCGGGCTTGAATCAACATCTCCGAAA
Organism: Pelotomaculum sp. PtaB.Bin104; assembly: GCA_002067205.1. GTDB lineage: Bacteria > Bacillota > Desulfotomaculia > Desulfotomaculales > Pelotomaculaceae > MVQL01. The sequence continues at coordinate 6,785 of MVQL01000145.1, forward strand.
ATTAATATTGATACCAGCAGTGATATTTCAACATCAGAAGGTCCCGCTCAAGGTAGTTATATCCAACCGGGTGAATCCAACCGGTACCCTGGTATTACAAGTAATACAGGTGACTCACCAGGGGATATTGCCAACAATAACACTCAAGAAAACGAAAACAAAACATATAATGACCACGGATTAGCTTCACTAAAATCAAGTTCCACGGCTGAAGATAATACTGCGGCAGCCGCAGCACCGGCTGAAAGTGAAGCACGGGCACTGTTGAAACTAAGTATGAAAATTACCAGCACCCTGTTAAAGATAACCGTTGATGATTTGAACGAAGCCAGGATAAAAGCAGTTTCGTTGGCCGCAGGCGCCGGGGCGGCGACACAGATATTCCAAGAACAAGACGGTAACAAAAAGATTATAGTATTAAGGCTTACAGTAGCTTCTAATCATGCGACTGAACTGATAGCTGGATTAAACAAACTGGGCGCGGTGATTGACAGGCAGGATGAAAGCCGCGATATCAATTCTTTATACAAAGAAACTCTTGTCCAATACCGTGACCTGCTTTCACGCAAGAACCTTGCCAAAGATACTGTCGAACAGCAGCAGTTGGAAACACAAGCTGCTTCATATCAACAACAGCTCGAAACTTGGGACGCTGAAATCGACAAGTGGGTAATAACACTGTGGCTGGAGAGCCGGTAGAAGAATCAGAGACAATGAAACATCTAAGTTAGACGCCGGTCGCTAACCGGTTTATTGTTTTTTATAAATGTTCTTTTATTTCATGATTTTTATTTCAATCACTAACTCATCATCAATCTCATCGGGTATAGGGTCCAGATAAGTTATAGACACTTGGTCGTCAGCCTGTACAATTCCTTGCTGAACACCTTCTTTATTAATTATTCTCGCATTATCATAATGATTAAACCAGATCGGCTTTTTACCGGTAGAGTTTCCTTTTAAATACAAGCGTCCCATCTCAATCCGGTCTACCTTCCCGGATGTTGTTTTCACATCAAGAAGGGTGACTTTTCTAACCTGTCCTTTGGCTACCTCAGCGTCAATAAAATCACCTTGTTTAAGGGAATTAAAACCCTTAGTGGCCTTTTTCCCAGTTAGTACCGCGTCCCAGGCCAAAGGCAATATTAAATCTTCGACATACATATTGCTTATAGCAATTAGGCTGTCCTCCCCTAGAACAATCGTTTTAACCGAACCCCTGATTTTTTCCGTTTTTACTGTCTCATCTTTTTGTTCCAAAAGATTAACCCAGTTAACCTGTCGTTGTCCGTCCAGAATTACCTCACAGCGAAAATTAACTGCTTGTTTCAAGCTTTTTATTTCACCTGCCTGGTAGCACTGGACATTAGAAGCCACCTGAAGCTTTTTGACACCTGACATTGAAGTAAGCAATATTTCCTGGTGACCTTTATTATCCTCAACACCGGAAATCCATCCGGCAAGGCGACTGTTGGAAGATATCTTTATCCATCCCCGGTCCACTAGTCTGCTTAGAATCACCGCCATTTCAGCCCGGGTTAGCGACTCTTGCGGCCGGAAAGTGCCATCCGGATAACCCGACATGACATCAGCATTAGCAACTGCTGTAACAAAGGCTTGTTCCACGGGTTTTAATGTATCCAGGTCTGAAAAAATTTTTGCGGAACTTGTCTCTGACAATGTGTTCTTTTCAGTTGGCGTTGATTCAGATTGAGTGGAAGGTGGCACAAGGAACATAGCCCGCGCCAAAAGTCCAGCCACCTCAAGCCGGGTGGCAGATCCGGAGCAATCATAGCTCCCCGGGTCATCCAACTCCAGAAAACCTTTACCTACTGCAAGGTCGACGTAGGATTGCCCCCAGGGTACCTTAGGTGTTTGTTTTGTCTTCAAACCATCAGTTAAGCGTTTATCATTTTTCTTATTACTTTTATTAGCCAGTTGTTCGGCTTCCGCTGTAAAACCACCTGACCGGACAATCAACACAACAGTTTCCAGACGGTCAACCAGTTGATCAGGTTTAAAAGTATGATCGGGATAACCTTTAACCAATTCCAGAGTGGATAAACGGGAAATATAGATCTGTGCCCAGTGGCCGTTTATATCTCCAAAGACAGGAACACCCTGTGCCGCAGACGCCAGGGCCATGGTACAGCAAAACCATGATATAATTACTAATATTAAAAAAAAGACATTCAACTGATAACAGGAAGAACGGCAGTCCTTCGGTTTTCTTTTAATACTCATCTTTAGCCTCCGTTGGTCACAGGCGGTTCGTCTTTAATTTTATAAATGCTTCCCGCATCCGTCACCGCATATAGATATCCACCTGGTCTAACTAAAGGCTGCATGGAAACCTTGCTGTCCAGGATAAGTTCCCAATCCAACCGTCCTTGCAAGGTTACTGCCAATAAGCGTTTATCTTCCGTTCCCAGGTAAACGCGCTTGCTGCTTTCATCCACCGACGGCTGGGAAATAGCCTTATATAAAGGTTGATACCACGCTTCAGTACCATCATCCTTGTTTATGGCGTAAAGTCTTTCCCCGGCGCAAAAATAGATCAGGTTATGTTCGGAAGGGGTCGGAGCTGTTAAGTCATCAAATATAACATGATAACTCCAAAGAGGTTTACCATCACCATTACTGTCAAAAGCATAAACTGTACCTTTGTTTAGCCGGTCTATTTTCTTTGGATTAACAGTGGCGTAAATTAAACCATCCTTACCGTTGACTAAATTAGCTTCTTTAATGTAGCCAAGAAAATAACGCCAGAAGACCTTCCCCTCCCCACTCAGAGCAATTAATGAAAACCCTTTTTGTTGATTGCCGAGTATGACAAAAACAGCTTGATTATTCCCTAAGCAAGCATATACTTCTATATCGGATTCAAGTTGGGTACTGCTTTTATACCCTTCATCCCAACTCGTTATCATCCATTTATAATGGCCGGAAGTGTCGACAGCATACAGCCCTGACGGCAGCGGAAGATATAACAAACCCCCGGGACCGGAAGTAAGTAGTGCTGCTGATTTGCTGCTTTTCTGGTAAATTTTAAAACTCCAACCACTGCTTCCGTTTAATTTAAACTCCTGGATCGATGCGCTTCCAGGTATAAAAATGGATCCGTGTGAGTCAAACACCGGACGCCCCGATTTATTACTGTCCAATCCGGCAGACTCCCACAGCTTGCCCCCGTTTTCATGCATAACTATCAGTTTATTTCCCGATACCGCATAAAATAAGCCATTGGGACCCAGCTGCATTTCGGATGCTATTTTACCTATCTTAGCCGCTTGCCAAACTACATGGGGTGACCACTCGCCGGCAGAAGACGATGCGGGAGCAATAAATAACAATAGTAGTAATGTGAGGGCTAATATAATCATCCGGCGCACAGAACACCCCCCTTTCTACATTACAATACCAAGGCTATATGGGAAAAGGTGACAACAAGGTATTTATCAAATTTGCCTTACAAATCAAGATTTGCTAACTGACAAATATCGCTGACAGACATCTAGTAACCTCTCCAGCAAGATAGTCATCTCCTCGACTGTCACCGGCTCGCCAGGCGCAAAAGCGCCACCCGGACGACCATGAAAAAGGCCGGCAGTTGTGGTTTCTGCAACAGCTTTGACAGCCCAGGGAGGTATATTGCTTGCGTCCGTATAAAACAACTCAAAGGATGATTCAATATTTATTCCAACGTCATGCATGACAGCTGCAAGTAACACCGCGGCTTCAGAACGTCTTAGGTTACTCATTGGAAGAAAGCTGCCATCCGAATAACCCTTAATAATACCACGCGCCCAAGCTTCTGCCACAGCTGGTCGAAATGGTATGCGAATATCCTCCACGTCTGTGAAAGGTAGAGACCACTCACTGGTCTCCGGCCAATTTAGAATCCGCGCCAACAAGGCAATAACCTCCACTCTCGTCAGCGGTGTATCGGATAAACACATTGATTTTTCCTCAGCATTAGACATAATCTGCTCCAGCACACCTGTGATATTTCCTGATACATAAGCGTAACTTCCTTCGCTGTCAGTTAAGCTTATCTTCCTGCCGGAGATACCTCCAGCTGACCGGTCTACAGCCACAATGGTTAAATTATTTGCTTCTTTATTATTTTTAATATAATAGTTAAACCGGTCGGATTCGTCCATTGTAATTGTTTGTGTGAATTCCTCTTGCCCCCATATGTAAACTGTTGTATTGGCTCCAGCCCTGCCGGTCACCATAAAACCGCCTTTAAGCGGGATGGCGGAGGTAAATAAGAGTGGCGGCGAAACAATAGAGCGGGCGTTAATCGAAACCAGTACGTTACCGGTTGACGGAGGAGCGGTGGCATACTCCAATTCGACTTGTTCGCCTGGAAGGAGATCTCCCGGCAACACCTGGTAACCGTTTATATAAAAGCGGGTTAAAGCGGAAACCCGGTACTGTTCGCTTCCCCCGGTGGTGATAATGCCTTCAGCTTCATTATACTTTGTGAACATACTCTTGTTATAAAAATTTTCTCCTATATCCAGCCGCCACACTTCCTTACCTGAAGGATCTGTTGTAACCCTGACCCAGCGCCCGGAAGCTATAGCGTCATCAGACGCTCTTAGCCCCCAGCGGTAAATTACCGCGTCTGAAGTCAAGAAAAAGGAATGGTAGCAGCCGTTACTATCCAATAGATAGAGTTCCCTGTCTTTTTTGTAGAAATCAATTATCTTCCCATAAAGAACGCTGCTGTATGCCACCAGGCCGATAGCCTCACCGGTGTCCGGCAAAAGTGCGGCTGTAATATGATCTCCCGGCTTGATCTCGTCTAAGTTAGAATCCATTCTATCCCTCTTTACCGGCGCGCCCGGTAAGATCCGGATTGAAGTACCATTATTCATCCTGATCTCGCCGCTGGAAGCGATAATATCATTAACCGTACCGAGGGTAACCACCCGCTTAACCGCCAGGTACTGCACTTCGCCGCTGGACGGCGCAAGGCGCAGGCGCACGGGCATGCCCGGCAAGGCTTCCTCCAACTCGTCAAGAGCGCCGGTACCGAAGGGCATATCTGCAGTCTCAACACCTTTATAGGTGTCCTCGAAGGAACAGGCAGCATCATCTGATAACCCGTAAGATCCCCCTTTTCCCACAAGGATAATCTCTTTTTGCCCGTCTTCGTTACGCATTGACGCAACAACGCCTTCGCGCTCAATATAAGCAGCACAGACCTGGTATATTAACTGGTCCACCGGGTTAATTACCGCGTTAACCTCCACACCCGGCGGCAGTTCACCGGGTGTTACGGTTCGGTTGTTCAACATAATCGCCCCGTTACCAGGTAAATTATAACCTCCTAACCTGGCCGACGGGTTGATTTCCGTAAAAACAGTTCCTTCCGCCGTATTGAGCGCTTTCACTCCGGTACCGCGCCACAAGCGGGCTGCCAGGTAGACTCGCTGAGAAGTACGGTATACTTCCGAACCGTAAAAAAAATGGCCGGCATCTACCGGTGCAATACTTTCGTTAACAAGGTTTGTCACCGGTAGATCTCCCAGGCTGAACGAGGCGCCGTTTGCCAGTTCAATTGAACGGCCATTTACGTTCACCGCCACACTTTCGGCCGGGACCTGACCCCAGGCCAAGGCGTAGTCTTGTGATACCGCGACGCTACCGTTTACAGTATTCCGACGCACATTCGCACCTATTACCCGTACCGTGTAATCTCCAGTTACTGGTGAAGGCAGGTAAACCTGCTCCACGTTGTTTGTCCTGTCCGGCGAGTTACTGCCAAGGAAATGGTTGCCGTAATAAACCCTGCCGTCAGGTGTCCGGACAAGCAGGTCGAGATCGTTCACCAAAGCCTGCGCGCTACCCGGTTCAGCCGGTGGGTCGGTCCATGCCAGGGTGGCTTTAAAAGGAGACGCATTATCAGTAACATGGAAAGTATATGACACTTCGTTTTCTTGAGACACCCCAGCCAATTCATCTACTAGTTGAAAAGTACTTTCTTTCAGAGCAATTAACGTCCCAGCCAGATCAATAACACCGAAACCCTCTTTTGACGGTCCACTTGTCATTGGACGTGATCCGTTAATCAGCGCCGCCTTAACCAGAGCCGCCGATGGATTGGACAAACTCATATTTTTCTTAAAATATTCCCGCAGGAGAGTTGCCGAGCCGCCAGCAACGGCGGCGGCCATGCTTGTCCCCTGCATGCGCGTGTAGTCCGGGTATCCCGGTAAGTTGCCTTCGACCAGACGTGACCTAGCGGAAATCACCGCGGAAGCGGGAGCTAGAAGCTCGGGCTTAATCCGCCCGTCCCCGGCCGGTCCGCGTGACGAAAAATCAGCGGGTGTCGCGGTATCGTCCGCGCCGGGTACGAAGGCCGGCCGGGGCAGCACGGAAGCGCCGACAGCCAGGGCGTTTTTGCTGTTGGCTTCAGTGGTGACAGTCCCGGAAGAAGGCCCGCTGTTACCGGCGCCGAAGATTGCAAGGAAGTCGGGGTGATTACGCACAAAGTCGTCTATCTGCGCAGATGACTCCTGGTAGACATTAGGACCACCACCCCAGCCGTCTATGTGAACCCGCGCGCCCGCCGAATAAGCCGGCCAGAACAGATCGGCCAGGTTAGCCGGGAGTTCTGGTTCACCATCCTTGTTAAGGATCGCCTGAAAATAGATACTCGCGCCAGGAGCCACACCTCGGAATTTTACATCGGAAGCGGCACCCGTCCCCGCGACGGTGGCAGCCATATGAGTGCCGTGCCCGTTTGGGTCATCCGGAACGTCCCGCCCGGCCCACGACTTCAAGAACACTACCTTGGGCATTTTGCCTGGCGCGCTTTGCAAGTCGGGGTGCAAGTCATTTATATTTCCCGTGTCCAGCCCGCTGTCGGCGATGGCCACAATCTGACCTTCTCCGGTAAGGCCGCCCGGTACGACAAAACCCGGCGCATTTACCGCCGCAGCGCCGGTGATGTCTCTGGCACGGTCATTGAGAAAAGAAACCGTATATGTAGCACCAATTACTCTTTGAATTTTGGTGAATTTGAATAAC
>MVQL01000146.1 GCA_002067205.1 Pelotomaculum sp. PtaB.Bin104
CCCCCGCCTCTATAGGCGGGAGATGCTTCACTAATTGTGCCAGCGTCGTGTTTCTTTGTACCGGCTTATTATTTTTAATTGCAATAGCCAGGGCTTTCTTTGTGCCTATTAGAATGATTTTCTCTTTGGCCCTGGTTACGGCAGTATAGAGCAGGTTCCTGGTCAGCATCACAAAGTTGGACGTTGACAGGGGAATTATGGCTGCCTTGAATTCAGATCCCTGTGACTTGTGGATCGTCACCGCGTAGGCCAGTTCCAGGTCTCTAAGCTCTCCGTTGGCGTATTCTACAACATTACCGTTGAAGGCAACCTTAACGGTGCCACCGTCAATGTCCTTAATTATCCCGATGTCACCGTTATAAACCTGCTTGTCGTAATTATTCTTGGTCTGAATTACCTTGTCCCCAACCCGGAATACGCTATTCGCAAGCCTGAATTCTTCTGTTCCGGGGTTAATTGCCTCCTGTATCATCCTGTTAAGTTCCTGTGTTCCTATGGGGGTTTTCTTCATTGGTGCAAGCACCTGCAAGTCTGCAATATCGTATCCCAGTTCCTTGACATGATAAACTATGCTTTTTGCTATATCTTTCGGGTCTTCCCTTTCAATAAATATAAAATCATTTTTATAATTATCGATCATCAGCGGTAACCCTTTATTAATTCGGTGTGCGTTGGTTATTATCTGAGATTCGGCGGCCTGGCGAAATATTTTGTCCAGGGTTACTTTCGGGATGGACGTTGAAAGCACGTCTCTTAGCACGTTACCCGGGCCAACACTTGGGAGCTGATCCGGGTCACCCACCAGGAGCACCCTGGTTCCTTTTTTGGTCGCGCTCAGGATGTTATTAGTCAATATAACGTCTGACATGCTGATTTCATCAACAACGATCAGACCAGCCTCTAATAGGTTCGTTTTGTTATGCGCCGGTTTCCCGTCATGACCGATCCCAATGAGTTTATGTATCGTCGAAGCGTTCCTACCTGTGACTTCCGCCATCTTGCGAGCCGCTTTGCCGGTAGGGGCTGCAAGTTCAATCGGAATTTCGGGAAACAATTTTTCAAAAACTGAAATAATCGCTTTCACCGTGGCGGTTTTGCCAACGCCGGGGCCACCGGTAAGGATTGATAGGCCGTTGTTCAATGCCATTGCTACGGCTTTCTTTTGTTCTTCGGTAAGCCTGATCCTCTCTTTTCTCTCATACCACATAATTATTGGCGCCGGGTCCAGGTTCGATAACTTGCCGCGAAGCCTGTTGATGTTAGCGGCTACTTTTCTTTCGCATTCCAGCGCCCACCCGAGGGATAACCCATTCTCGTGAATCTCGATCTCTTCATGGTTGAGGTTTTTTATTACTTGCTCTCTTGTAACGTCATCGTATTCTTTGTTTAAAATTTCCAGGCTTCTTCTTATAACCTCATTAACTGGCAGATAGATATGTCCTTCATTCCACAGCGCTTCGTTCAAGACAAATAAAATCCCGGCCTGCACCCTGAACCGGGAATCTCTTGCAATGCCAATTTTCTGGGCGATCTCGTCGGCCTTCTTAAACCCAATTAGATCTATTTTAGTTAAGCAGTAAGGGTTAAGTTTGACATATTCCGCGGCTGATCTTCCAAATTGCTTATATACTTTATGGGCGGTGTTCGGGGTCATCCCAAGGGAAACTAATTCCTTCACGACGCGTTGCATGTCATACGTTTCCTGAATTATGCGGGCAATTTCCGGCGCTTTTTTGCGGCCCATACCCTTTACCTTACTCAGTTCGTTGGGATTTTCGAGGATTATTTCAAGCGCATTAGAACCGAGGGTGTTTACGATCCGTTGAGCTGTAACTGGGCCAACGCCCTTTATGATTCCGGACGATAGGAGTTCGACGGCGCTTTCTTTGTCTGTGGGCACGATTTTCTCCCACGATTCCGCTTTTAACTGTCTGCCGAATTTGGGGTGATCCTGCCATGTACCTTTTACATGGAGCTTTTCTCCCTCATTTATCCCTGCCAAGCTCCCAATAACAGTGATTTCATCATTGCTGCATTTTATCTTAAATATTACAAAGTCCTCTTTCTTATAGATGAACCGCGAGATCGTGCCGGTAAGCGACTGTTCGCAAAATATACATATTCCTCCTTCCCTAACTTGCTTTTGCAATTGTTTCTGTTACTATTTTTTTTATTTGAGCGTAAAACCAGTCCGATACTTCGCTACCTTCCTCCAAAATCTCCCTGACCAGCCTGAGCGTTTTCTCAGCCCTTGCCTTTTCGGTGTCTGTTTTAGCTTTCTTGGTTAAGCAACCGGCCTCTTTCATCTCCTGCTCCAACTGACGGGTGCTCCAGCCGTTATCAGCCGCCGCATTAATCCAACTTACAGGGTCGCTTGATTTACTTGCCAGCCGGTGGTGATAATAGCTAAGTTCAGGTACGCGCGTACCTTCTTCGCTGAAGGCATTGAATGTCCTGATCATTTCGCGAATCATGGCTGGTGAAAGCCCTACCGCAGTTGATATTTCGCCTATCTTTAGGCCAAGGCCCGTATGTAGAACCACCAAGGCTGCGGATTGTTCCCATTTACTTTCTTCTTCCTGTTCTTTGTGGTTAATGAATATCTGCAATACAACCTCCAGGCCCGGAAGCTCCTTTTTAACGATATGATCGAGGGTTATCGCGCCGGCATGTACTTTAGTGTGGCATTCATAGCATAATGTGACGAGGTTCTCTTCTACGTCGTCCCCTCCGGCACCCCTCGATTTAATATGGTGCTCATGCAAACCTGCTTCCTGATATTTACCGCACACCTGGCAGAATTTTTTCCTGGCTGATTTAAGTGCGTGAGTATCTTTAATCCTGGTTTTTTTAGGAATTTCCATAAAAATCACCCCAAAAAAAACGAAAAACCCGGACTCGTATCCGGGACGTGAACATTGTGACATTTTTTTTGGTTGTTTTAGGGCATAAGAAACCAACCCTTCTTAACTTCGAGCTTGATTCTTAATTATAAATTAATTATAATTAAGCCATATTTCAAAGTCAATAACTTACCAAAAAAATTTAACAAATGAGAGGGTTACTGTCATGCCAGATAATATATTCCCTAAAAGACTAGAATGGCTTATGAAATTTAGGAATGTAAAAGCAGACGAGTTGGCTGCATATGTAGGCGTTAAACCACCGGCAATATATGCCCTTTTGAGGGGAGACAATTTTCCCTCGGGGCATTCTCTTATTAAGATAGCGGAATACCTCAATGTTTCTATTGATTATTTGGTGGGCAAGGTTGACGATTATAACACCATCGTTGCTGAAAATGACGAAGAACCACTAAAAGAAGAAATCCTGTTCATCAGAAGATCTTACCAGAAGATGACAGAGGGTGAGCGCCGCGTAATTAGGAGTTTGATTAAAACACTTATTGAGGAAGAAAAGAGCAAGCCGGAAACAAACGACAATTAACCTGGGAAAATATAGTCCAGGTTTTTATTTTTTTGCGAAATATATTCCACATATTTCCTTGACGAACATAAGTTCGTAATTTAAAATATTTTTAAAACTCTTTTTTTCTGTGCGAGGGGGGAAACAATGAGACCGATAGGTATAAGGATTGAGTATGTAAAAGCAAAGGTAGGAGAGTTGAGGAACACCCTGGGGCTCAAAAAAATCCCTATATCAGTTGAAGATGTTATTAAAAGTTACGGAATAAAACTAAGATATGTTTTTGACATTCAATTTCCAACTTTAGTAAGATATAATGAAAGGTACGCAATTTTCATTCCGCCAAGTATAAACATGCAACGCGAAAGATGGTCGTGCGCGCATGAATTTGCGCATTTTTACCTGAAGCACTATGAAACTTTTCCGGTAAGCAGGTTTATTAATGGCCATTACATAGACTTGCTTTCCGAAAAAGAGATTTACATTCTTGAAAGAGAATGTGACATATTTGTTGCTGAATGGTTATTACCCAAAGAACAATTCCTGGAAATGGTTAAGTTTCCTGTAACTTTAGATCAAGCACAGAACCTTAAAAAGATATTTAATGTATCGTTAGATTCTGTCATTAACCGTCTGATTGAATTAGGTGTTATAAAGAATAGGAAGGAATTGATTATTGAAGAGCCACACCTTAAGGCCGTGAACAGGGAACTTTCAGACAGGCTGCTTAGGTCTGTTTTAGGTATCCGCAAAGTGTAAAGCCTCTCCCGCCTATAGAGGCGGGAGCTTCCTGGTTCCATGAGCACCGCATATACAAGTTTGGAAAATGCCGCCGGGTGGGTCCGTTCTCGCACCTGGTCCGGTATTTTCGGTTTCGCTTCCACTGTTCACAAAAAGGGTAGAAGCTATTTTCGGCCTCTCCAGTTATCCTAAAAAATGAGGATCGAGGCTTATCCTCGGCTCTCATTTTTAATTTTCCCCAAGATGTCTATTTCTTTGTACTTATGCGGCTTTTTTCCCTGCTCCCATTCAAGAACGGTTCCCCTGTTTACTCCAAGTATCTTAGCAATTTCCCTCCTTGACAACCCCATTTCAAACCTCACTTTTTTTAATTTTGACGAAAAGGAATTATCATTAAATTCGTCAAATAGATATGCAACATCAATTTCTAATACACGACAAAGGTTCTGAATCTTAGCAGGATGGTTTTCAATTTGGCCCAGGTCTTTTTCCCACCGTCCAAGGGTAACTTCAGTAACTCCAACCATGTCGGCCAACTTCTTAATTGTAAGCTTCTTGTTTAACCGTGCCTGCTTAAGCCTTTTTCCCGTGGTGGAAAGGTCTATATCCTGTTCCAGCCGGCAGACCAACTGGAATGATATATTTTGCACTTTGCTACCGCACGCTTGAGCGTGCGGACTCAAAGCACGAACAATATCATTAGAAACGAAATAAACGTTTATCGTGATTTCACCGTCTTTATAAACCACACTCTCGATCAGTGACTGTATTAATGCCCGTTGATCTTCAAACTCCAAAGCGTCAAAGCACTTATTGAAACTTTTTAGGTTGTTAGACACGATTTCTACGTCAACAGGAGTGTAGTTTTCTTCATCCATTCTCTGCTCTAATAACCTGAGCTTTTCCATATATATTTCTTTTTCCTTCGATATTTCCTCCAGCCTCAACTCGATTAAATTTATGGGAATCCTGCTTTTGCCCAACGCTTTAATAAGGTTTTGTTCTTCCTCACTAAATTCTTCAATAGCAGCATAAAGTCTTTTCTTTTCCTCGAACAAAGGTTCCCACACTTTGTCTAATTCTTTTTTTGCAGCCGTTAATGCCTCATTAAGAATTTTCTCATCTGAGCAAAGCTTCTTTAGCACTTCAATTACTGCAGATTCAATTACTTCGCCTCTTATTTGTCCTCCATGACAAACACTCTTACCCATTTCCCGGCGCGAACGGCACCGGTAATATCCGTAAGTATATCCATCGTCCTTGTTTGACTTCTTATTTATTGCATAAGTCATGCTTTTGCCGCAATGCCCACATTTGAGGAGCCATGCCAGCAGCCCGCGCTTACCGGTAGCTGCCCGTGGCGGTTTTTCTTTGTTACCGTCCAATTTTCTCTGTGCGGCAACAAATGTTTTACCAGGTACAGTTCCCGGCCAATTACCTATAACAAGAATCCATTCATCCACGTCCCTAAACTTGGTGGATGCCCTGCCGTGAGGCTTTCGGCGGTTATACCACATAAGCCCTCTTATTCCGTCGAATTCTGAAGGATCTGATGCTATCTCAACGCCAATCTCGCTGAAATATTCGTAGGCGTCCTGATCGGCTGTGCAATAAATGGGGTTTCTTAAAAGCCTCGTCATTTGGTTGCAAGCCCAAGGTTTACCGTTGTTTGTTGGTATTGACGGTGGAGAGTTCGCCTTATGGACATTCCGCCTGACTGAACCTCCGGGCTTGAGATACCATTCAAAAAAACGCTCTACATTTTCTAACTGCTCCTGGATAGGTTCAAGTGCGGTAATATTCTTTTCCTTATTATTAACGATAGTTACGGACTTTTTTAAACCGAAACCATAGTTAACCGGTCCGCCATTCCATATTCCCTCACGGGCACGGTCCAACATGTTGTCCCTCACCCGCTCTGCAGTGGTCTCCCTTTCAAGCTGGGCAAATATTGCTACCAGACCGAGCATGGCACGGCCAAGCGGAGTGGTCGTGTCAAAATTCTCAGTTAACGAACGAAATCCTATTTCCAGTTGCTTAAACTCTTCCATTAAATTAAAAAAATCTCTGATGTTCCTGGAAATACGGTCAATTCGGTAGACGAGAACAACATTTATTTTTTGATTTTTTATATCGCTCATCATTTTCTGGAATGCCGGTCTGTATAAATCTTTACCGGATCTGCCGGGATCGCTGTAAACTTTCCAATCCCACCCGTTTGCCTGACACAGTGCAATACAACGCTCCATCTGCATTTCTAGCGAACAACTGTCCTTTTTGTCCTTGGATTGGCGAGTATATATAGCGGCAGTTAACATAGGACATACCTCGTTAGCTATTTTTTCTATTCATATTTTCGACAGAAGCGTTAACGGCTCCTTTTGCCAAAAGTCTGGCTGCCTTACTTAAATGTTCTTTGCCATCTTTGTCGATAAAATTTACTGTTACTTTAAGTTCTTTTTGTTTGTAGTTTTTAACAGTAGTGTTCATGCCTATCAACTCCCCCCCAAAAAAAGAAAAAGCGGGTTTGCCACCCGCCGAAAAACACCAAGGTTAAATGTCTGTACCGACCGATTTCCACCAACCGGGGTCGCAATACCAACCACCGTCATCGCCTTCCCGCCGTCTCCAGTCGAGGGGATTAAAGCCATCTAAGGACTGATGGAGAAAATCCGATATTTCCTCTCTGCGGTTTTCTGCTTCGTCGAGCAAAAGCACCGCATCAAAGTCCAGAGGACTGTCTGGCGCTTCAATACGAAGGTTTCCATCAATGTCAAACCTGGGCGTTATGCCGCTGTCAATCAGGGCATTGATCAGTTTCCTGATGTCCAACCGGATCACCAGCCAAACAGAGCCGAAAAATCCATTTGAACCAATTCCGGTTCGGATTTTTTCGGCTTTATTTCTTCTTTCCTTCTTGTCTCTTCTGGGGTTTGAGTTTCTGCCTTGGCGGTGAACTTTGAGAGGTTAATGGACTTAATGCCCAATCTTAGAAGTTTTTCAGAACCCTTTTCTTCGTCAATATTCAACTTCAAATCATCTAGTCCCAGGGGTAGAGGACAGTCGCATTTTATCGTAGCAAGTTTCTGTGATAATCTAATGTCCTCTGCATATTCCTTGATTATTTCACCGGTCTTTCCGGGTATTTCGACCGCAAGAATTTTCGTCAGGTTAATGTGCTGTCTAATAAGGTTTAAAGCTGTCTTTTCGCCAATTCCCGGCGCCCCGTGAATGTTGTCACTGGTATCGCCGGCCAGGGCCTTTAAGGGTACTACGTGGTGTGGAGGATAGCCAAACTCTTGCTCCATCATTTCAGGAGTGAGTTCGATGTATCCGCCTTTTCGGTAATACAGTACCCTTATCCGGTGGTTTATCATCTGGAGACAATCCCGATCACCGGTGGCGATTCGTGTTAGATACCCGGCAGCTTTTTGCGCTACCGTACCAATCAGATCGTCGGCTTCGTATTCAGGGCTTTCAAGGTACAGGATATTCAGTGCTTTCAAAACTTCTCTGATTAAGTTAAACTGAGGGATGAGTTCCGGAGGAGCGCCTTTCCTGTTCCCTTTATAGTTCTTGTAAAGGCGATTCCTAAAACTTTCCCGGGAAGCATCGAAGCAGACAGCAAGGTGAGTCGGCTTAACCTTGGGAATGAGGCTTTCGAGCATTCTCAGCGTCCCGTAGACAGCGTTCGTAGGAACATTCCCCAGGCCGGTCATTGGAGGATATGCGTAAAAAGCTCTGTAAAGGAAGTTGTTCCCGTCAATCAGCAATAACTCACCTTTCTTGAGGAAGTTAATGCCTCGACTCATATTTTTTGCAGTGGCACAAAAAGGCTTATATTCCGGTGCAGTACACTCACCAGTTAAACAACATTCTTCCCAACATGAACAACAGGCGATGTTTTCCAAGAAAACTCACTCCTTTTTTGGACATTAAAAATATGGCCGGAAGCCCCCATGCAAAGGAGAAAAGGAGCTTCCGGTAATTTGGACTTATTTAAATAAGTCTTTTTGCTTTAAAATTAGCATGACTTCCTTTAGGACTTGGGTGACCGGAAGGGTGGTTGTGAGCGCGGTTGGTTCGTTTTTGGTGTTTAAACACAGAACCATAAAGTTTTCTCTATCATAACCAGCCCAGAGGACTTCCGCCTCTATAGGCGGGAGAGGCTTCACTACACCACTTTCTTATTTTGGACTGATGAGATGTACTCCGAGCGAGATAGAATATTATGGGCATGAACTGTAGTCAATTTTGCCACTGTTCATCATCATTAAGATTTTCCGCATTTCCTTTTCTGTGTCGCTAATCGGCTTCACTTCTTCCAAGCCTTTCAGTCCTGCATAGAACTTCTTAAAGTTAAATACCAGCATCTTTTTACCGGAGAACCTACCCGACCGGGCGAAAATTCCCCGGCCGGGACACCTCCTTACTAAGTGTGGATATCATACTTTGCCTTGTGGTAGTTGTCAGGATCACGATAGTCCAGGTGAAGTATTAGCCCTCCATTTAAGCCGCCAGACTCCTTCCAGAAAAACCCGTAAGGAGTAAAGTCTGAATAAAAGGTATAGGTACGGCCACCATTTACTATAAACCAGTCCCTCATCACCTTAATGAATTTCCGTTTAATAAAGGGGTTAGAGAGGACCTCCTTCACCTTTTCCATGCCGGACTCAGTGAATATGATTCGGTTCGGGGTATAGATCTCTACTGACAATTGGCGGTATGTGCCTTCGGCTCCACTATCCACCCAACGCCTGAACTGCCGGTAGTGAAGATATATGGTATCCTGGTAGCATCGCGGAAGGTGAATAAATGTAAATTCGATCCGCATTAGATCTTCTTTTCTGAACAATCTCAGAGCTGCAAAGTGCTTAATATCCTGATCGATCACTGTTTCATTGAGGTTTGCGGCCCGGTAGAAGTTTGTCAGCGACAGATAATAAGGTGTGGATTTTCCCTTGTACCGATAGTCGCTGTTTTCCTCACCTTTCCGGTAGGTTGTGAATACCAGAAAATCGCCGGACTTGTGAACTTTGATCAATGTCCTCATTTTAAATTCCTCCTTGGCTTTAGATACTTTTTGGTTTCAAAACGCTACTGCTAAACTAAGCATCTTTTTGCCGGGGAGAAAAAGAATGCCCGACCGGGCATAAATTCCCCCGGCCAGGGCAATACCTCCTTTTTGAATTAATAATATCCTTAAAAAACAGCGCAAAGTGCCGTTAAAATATATCTTAAGTCCGGCATCTAAAAGCGCCGGCAATACATAATTAAAAAACTTTGGATTTGCACTCCATAAGGCCCACTCGTTTGAGTGGACCTTAGCAGGGCAAATCCTACTTTACTATCCTATGCCAAATAATTTCTCGAAAGTCATTTGTTTATATTCTTCCGGAACCTTCGGCTTGCGTGCCCTTCTTCTCTTAGGCAGGAACGCCGCGAGTTCGAGGATGGTGGGACGTTTGGTTTCCTCTTCCTCGCTGACGGCTTCCTCAATCTCATCTGCCGGGAGACCGCAGAGTTCGAGGGTTTCCTTCGCGAGCCGTTTTTTGGCCTTGGCCAAAACTTCAAGGAACCTGGATTCTTCGACCATTTCAAGGTCTTCGTCCATGTCCCTCTTGGCCAACTCCTCCCACTTCCTGGCCACTTCTTCACCAGCCAGGCAGTCGGCAAGGTCGACGGCCAACGCACCATTGGCGTCGCGCCCAAAGGCGGCCAACTCAGACCTGTCCAAACGGCCTTCTGCAAGCATAGCGTGGGCGCGTTTGACCATACACTGCTCAAACTGGGCAGCCTGCTGGGTACCTTCGTAGACCATGTAATAGGTACGGCACTCTCTGGTCTGCCCGATGCGCCATGCCCTGCGTGAAGCCTGGCGGACTGTGTTTATATCGTAGTTTAATTGATAGAAGATTATCGTGGGCCACGGCAGGAGATCGAGCCCGACTTCAACTAGGCGCATGTTGCATATAATGATCTTGGCGCCTTCCTCTTCTTTGAGGGCCAGCCATTCAACCCGTTTTTCAGGACTGACGCTGCTTTCGAGGACGTGGCACTCGATACCGTGCGCCGCCAGGACATCTCTCAAACGATGGTGAACTTTAAAGGAGTCGGTGTAATTGGCGTAAATCACGCAGCCCCTACCCTCCGCCAGGTTTTCCCGGACGATGCGAACCAGTTCGCGCTCTTTCGCGTGGTAATAATCTTCCGGGAAACTCGGCGCGTGGACTGCCTCGATTACTTCTTCGCCCTTCTTGATGACCACTTCAGCGCCCAAGTACGGCTGGTCGGCATAGCTTATGGTGCTAGAAATGAACCGCGCGAAGGCTCCTTTTACCTTCTCTACCCGGTGGGCATAGGTGCAAGCATCTTTAAGTTCCCGATGAAACTCTTTGTAAGCGTCCTCGTGCTCCGTGTCCATTTTTATGAGGACTGGAATTTCTTTTAGTTCCACCAGGGGAAGCCCGAGACTGCCCAATTCCAAGAAGGCTGCCCGGTGGAGCATGTGGTTTGCCACCATTTGGGGAGCAATACCGGGCAGTTCTTTGGGTTGGATCTGGTTCTTTTTGCGCCTAGTAACCACGCCCACGTCGTAATCGTCATCTTTTGAACGGGTGACTCTCTCCAGAACACCATACCTTTTAGCCCAAGCAATTGCCCCGGACTTGAAGGTAAATCCATCCCGGATAAGGGACTGAGGGTCGGTCCTCCATAAAATTTCTTTAATGGAAGTGGAGAGGCCGTTTACCAGGGTTCCTGTAAGACAGAGAACCTTTTTGGCGCTTTTAATCATCTGGGCGAAAGCGTCACCGCGTCCTGAGTCGGCTGCTTTGGTTTGATGGACCTCATCGCAGATAAATAAGTCGAAGTGTTTGCGGAGCCTCTTTAAAATAAAACTGACAAACCACCTCGGCTTGTTAACTGTCTCGCCCCTGCTTTTAAGTGCTGGGCGCCATAAAGGGGTATTGCACGAGGTACATTTTTTTGTCTTGGCAGGGAGTTTCCATTTAAGAGGATGCCCTTTTGGCACTCCGTTGGAATTGAGGTTTTTATGCTTTTTAGGCGGTTTACCACTTGCTAGACCTGCCCAAGTCAAGTAAGGTTCTTCCCCTCTGGCGGCTTTTACGCGCATATCCAGGAGGACTTCACCGCAGTCCGGGCAGTGCCAGGCATACTCCCTTGTCCCCCTAATCCTTTTCCATACGGCTGAACACCACGGGTCGGGGCCGAGTTTTGCCCGGTCTATGCCCACCAGGACAAATTCAAGTCCTTCCGGTTCGTAACCTTCCCGGACCATCCGGAGGTAACGGGCGGCGTCTTCCGTGCTCCTGATAACGTAAGTTTTGGCATCGGGTAGTGTCTCGGCAATCTCGCGTTTTTCCCACTTGGGAATTGTGATCCCTGGGGCCGAGAGGAGTACCGACATACCTGTCTTTTTTTCTTTGTAGAGTACGTTGCAGAGGCCGACAGAAAGAGTCGACTTCCCGGTTCCCATATCGCCACAAGCGATGGCCATGTTTTGTTCTTCCAGTGTCTTGGCTAACGCCTGGATAACATGGCCCTGCGCCGGGAAGGGAATCCTCTCCATCTGCCCTATGGCCGGGTGGAGCTTATCGGTCTCGGGGTCGTGCCTCGGCTTCATTTTCTTGACCTGCTCGGCAAGGATTTTGGCGTTTGCCTTGAGGTATTGCTTCATCGTCCAGGAAGGGTGAAATAGTCCACCTTCTCCCGTGAATTTTAAAAAACTGCTTTTGATGGCCTTATCGACACCTTCTTTAATGGTCTCGTCGTTGACTTCTTCAGAGGACACTCTTTTTACTGAAGAAATCCTTCCAATCTTAACGTCCGCCCAGGTGGTCATGATGGGATTGCGTATAACTGTAACGTTTTCGATGTTCAGGATGTCGCGGTATTTATCTTCCCATTCCACAGGCAGAGGGTATTTCGCGGTAAGGTATCTTCCTACGGCTTTCCGGATGTCTCCGTCCTGGGCAACAATAATCGGGTTGGTGACTTTTTCCTCATTGAACACCGCCGCTTTATGGAGCACAAGGCAGTGGTAGATGTCCCCGACCTTGCTCTCGAATTTTTTGTACATTCCCATTGTGGGAGAAAGGACGTTCATTATCTTTCCGTCGTCGCCGATTATTAACGTCCTTCTACCTTGAATTATACCTGCCGCTATCGCCCATACAGCGGTACCGGTTCCGGCAAAGCTGGCGGCATATAATGTGCCTCCCAGGTGCCCGGCAAAATGAAGGACACACTCGAAGGTGCGTCCCGCATCGTCAATTTGGATTTTCAAAAAAGGTCTCTCCTTTCTGTTCTGTATTGAGAAACAAAAAGAGAACATCGTTTTGCAATGTTCTCCTAATTTCTTCTCCTTAACAAACTCAAAAGCTTACTCCAAATCGAATACTCCCCCAGGCGTGTAGACCCTTACCACCGTTACATGCCTGTCAGTCTCCACGGTTTTGGTCCCTTCTTCTTCTGGGATGACTTTCTTGTCGGTGACTTTCCGGGTGCGCCCCACGAGATAATGCCCTCCCATATTTCCTCCCACGACGCCGGCAGCTATCGCTATGGCGTCATGTGTTTTACTCAATGGAAGGACAGGATTCTTTAAAGCGGCAACCCGCGTGTATGGCAGAAGGACGTAATCCAGGACTTCCCATACGGGAGAGTTGGGAATATCTTTAGCGATTTCGACCGGATCGGTTGCCGAACCCCGGAACATGATTTTCTTGGCACCTTCGGGCACTTGATAAAAAACCCCGTCGGATTCACTTAGATCCGGAATATCTTTGGAATCGTTCAGGGATTTAAGCCATTCACGGATCTTTCTGGCTTCTTCCCCCTGTCTTGCTCTGGCCCGCCTTACTCCGAAGACTACCACCTGCTTATAAACAGGAAAGTTTTTATCGGTAAAGCGGTAGACGTTAATATCGTCGAACCTGGCGGCGAGTATGGGGGCAGCCGGAGCTAGAACATATTGAGGAATGCAGTAGCCTAATATGCCTCCAACCATTAGCTTACCGCTGATGGGGTCCGTGAGATCGCGCAAAAAATTTACTTCGATCCTTTCCTTGTCATGTTCAGTATACGGGGGATTCAACCAAAGCACCGAGAAAGCTTTATTGGAAGCCCTAACGATCTCGTAAGCGCACTTGACTGCGCGGTCAAGGACTGTCTTGCATTTCTCCGCCCTGGTTTCTTCCAGTTCCACGCCGTAAGACACCGGGTTCCCCCCGCCCTGCTCTTTCAGGTAATCGCAGAGCATTTTCAATGCTTCCCCCTCGCCGGCGCAAGGGTCAATGATGGGAGCCTGCACGTCAGGGTCTATCCTGAACCTTTTACAGACAAGGGCCATTTCATCCGGTGGAGTGGGATAATAACCCCCTTTTGCCTCCGAAGCAAGTCTGGCCATTTACCTTCCCCCCTTTGCTAGTCTTACCAGCGCGCCGTGGCGCATGGGAGCAACGCGTTTGAGAGCTTTCGACCAGCGGCCCCCTCTCAGATTGCGGCGAATTTCCGACCATGCGCGTTTTTCGATTCCAATTAAACTCATTGCTTTCATAGGATGGACAGTAGGCCCTAGCCGGACCTGCTGTCCAAACACCTCCCGTTTGGTGATAATAGGCCGGCCGGCGACCTTTTTGGCTTAAACCGCTTCTTTTTTCAGCTCTTCCCGTAATACGGCAGCAAGCCTCGGTAGAATTTCTTTGCCGAAGGCTTTAAGATCTGCCGGGTAGTCGGAGCAATAAAATTCATGAGCATCTTCAATTTCTGTCTCATCGTACCATCTTGAAAATTGAACATCCGAATCAAATTCACCCTCGAAATCTTTAATACGATCCCATTCTTCGCGAGCAAATTCTTTGGTGTAACTGCGGTCTCGGCGATTTTGAAGAATATGCTCTTTTATGAGTTGCATTGTGCCCTTGCCGTCAAATTCCATCTTCCGTCCTTGGTAAAGTTTTTTGAGGTAATATTCGTTCACCGATCCTTCTCTGATATCG
The DNA here is from genome assembly GCA_002067205.1 of Pelotomaculum sp. PtaB.Bin104. Lineage (GTDB taxonomy): Bacteria > Bacillota > Desulfotomaculia > Desulfotomaculales > Pelotomaculaceae > MVQL01. The sequence continues at coordinate 14,190 of MVQL01000146.1, forward strand.
GAAAAGAATTCCCTGAAGTCCTTGCATCCATGGTAGGTCCACTTGAAGGCGTAGTTGCCGTAATCGGTCACAGCGGCAAACATGCCCGTGGAATCGAGTAGAAAAATTCCCCACCCTTGGCCCTTGATTGGCGGTATTGAGTACCGCCATATTTTGATGTTTTCCAAGGCAAACACCCCTTTGCTTAAATCATGCCGCAACCTCGCTACGCTTCTTCGTAACCGGGAGTACCAAGGAATAAAAATTATTATCCTCGATTTTTACGCAGTTCATCGGCCCTGCAAAGACCAACGTTGGGTTACTACAAACACTAAGGCTATCAATAAGGTACCTGGTGTTAAAAAATACCTCAATCGGCTTCCCTTCGTATTCTTCAATCCGGATTTCTTCACACAGTGTTCCTGTTTCGCTACATGCTTCAACGATCAGAGTTTTATCTTTTGCGGTGATATCGACGGTTGAAAAATTATTTTTATCTGTCAGCAAAACTGCGCGGTTTAGGGTTTCGAGCAATTCGTCCCGGGAAACGCGCATCTTTGCATTGTGGGTAGGTATTGAAGAGGCGATGTTTGGGTATTTTCCTTCAATAAGCCGTACAACTATTTTGGTGCTTTCATTGGCAAAGGAAACGAGATTGGAGCCGAAGGTTATTAAAAGCTTCCCGCTCCGGAAAACCTTTATCATTTCTTCCAGGCCCCTCTTGGAAACAATGGCCTGACCCTCTTCTCCTTCGGCCTGGACATAAGCCCAGTTTATCCGGTATAAATCCGTTGAGACAATCTCTATACCAAAGGGGGTGGCATTGAAATATACCCCTGACAGAGTCGGCCTGACAGGGTCATCCAGGCAGACAAAATAGACTTTTTTGACCGAGGAGATCATCTCTGCGGCATCTACCTCCACAACCCGCCCCTCCACTTTCGGTATAGCAGGGTATTCGTCTACCGGGAGTACGCTTGAGCTTGCCTGTTGTTTACCGTATTTAATTTTCGCTTCTTTCTTAAAGGTTTCGATACTTACAGGCCCTTCCGGCAGGCGTCTTACCAGTTCGTAAAAGTACCTGCCTGGCAGTACGACGCTGCCTTCGTCAATGACTTCCACCGGGATCGTACTGGTGATTGTAACTTCAACGTCGCTTCCGGTGATTGTTAACTGATCCCCTTTTGCGGTCAGCAATACTCCTGACATGATTACTAGGGGATTCTTGGGGTTAACCGCACGGTAGGCAGCAAAGGCTGCACTCTCAAGGACTTCTTTTGTCGTGGTGATCTGCATGGAAAAAACCTCCTTTAAAAATAAAAAATCCCCTTGTGTTAAACACAAAGAGGTTTTTTGCCTTAAAATATTCGGTTTTTGAGGCTAAAGTTTTCTTTCTTTAAAAAATTCTGAAGTTACTTCAAAGGCAAAGTCCGCGATGAGGATTCTCTCATCGGGGCCGGTGTAAACCTGTTCCACACTGTAAACCCCGCACAGGCGATTTACGAGCCTTACTGCCATATAAACACCCCTTATTAGCCTTTAATTAGCTTATAAAGCAAGCTAATTAAAGCGATTGTGACGGTGATTTGTCCTACCCAGAACCCGAACATCCATCGGATAATTTTGGATTCTGTTTCGGCGAGGCGTTTTTCAAATCTTTCAACTAAAACCTCTGAAGTAGTATCTTTGGCCGCCTTAACCGAATCGTTTAACAAATTAACAAATTCTTTTGCACCATCATCGCCAAGTTTTTGTCTCAAAACTTCTGGCAGCAAAATGATGTTCATGGCATCCACCGCCTTTCACCTCCATTTTAACATATTTTGGGTTATATGACAAAGCGGATTAAGTGCGACCAAGGAATCAATCTGGCGTTTTCTTAGTATGCGTGTACCTTTTTGGCCCCTCTTTACTGAAAGCACTTATAAATTAAAAAAGCCTTATCGTTTCCCGAAGGGAAAGACAAGGCTTTTGGATATAATAATATTAATATTATTCTTGATTCAACCGACTGGCTGAATAACTAAACCTTGGTCCGGCATCTAATGCACCGGGAATATATAACACAATAAAATTAAAACTCATGGAGATTGCTAACGTACTTACATTTTAACACAATTAGATCGTATTGAAAAGGCCGTTTTGGTTGAAATCCGCCCGGCACCAACGTGGAGGTACGGCCTACGCTGGGTATTTTGGCGGGTCTCAGCCCGCCAAGATCTAGCAACGTGAGTATCCGCAACAAAATGCGATGTGTTGTTTAACTACCTCCACAACTCCCCACAATTTGGTATTCTCTTCTTCCCGTTTAATATCTACAACATCCCAACCCTGTCTTAATTTTTCTGTCAAATGGTGTACTTTACCATCCTTGTATTCACTAATCGGCATACCTAGAGATATGGCCAGGGTCATTTCTTCTATGCACCCTTTGGATTTTCTCCAATCCCCGGTCATCCAAAGCTCGTCACATTTGGGCAGAAGGGTTCTACAGAAAAACATCGCCAATTCCCGGTCCTCCGGCTCCCGGCAGAACGAAAACGCCAGGAGTGGACTTACCGGGGTGATATTGGGGTATTTTTCGGCTATTTTCCGGCAGATAACTTTGGCCTTTTCAATATTGCCAGGTGGATCGCTGGCAAGTGGGTGAGCAAAATAAGCAACTATCTTTTTCATGCAAAAGCACTCCTCTATTTATGTATTGTAGAGCCAGAGGACAGAATAACTGGCTTCCGTATCAACCTTGGTATAGCCGAGTCTATCCAGGTAATTCCCCCAGGATTGAATTTTTGCGTTTATGGAAGATACGTTTTGTTCGAGTAATACGATTTCTTCTTCAAGGATTTTAATTTTTTCGCTGTTTTCGGTGATAGCTGACTTATGGCGGTCAATTTTCTTATAGATGAGGCTGCATGCCTTCCTGTAAAGGCTGGTATTGAAAAATTTGTGGATTTTATTCCGCCAACTCTTTGGGCTTTCAATAATCCCTTGATACTTATCGATCTTCTCGGAATGACTCTTAATAGAGGTTTGTTCTACCTCAACCATCTTATTAAGCCAAGTCCTTGAATAATCGCCGTTAAAACGGACAATGTATTGTACCTTGAAGGGGTTGACGGTTAATAGTTCAACTTTCTTTCCGAGCGCTTTAAGACTCAGTTTAATATCGGAAGGATAGCAGTTTGGGCTAGATATTTCATACAATATCTGACCGTCATGCTCCTTCATTGCTTCAATTAATCTGCCGTAATACCACTCCTGGAAGGCATGGTACTCCTTAATACATTCCATAACCACGCCATAATGCCCATTTTCAATACCGAGAAACAGGGAAAGTAATGAGGTGAGGTCGTTGGCGCCGGAGAGTAATTTTTTGGCCCGGTTAATTTGAGCAACCCCATTATCTAATTTTTGTAAAAAGTAACTCAGCTCGTAACCCATGGTTGATACCCCTCCTTAGTCATCTTCCCTGAAAGCCGCGGTTGTCGGGTTAATGAGAAGATAGTAACTGCCGTTACCATAGCCGGGATATTCCGATGAGTACCAGGCCCGGAAAATACCGTCATCGCAGAGTTTGGTCTCCACGGTCATCGTGCGCTTCCGGCCATAGACGGTGTAGCTGTATTTTTCCTTTTTATCGAACACTTGTTTTAATTGTCCGATAACGTGAGCCGGGAAATTCTTTTTAATACTGTAAGGCTTGAAGCCACCGCAGTTCTTGATTAGCTCTGAAAGCTTGTCTGGGTCATCCTGATAATCAGTCCAGGCATTCCGGTGAAACTTTTTCAAGGCCAGTTTGACTTCCGCTGCCTTAGTAAGCTTTTCCTCTACAGCCGGAGCAATGACGCAGATTTTTTCATAGTCGATATAGGACAGGGGATATCCGGTGCGGCTGTGGAAGGTGTAACAGAACCAGCCGTTTTGGCTTTTGAAAAACCTTACTTTCATCTCCCTGAGCTGTTTTGTATTCCAGCGGTTAATTCTAACCTTAACGTCCTGGGTGAAATAGACCAGGATTTTTCCTTTATGGATTTTTTGGATTTGGTTAACTGCCTCCTGAATTTGGGAAATAGTGGGCTTATGAAGTGCAATTTGCATTTTGGGGCAATCAGGCCATTGGCCTGATTGCCGTTCACCTCCTTTAGGTGTTGGAATTTTCAGGCCCCTGGCCAGAACTACCATCCATAATTTGGGAGCGGTTCCTTACGGCAGGCTTGGCCGAATCCGTTTTTTGTTAATAACAAACCGTCCGTTAACGTTGCCAATAGTTGCCCTGCCTGAAATCATCCGGGCAAAGATATGCTTGGCTACTCTTTTCTCCTCTTCCTCGTTTCTAGCGCCAAAATGTCTGGCTGTATCCAGGGCCATTTCATACCTGGTCTTTAAGGGTACACGCATACCTTTCTCCTTTCTGGCTATACCGGAGCCTTGCGGCTCCGATTTAGGCGCCGCAAGGTTTTTTTGCCCCTTGCGCAGGCAAAATAAAAAGCCCTTACCGCTAAGATAAGGGCTTTGGGACATAAAAGTAATTGGCGTTTAATTGCCAACAAATTGCCGATAAACCATATATTTTTTAGACCTGCTACTCATCGCCACTTAAGCCATAATAAAGCTGAATTAGTGCTAATAGTTCCTCTTTCTTATCATTACTGATCTCTCCTTGATGATCTCTTAGATCAACTTTACAAACAGGCTGCATTGCTTTTAGTATGATTAAACTATCATCTTTAACACAATCGCTATCTTTAAAGATCTCCAGATCAAATTCCCTTTTTAAGTCTGTTCGGTGCGAAAGAGGAGCGACCGTGACGGTTGGTGCTAACATCTGAATATTCTCATCGTTATTTGAAACAACGACTACCCATCTATCATGATGGGTTACACGTTTGCCTATTCTATCAGACGCTGGTAAATTAATCAGCTCATCATCTATTATATAGATTTGTCCAAACCTGAATTCCCGTCTATCATACAGTTCACGCCTTTTTGCATATTTTGTTAATTGAGGAGACACTTAGTAGCACGCCTCCTAGCCGGTTCAAGAGATTCCATAACCTCTAAAAGATGTTCGTTATATTCCTCGTCTGAACCGCGCTTTTCTAAATTCAACCTTTCTCTGGCTTTTTTAAGTTTTTCTTTCCCCGGCTTAAATACTACACTTCTTTTTTCTTTCTTTTGTTCTTCCGGCATACGAATCACCTCGTAGCTATCGTACACCATTTGGCTATGCTCTTGCAATATAATTTCCCCTTTCTTTAGAGCCATTGGCACTTATTCAAAAAACATATGGCCTTGCCGCCATAACTCTTGGCCTCTTCCAGTGCCATTTCATACCTTATTTTCCTTGATACGCGCATATTTTCTCCTTTCCGCCTATCCAGGAGCCTTGCGGCTCTCATATTGGCACCGCAAGTTTTATGCCCCTTGCAAGGCAAAATAAAAAGCCTTTACCGCTAAGATAAGGGCTTTGGGATATAAAGTTATCGCTGACCCAGCCTTAACCCTTCCCAAAATAAAAAAGCCGGAATCACTCCAGAAAAAAACTTTCTTGTTGATACGTGGCAGGCCGCTCGTGCCCCACGAAACTCACGACCCTGAAACCTTTGTTCACGTGACAATTGAGTTCCGGCTCAAATACTTTAGTTATTTCTAAGTCGGCCACAATCACGTCGCCTTTGGAAAAACGCAGCCTTCCTTCATCAATCAAACGCCAAAAAGTATCATCTGCCATATATGCCGAAATTTTACTGCCTTCGTAAACAAATTCCCATTTCCTGTTCTTTTGGAATACTATTTTCACGATGGACAACCGAACGTCCCTTTTTAACTCTTTTATTTCCTGCTCGGCAATAAGCTGATTTTCACGCGCCATATTAAAAAGATCCGCTCTGCCGGCAACAAATACGTTATTTTCGTTTTCAAAAACAACGCCTTCTATTTCAGGGTTGTCCGATAATTTTTCGTACGATTTCTCCATTTGATGATTGATTTCCGAGTTCTCGGCGTAAATTTTGTAAACATTTTCAGCGACAATTATCTGCCCGCCGTCTTTCACCACAATAACGTTGCCGTCTTGGACCGTTACTTGCTCCGGCTTTTCTCCCTTAAGGAACTTTTTGAGATTCATTATGTTAACAACGATAGCAATGATCTTAGACAAAGAATCTAACGTTGTCTGAGGCGAAGCGAACAGATCCAGCAAATTGCCCGCCGCTTTCTTTACTATTTCCAATACCACGACAAAACTGCCTTTTTCTGTTGCATCTATTTTTAATTGAAATTCTTCCCCGGGCACAGTCTTTTTGCCGACCGCTTTCAGCATTTCCGCAAAATTTAATAACGAAACAACCAGCGTGTCAACGTCCATTTGATAGACTTGACCCAGGTATTTAATTTTCAAAACAACCGCATTGCTCACAGAATCGCCTCGCAATAACCGTCCTAAGACAGTGTTTTTTAAAATAATAGTACCACCAAAAAACACTCATCGACGCTCCTTTCTATCGACAAATTTACTGAATTTTTGACAAAATCGCTGCCGTGAATTTTCACGACAACTCCTCGCCGTCATCTTGTTGCCCTGAGACTGGAAAACCCGGCTTGCCTGCAAGCAGACAGGTCCGCCGCTAAAATGGGAGGATGTGGGGTTTAATACCTATATGCTTCCCACTTTAGTGGGGAGTAGTTGACGCCGTGCTTGGCCGCAATAGCTTTGCAGAGCTGAATTTCAGCTGCTCTTTCCGCCGCGTCCAACTCCGCGTAAATCTGTGGTGCCATTGCGGTCGCCAGGTCAACCATGTCATTATTAACATCTGCATATTCTTCTCTGATCCAGTGGTTCCAGTTGGCAAACACCCTCGAATTCCGGTCGAAGTGTTCCACAAACCGCCGGAAATCCCCACCGCTGTATTCTGCTTTGAATCCGTGGATGTTGTAATGCGCGATGAAACCGCAATGTTGGATCAGGTGTTCGTACAAGTTTTTATCTATCTTGTCAATATTCCGCTCTTTGAGGACCCGTATAAAACATTTGTACGCTCTCTCCTTCTGTTTGGCCGTGAAGAATTTCGTATCCGAGTATTTCCCGCTTCCTTGATTAGCGTCAAGAATTGACTGTCCGCCCTTGTTTCTTTTCGTCTTCTCCATACTTTCTGGACACAAGGCCCCGGCAGGCCCGCGTCCAGGATCACCTCCTGAATTTGTTTTTTCGGGCCTCGTCGGCGGCCTATGTTATCCCCTACGCGGGGTCGTTTTCCATGAAAAAAACTCCCGCTGTCGGTTAACCGGAGTTGGTTTACTCTTCTATGGACATATCCCTTTTCCAGGTGTGTCCGATGCGCAACTCCGCGGCCAACAATTTAAATTTGGCTGGCCACCAAACAGAAGATGGCTACCAGTAGGCGCTCAATCTTTTTTTCCCTGTCTTTACCAAAAAGATACATTCCGAAAAATACTGCCCCGATTCCCACGGAGATTGCCTTATAGACCGTGTTGAACATTTGACAACAATGCTCCTTTCGTTTAAAATGGGAGCAAAAGGGGGCTAACCCCCAATTGCTCATGGGACTACCTTATCCGGCGTTGCGAGCGGCGATAAGTAGTCCTTTTGATTTTGGTGAGCACTAAGATTACTTGCCCGGTTAAGAGCAGAATTCTTAGCGCCACGACCAGAATCTCAAGGATACCCGCGTGCCCCATTGCCATCACCCCCTTTCATGAGGGTATCAGATAGCCCAAACTTTAAAAGAAGCCACTAAAGGCCTCTTCTTCTTGAAGGGGTTCTTTGTTTTTATGCCAAATAAAAAAACTTCTGCACAAAGAACAGAAGTTTTCGGACATAGTATTACATTGTTTTTAATAGCACTCAAAAGGTGCTTAAGCAATTACTTGGTTCCGGTTTGAACCTCTCCACGACTAAAGTCGCGGGATTCTGAAACCCTGGACTCAGCGCTTCATCGATTCCTGCTTCATCGGACCGCGCCCCCTTGCGGAAGGTCTTACCGGGCCTCCAACAGGCCATCCCCGCAGTCCCTGCGGTTCATCTTTAACTAACCAGCCAATATCAACACTTCGAATATCCGCAATTCGTACAAACTATACATCCTTCCGCTTTTACGAGCAGATTTCCGCATTCAGGACAGGCAGCACCGGCATCGTTTTTCGGCCTGGAAGTGCTGCCGTTCAACTCCTCCAGCACCTCAGCCAGCTTGTGTGCTATAGCCGAAGCGCATGACTTCCCGGGCGACAGCTTTGCGCCTTTACTCCTGGCGGCCACGTATGACGGGCAGGAGTGCGTGCTCGTCAGTTGCTCGATTATTTGGTCAACCGGTATCCCGCCGCGGATGGCAAGGCTGATTAGTCTCGACGTGGCTTCCGTGTAAACCAGACATCCGCCGTCGCTGCCGGTCGTGATGAAGGTTTCTAATATCTCTCCGCTATCCGGCTGGTAATTTACCGTGAGGTAAATTTTGCCGCACCCGCTGTCCAGTCTGTGGGTCACGCCGTGGGCGCTCCTCGGACGCGGCAGGATTTCACCGCGCCGCAGGGCCGGTTTCCTGCCGCTTTCCTCTTTCTGGCCCACGGTAACCGCACCTTCCTTGCATCCGTCCCGGAATACGGTAATGCCCTTGAGGTTCAGGTCGTAGGCCATGCGGTAGCACCTGCCGATGTCCTCGATGGTGGCGCTTTCCGGCAGGTTGATCGTCTTGCTCACGGCGTTATCCACATATTTCTGGACTTCCGCCTGCATCAGAATGTGATCTTCCGGGCTGATGTCCTGAGCGCCTTTGAACACCCGCGCTATTTCTTCCGGCACGCCGGGGACATTCTGGCAGGTACCCCGCCTGGCGACCTCCGACAGCGCTTCTTCCGGTACACCTGCTTTCCTGCAAGCTTCCAGGAACAGCGGGGAAAACACCTCGAAATCACCGGCCACATTGGTCGATTTCCTGTAAGCAATCGCGAACACGGGCTCTATACCGTACCCTTCGCAGCCGGCCAGTGTTGTCACTGAACCGGTAGGAGCTATTGTTATGCAGGTTGCGTTGCGGCGCTTTTCCGCAGGATAGTGCACGCTCTGCTCCCACATGGGAAAACAGCCTTTTTCTTCAGCCAGCTCCTGGGATACCGCGTGCGCCGTTTCCCGCATGAGCTTCGCTACGCCAGCGGCAAATTTTCTGCCTTCTTCCAAGTCGTAGGGCAGACCTGATTTGATCAGAGTGTCGGCAAGCCCGGTAAACCCCAGGCCAATTTTCCTGGTAGCGCGCGTTTTTTCCGCTATCTGCGGGAGCGGGTACTCCGCTATGTCGATAATGTCATCTAGGAACCTCACCGCTGCCGCGACGGTTCTCTCCAGCAGGTTGCGGTTCAACGAGCCACCTTCCGTCATCATCCTGGATAAGTTAACGCTGCCTAAAAGGCAGGACTCACCGGGACTCAACGGCAATTCACCGCAGGGGTTGGTCGCGTCAATTGGATTATCCGGGACGGGGTTGTTTTCCTGCAGCCTGTCAAGAAATATGAGTCCGGGGTCGCCGCAGGCGTGAGCCGCTCTTATAATCATATCCCACAATTCTTTTGCCTGCACTACCCTGTGTACTCTGCCGCCGAATGCCAGCGGCCATTCCCTGCCGTTTTCCAAAGCCTCCATGAAGGCGTCGGTCACTCCAACAGAGAGGTTGAAGTTGGTAAGCCCCCCGTCCAGCTTCGCTCTGATGAAGTCTTCTATCTCCGGGTGGTCTACGTTCAGGATGCCCATCGAGGCACCCCTTCTCACACCGCCCTGCATTACCATGTTCGACGAAGCGTTGTACAGCTTGATCAGCTCCACCACCCCGGAAGCCTGTCCTTTGGTTGTGCGCACCAGGGAGCCTCTTGGCCTTATGGGGCTGAAGTTGTAGCCCACGCCGCCGCCGGACTTGAACACCAAGGCAGTTTGCTTGAGCATCTCGTACATGGATTCCAGCGAATCCTCCACAGAGAGCACGAAACAGGCAGATGGCTGCCAGGGGCGGTCCGGCTTGCCTACGTTCGCCCAGATCGGAGTGGAGGGGATAAACAGAAGGCTTCCGATTATGTCCGCGAATTTTTCTTCCCATCGCTTCCGGTTTTCTTTTTCGGCCGACGCTACCGCTTTAGCCAGACGCCAAACCGCCTGCTCAAACGTTTCAACTAGTTTGCCGCTGTCGTCCCGTGCGGCGTAGCGGGCGTCAAAGACTTTTTGACCAGCAAAAGATAGTAGTTTCACAGTCTCAACTCCTTACAAAAAAATGTCTACAGCGCCTGCACTGCAGGGCCTATGCATAGGTCTCTGCTGTGCAGGCGCTCTCTAAATACGCAAAAAAATCAGGCAGTAGTATTATTCAGAATGAATAATACTCCCTATTTCGCATTTTTAACAGAATGCGTATTTTCTTTGTGTTGCGAATTAATCCCATTCCAATTTTTGCCCACATTCACATATCTTTAAATTGTAGTAGTGTTTATAATAACCATCACCGATACTTTCACTTAATTCAGATTTACATGTTGGACACAATGCTGGCGACCATTTTTTTATTAAAGGGCTACGTGGGATTTGTTTCCATAAGGCTTCTTCGGCTAACTTTAAAACATCATCTGGGATTCTGTTTCTTATTCCAATTTTAAAGCCTATTATCACATCAATTGCTTCTCTTATTACTTTATAATCCATATAACTCTTTCCTCCATGTATTAAAATAATTCGTAATTTCTTTGTATTGCGTAGCAGTCTACTTATCACAGCTATTGCACAAATATTTACCTGGGGCAACCGATGTAATATAATGGTGCCCTCGTCCTATTATCGGTCTACCACATTGACTACAAAATCGCTTTTGGGGTTTAATGTTTTTAAGCTTAATTACCGTTCTATTTTGTTTAGTTGTCATGCTTCAACCTCCAATTCTTTTGTATAAAAGCATCACCCAACTCGGTAATGTCTCTTTCCGGATCAGTGATTCGCTCGGCATAATAGGAGCATCCTAGGATGTGATGGCCTCCTTAACGTAGCGTGGTTCAAGCGCTTTGTCCATCGGCTCCCACGCTGAGGCGGGCCATAGCACGGCACGGTTGTACCGGAAGGCAACCTGTGCCGCTTTCTCGGCCTAAAAAAGAAGGCTGCCGGGATTGTACCCTTCAAGCCTCCGCCTTTAGGCGTGGGGTCTATGACATTCAAATTTTCGCCTGAAAAAGTCCTTGACGTTTTCCCCCTGACATTTCTTCGCAAATGTCCATCCCATAAATAATTACAGGGACAGGCTACCCGGCAGCCCGCCCCTCTCACCTCCTTGTTTGGTGATTAAGGCGGGCCGGGCCACCTGAAGTCCTATTTTCCTAAATAGCGCGAATGCGCTGAAAACTTAGCTTGTGTCCGGCATCTAAAAGCGCCGGCAATTCACATTAAAAAAACCATACTCCATACTGCCCGCTCAGTGAACGGGCAGAGAGCAGTACAGTTTTAGCCGACGGACACTGTCGTGGTGACTGTTTTCTTGATCGTGACCGGAACACCCTCAATCATCAACGTAATCGACGATATTTCCTTTTTGTGAAGCTTTAGCAGTGCGTCGTCAATGCCTTTACCGTAAGAGGCCGGCCAGGTTGCGTTTTGAGGAAGGTATCCTTTACTTTTCAGGTTGGTTATAAAATCTCGTAGGGCCTTTGCCACGTTCGGATTTGTTCTGTAGTCCGAATCGAAGGCCACTATCAGTTCCTTGCCCCCAAGGGATTCCAGAATAGTATCAGCTTCTTTCCAGGAGCCGATGCCGGGAACACCTATAAAGGGGGCGCTAAGAAATGTGGACGCAACGTCCGCCTTGAGAGGGCCTTCCGTCACCCACACCCTTCCTTTTCCTCCTGTGTAGTGGGCGGGAGCGTTGGATGTCGTCCCGTTAGGCATGCCGTGGGAGGAAAACCAGATATATTTCCCGTCATCTACTTTGATTTGAAGGGCCTGTATCCTGCCATGGACATCCCTTACGGGGATTAAATAACCGGGCGGATTTACGAAGTCCCAGAATGTGCCGAACTTGCCGTTCCTGGTAAAAAAACCTGGCACTCCTTCAAGAGTAAAACCTTTTTCGGTTAAATACCGGGTTACTTTCCAGCGGAACTTTGAGTCCTGTGGGATTGATTTGTAGAGGTTGTTGCTGATTTGGAGTTCAGTAAAACCTCTCCGCAGTAGGTCGTTCTTATGTTCCTGGTTTAGAGACAGGACTTTCAGGAATTGGTTGTATGTCCCGTTCTTTTCGTTTATATCTGCAGCAGGGGTTGGTGCCGGAGATGGTCTGGTAGGAGCCGGGCCTGCCTCAACATTATCACATAGCTGCATATAGGCTGTTTTGTTGTTTATCCGGTGAAACTTGGCCCACAAAGTAATTGCGTTTCCTTCCTCATAGCACCTTTGACACCGAAACTTACCGGACTTTGCATTGATATATAGATGTCCCTTGTTTGGGTGTTGTGTAGAGTCGCCGCAAATGGGGCATCTGAAAATCCTTTCATCGCTGGGGCCGTTTCTAATGAATCTTAACCCTAATTTTTGGGCTACTTTTATGGTATCAAATTCTTTGTACTCACCTTTTACGCGGTCTATATGGACGCTTGTGCTCAAAGGCATCCCCCCTAACATTAAGAGGAGAGTAATAAGTACTCTCCTCTTAGCTATTTGTGACCTTAAAAAGTTGTCCAGTTTTCGTTTTTTGCCTCACAAAATGAAGTATATTCTTTTATTTCACTTACTGCCTTTTTTACATCATTGTTCATGTCTTCTTTGTCAATCCAAAATGAATCATGATCGATTATTGACATCAAAATGGTTTGCATACAGGAGAAAACATCTCCCATATTTTTATCATGGGAGACGGTTTCGCTGATAGATAAGGCTGAGAAGTTCTTTTTCTTTTTTAGAGGCCATATCAATGCTCCTTCCTTAAAATTAAAGAAGAGAGCTTAAAGCACCCTCCTCTTTTCCTTGGGACTAAAGGTTTCACTCACTGCTCTTTTTCAACGCCGATACTTAGATCTCTAAGGATGCCCTTGATACCGTCTTCAAGTTCTTTTTTTGAGAGCTTCTTCATTGCCTCGCGATTGCGCTCAATCATTCTGATGGTTTCTGTTTTTAGCTCATCGGGCATATTCTTAGAGCATTCTTCACACCAGAACCGATCCTGGTTATCCTGGGTCATCGGCAACTTTTCCAACCTGAAAGTACCGTCCAGCCAGTGGTTTGTACCAGAACTCGTCATCCAGTTGGGTTTGTACCCGAACACACTGACATTCTTTTAATTGGCTTCTTAGAATCACGCCAATACCTACTTTTCAACCAGGTCCATGACATCTCTGATGTAGACCTCAATACTGCTAATGTAATAGTCATCCAGGTTCCGGTTCATAGAACGCACATCAAAACGGGTTATGACCGCCGATGGGAACCTGTTCTTGATGATCTCAACCAACTTGGCCTTATTGGAATCGCAGTCCTTCATTTCGTAGCGCCGGTCTTCTTCTTCCAAGAGCATAAAGTCGCGATCCTGCAGGGACTGAATCCTCTGCTTATGAGCTTCCCGCTTGGAGACAGGGTGCTTTTCTTGAAATAATACCGAGTCAGCTCTATCAAGAGAGAAGGTAAGCTCCAGCTTAAGGACACCCCATTTGCCAAGGGAGAAATCCCTGACGTAGCAGCCAAAGCCTTGGCTCTGCCAGAACTTCTCTACCAGTTCAGCCAGGTGTTTGACCTGCTCCTTAAAGCCGTCCATGGGCTTACTGCTACCAAGCTGTTCCTCCAACTCCCGGATACGTATATTGGCAGCCCTAATAGCAGCATGACGTTCTTCCAGCTCTTTCTTGATGGTACCATCATAGCCAAGTTTCTTGCCGGCATCAGCAATACAGTGTTCTGCAATACCAAGTACGCTGTCAACCAGGCTTCTTTCTGCCTGATTCTTTTTAATCTGGTCGTAGAGAAAACCTAATGCCGAATGAAGTTCAGCTATGCTCTTCAAGGTAAATTCCTTAGCATCGGGATCAAGCACGACACGGGTTTCTTCATCCATTTTTGAACCCTCCTTAATTTGCCGAAACATGCTTGAACGCATATTTCGTTTTTCTGACCGCCCCAAGGATCTCATAATACTTTTCATCCCATTTCAATTTTTTCATCTGATAGGAATCCGGCTTCAAAAAACTGTATGGGTCTTTTTTGCCTTCCTCGATCTTTTTGATGACCGCCTGGACCGCTTCACTACTCCAGTCCCAATAGTTTGTTGGAGCTATCAAAAACTTCCTACCACCGACCACTACAGGGCCGCAGGCCTCCACATAACCTTTAAGGTAGCCTTTCATCTGATTAAGGGCCGCCTCCAGGCGTAGCACTTCCGCGCCCAACTTGACGGCTTCGTCATAGCTCTTTATCTCGCCAGGCACCGGAAGTTCGCCGTTTACGCACTCAAAAGCAAACCCGCAGTACCGGCAGGGATCGCCGGGAGTTGCAGGAAATAACCCCTGGCAATCTTCCCCCTTGCTTACCTTGTAGAGTTTCTTTTGGATTTCCAGGGCAAGGGTCAGTGCCCACTCCCTGGCGTCCTCCATATCCCGGCAAGAGAACTGGTGTTCTATTGCCTCGTTGAGCCGAAGAAAAACCAGCTTGCCTCTTACCGCCTTTCCGGTCAGCTTGGAGAGATACCAGGCGTATAAACCCAACTGCTTGGTGTCGGTGGGAGTATACGCTTTCCGGTTGGTCTTCCAGTCAACCAGTTGCACGCAGTTCTCGTCGCGCCAGAGGTCGATGTACCCCTGGACCTGAGGAGCAAACGGTTCATCTGAGAGCGAAGCAAGCAGATGTTCTTCAATTTTGTTCCCCGGATGAAATTCGCGAAGAACACTGTCGTTGCAAGTCAAAGAAAAAACTTCTTCAGGTTCAATTGGTATCGGCGCGGTATCCAATACCGCCTTGGACATCAATCTGAAGAAGTTTTCGTCTTTTTGGCCCAGCCTCATGGCTGTTTCAATAACGGTATGACAGGCTTTCCCGAGCACAAGAGGCTCCGAAGGAACTTCAGGAGCCTCTAAAACATAGTGCCGGTAGAAAGCTGCCGGGCAGCTTTCGTATTTCGAAAGCCGGCTATGAGAGAAAACCTCCATATTTTCATCTCCTTTTACAGGTTTGAGATTACCTTTTTAAGAACTTTGGCCAGGATTTGAGGCAGAACCTGAACTTCCTTGACGAAGATCAGATTGTTGTAAAGCCTCTGCGCCCGGGGCAGTTCGTATGAGCTTCCAAAAAACAGTCCAATTACACCGACCTGCTTTTTCTCGGCCTCTCTTACCGCCAAAGCGGTGTCCTTTTCCCCCGGTGCCCTTGAATAGCTTCTATATGGCATGCAGGGCATCCCGTCGGAGAGGACGATTAGCACTTTTTGGGCTTCATTTCTTAGCAATAACTCTCTTGTAGCAACCCGGATGGAGTAGCCGTCCCGGTTCTCGCTTATTGCTTTCAGATGAGGCAGTGCATATTTTTTCTCCGGTTTGTCGTCGAAGTCCACGACTTGATAGTGAGTCACATCTCGGGTTCCTGTGACTGCCCCGGAAAACCCCGTTACATTAACAGGAATTTTCAACTGCTGGCATACTTCATAAAGCAGGCAGGCAGCTTTCCTGGCCTGGCTCACTTTAACAGTTCCCATACTGGCGCTGCAGTCCACAAGCAAATAGACTGCCAGTTTTGGGATGTCGTTTGGTTCGTTTACTTTACAGAACACCTTGGGGTCTTTGACGTGCAGTTTCCAGAGGGAGCCGCTGTCGAGAGTCCCTTTCCGCAGGTTCCTTTCTTTTACGGTTGTTTTATATTCGAGAATCTTGCGTATTTCATGAACTGTTTTATTGACGTAGCCCTTGACCTCCGAGTAAATGTCTTCATATACCTTTCTTGTGTATTCATCAACCCGGAGATTCTTTTTTAATATAAATACACAACCCTCGTTAATTCCCTTTGAAAGTTCTTCGGTAATTTCTTCCAGCGATATTTCCGGGGAGTCAACCGCTTCGGACTTACTGATCCTGGACGCTGTTTCTTCAATGGTCGAAAGCTCATCGCCAGCTGCCTCCAGCAGTTCGCTGTAGTCGCCCATGTCGATGGATTCGCCCGCACTCTCACCGGACTCGCCGGGTATTCCGGTCGATAAAGTCCCGCTGTCTTTAGAAGAATCGTGCGCACTTTCATCAGTGCCCCAGGATTCATCATCGGGTTCAGGAAGACTTTCATCGTCGAAGTCCTCATCGCTAGGGAATTCTTCTTCCGAACCTTCTCCGAGATCATCTTCCGGATATTTTTCCGGGTCGTCTTCGGGATACTCTTCCGGTTCTTCTTCGGGATCATCTTCGGGCTTACTTTCGTCATGCTCAACACCGGGTTCTTCTTTTATTTCTTCAGAAGGATCGCTGCCGCTGGATTTGTCCCCGGCTTCTTCATGGGAATCATCGTAGCCATCATCTCTGGTGTCACTGGAATCTTTATCCCCGGCTTCTTTGGTTTTGCCTTCCTCCTCGGCGCTGGAATCGGAACTGGAGTCTTTATCTCCGGCTCCTTTGGCTTCCTTTTCATGGTCAGCGCTTTTATCGGATTTGCCTTCGGGTTTCTCGTCAAACCCGGTTTTTTCGCACTCCTTGGAATCTTTTGATTCCTCGAAAACTTCGGAGTCCTCAGAATGCTTTTCGGATTTTTCTGTTCTGCTCCGATCTTCTCCGATGGTGCTTGATTCCCTGATTTCTGTTTCAGGTTTGTCGATTTCTTCCTCTTTTATGGGGTGTTCGGGAGACACTGTGTCTTTTTCTTCAAAATCTGTGTCCGTCGGAGTGCTCTCCTCGGGTTTTATTGGCTTCGGCTCCCTACGCGGGTCTAATGTTCCTTCGAGGGCTTTCTCGGGTTCTTTGGTCCCGAGAGTGCGCGGCAAGGAAATAGGTGGGGTAAAAGAACCGATGTAGTCCTTGATTACCCCCCAGACTTTTTTAGCGTACTCATAGACGCCTTCTGTGTCTTTCTCCAACCGGCCGGCGTTTATATATGGAGCGCATTTATCAATCAGCCCCATCACGTCTTCCTGCTCCTGTATTGGTTCGGGAATCCGACCGACCAGGGCGTAGGAAATAAGACCGCCTATAAGAGCTTTGGGACCGGTGCCCCAGTCCTTGCGGTTTATAAAAATATAATCGTTTGCAAACCTGAACCACATCAAAGTGCCCGGGTAGGCATTTGCCATGCAGCGTTCGATCCGGGCATCCTCGATAATGTTCAGTAAGAGCGCCATCTGCCTGCCGCCGAACTCGACGGCTTTTTCCCACACGCCGCTTGAAGTGAATTTTATGTGGCCGGCTTCGTGGGCACAGGTAGCTTTCTGGGCTATCCAGCACTCCTCTTTCGTTGCAGGGACACCTTTTTCGATTTCTTTCTCAAAAAGGATTAACCTGATGTTCTTTAAATCCGTAGAAGCGTCCGGGCCAAACATCAAAGTTAAGTTCCCTTTATCGGAAAGAACGCGGGCCAGGGTTTGAAGCCTGACCCGCTTTAACTCCAGGAATGACATGGTGAAATCCCCCTTTGTTCTTTTGACTTTAACAGTACACGACCTGCCCAAATAGTGATATTTCAATAATTTCCGAAGCATCAGCGGCGTCGATGTCTGCAGGGTCTGCGGACGCTGGCCGACCGTTTTTAAGCCTCATCTTTAACCATTCTTCAAAGCCTTTCAGGAACTTTTCAAGAGTTAAAACGGGTTGATCGTTTTCTTGTGGCCAGTCACCCTTTGGAGTGTATATTCTTATCGTGCCACCCCGGGTTAATACTTCATTGAGATATTTACAGCCTTTATAGTCCGGCTTACCGGTAGGTAACTTCTCTACAACTTCAGCCCCTTGACACCACGAGTTAATGCCACCCTCAAAAGCGGTACACAATATGTCGTCAATGTCCTCGTGACTTAATTCGAGAGGAACATTAACCAGATAACCTTTTTCGGTTTTTTGCATTGAATTGCCTCCTCGTCTTTGTTTATCTTAAATTGGCGATAAACTCTTTTTAACTGTTTCAAGGACAAGCTTTGAGCTTTGAATTGCAACTATCGGATGATCTGCACCGAATTTTTGCTCCAACCCTTGCAGAAAAACAACTCTATTATATTACTGACAACTATTTATAGTTGCTTCTGCAAATTCTCTTAATTCCTGTTCTGTATTAATATCTGTTGTGTTGTCAGCCATTTCCAGTAGTTTATTTGTTAATGCAATTAAAAACTCGTTATCTGCCTTCATAAAATCACTCCTTCACATTTTCTTTGTGCACATTTATTAACCCCTTTCTTCGGAATACGCTCTCAGTCCCTGATGCACGCCTCAATGATGTCGCTAACCTGGGCCACTTCGAACTTATCGTTTAAGCCCTCCGTCAGGACCGAGGTCGCGACTGTCTTAAGCATACCGCAACCGTCCATTTCTTCCCGGGCAACGCGGAACAGGGCACGGATCGACAGGACCCTTTCCGAAAAGTCCCCGTTGGCAACGCCTTGGGCAAGTTTCTCAAACAGGTCGGCCAGTTTTCTGGAGTTGGCGTCTTTACAACCGGTCTCCTGGGAGACCAAGTTGGCAAGCTGGATTGAGCTAAGGTGTGGAACTTGGATGGATCGAAAGCGATCCTGGAAGGCTTCGTTAATGTTTTTGGTGCCGCTGTAGCCGAAGTTCATACAGCCGACCAGCCTGAAGCTCGACGGCGCGGTGACCGTGCCGTAACCGGGAACTGAAAGTGTCTTCTGCCAGTCCAAAAGCCCGTGCAGTAGAGAAGTTACTTCAGGTATGACCATATTGATCTCATCAACCACGATCATTTCGCCCTTCTCAACTGCCTGGAGGAGTATCCCGGGCTCAAACCCGATTTTCATCTGGGCACCTCTCACCTTCTGGACGAGGGGCTCCGAATCCATCCCGGCAGCTTTACAAGCGGAACGGAGTTTTGCTTCGGTCACAAGGTCGATCCCCTCGGAAGGTACGAGAGTACGTGCCCCAAGGAGTGCCTCGGCGTTCAAGTCGATCCCGCCGAAGATTTTATTTACCGGAAGCATGAACACCGCCGCCAAAGACTCGGCCATGGTGGATTTACCTGAACCTTTGGGGCCGATTAAGAGGGGCGCTTCCCAGCGTTTCCCTTCAGGTCCGTAGACCATGGCTGAAACAGCGCTGATAAACTCGTTGCCCGAAGGGATATACTTCGCCTCGGGAATGCGGGCTTTTTGTTCGTCGGTGAGGGTTTCTTTCTGCTTCTCCCTGAACGCCAGGACTTTCTTCAACACCCTGACGGGAAGGTTGTATCTCGCAATCCAGGAATCTTCTTTCGGAAGTTCCGGGACGACAAGTTCCTCCGCTTCCCCGGTCATGGAGTCGTCCTCGACGAGTTCCAGGAGTTCAAAATCCCCCGGACGGTCAAGGATTCCTTCCGTCAGGTCTTTTATGATGGGGACGGGTGTGACCTGATACCTTTCTACGTTGACAGGCATGGGGACGTGACCCGGCATTGCCAGGGACATTGCCCCAAGGTGCCAGCACGGTTTCGGCGAGGGACCTTCGAACGACTTGCAATCGTGATATATAGTGGGGGTGCCGCCCGGCATAAGGGCAGCGACAACCTGCCGTTTGCCGGATATGGAGTCCGTGAGGTATTCAAGGTAGATTTTGCCGTCCCTCCCCAGGCCATATCCTTTCAAAAGCGGCTTGTGTTCGTCGTCAAGAGCCCTATTGACATTTCCTGGATAAATTTTTAAAAGCATTTTTAAACACTCCCTAAAAAAGGAATTCATATGGACAAAAAAGGACGGCGCTACAACCGTCCCTTTCGTCTCTGACATTCTCCCACGGCTGAAGCCGTGGAGTTCACGGTTCCAGCGTGGTGCATGCGATTTTATACTTCGCGGCTGCTCAAAACAAGCTCAGACAGCCTGTCTGAACGTCCCCTGCTCACGGCCTTTAGGTGTGGCTTTTCTCCACACGAACAGGTTGACCGCCGGGCGTGCCAGTGCGTCCACTACTCCCGGCCATTCTGGCATAACCAGACCGGCCTTACGGAGATACCTTTGCAGGATGGAAATATAAATAAGCCGCGCTTTCAAGCCCATCCTTTCAAGGGTGGGCTTTCTCGCGCGATTTCTATAAACCTAAGCAGCCTGTCTGAACGTCCCCTGCTCACGGGCTTTCCTCCAGCGGAGATACCTTTGCAGGATGTAAGACATTAAGCTGCGGAGGCTTCCACAAATCCTTCGAAGTACAATACTTTCCTTTCGCCTTCCCTCACCAGCCTGCCGTTTATTTTTACCGTGGCCCCTTCACTCAGGGTTTTCAAAATCTCGCGGTACCCTTCGCGGGCCACCATAAGCACGGTTTCGTTGTTGACTTCGACCCGCGCGTAAATGACATCTTCGCCGGACTTGACGGCCGGCGCAGGCGCGGATTTAAGGGTGATCGCGAATACGCCACTCTTCAGAACGGAGTCTTTGCTCTCGGTTTTACTTTCCTTTGGTTCTTCAGAGGGTTTGCCGGCCTCGTTTTTGGGTTCTTCGGAAGACTTTTCGCCACCTTCGTCTGCTTTCTGCATCACGGAAACCATCTTTACTTTAATGTTGCTTCCGCGCTTATCTCCATGGATGAGGACAAGATCTTTGGAGCCGAGTTTATCGAGTAGGCCCTCGTTGTTAAAGAGGGTTACCGTCTCTTCGGCAACGACCGCGAAGGCTGTGAGTTTCTTCCAGCCGTCTTTTACGGCTTCAGGAGGGTCCATTATGACGACTTCTCCCTCGAAGGGTTCGACCGGAGGCTGTTCCCCGGACTGTTTGGGTTGTTTTTCGGGATTTGTTTTAGGCTGTTCAGCCTTCGGAGGATCAGCTTCAGGCTGTTCTTTTTGCGTCTCGCTCTTGGGAAGTTCGGTTTTCAGCACCTCCTTGGGTTGTTCAGTCTGCGGCGGCTCAACTGTATCTCCTTTGGGCTTTTCGGTTCTGGAAGGTTCGGTCTTGGGTTCGTCGTTTTTTCCTTTACTCTTACCGTTCTTCCCGCTTTCTTCTCCCTCGGGCATCTCCTCCGGGATATATATCCCGGCAAGAGCAGAGGCCCAGGCCATCCGGTGAGCGCCGGCTTCAGCGCATTTCTTCAGCATGGTCTCGGGCTTTGTCTCCCAGAGACTGATAGGATGACCGTCTTTGACCTGTACATACTCTCTTAGAGAAACAACTTCTCTGGCCGGTTCTTTCCAGTCTGACCGGTAAACCTCTGCCCAGGCGTGGGTGAGCTGTCCTTTTTCGTTCCGGATCACGTCCCGTTTAATGCCAGCCAGTTTTCCCGTGCTGTCGCCAACGGCACGGAAGCCGTCAATGCCGATGATGATTACGTTGACTTTTTCCCATTTGCCTTCAGGGGTCTTGCGGTTCCGAGCCTGGAGGTGGATTGTTCCGTCCAGGGGGTTTAGGCCAAGCTTGTTTGCCCGGTATAAAAACCTCCTGAACTCGTCTTCATTTATAGCATCCTTACCAACTGTTTTCCTGATTAAATCTACCTCTTGCGGAGTGAAACCAAACAGTTCCTTTTCTGACATAAGGTTAAACCTCCTTGTAAAATTTTTCGTAAAAATAAAAAAGAGCAGGCCCGGATGAACCTGCTCTTTTGGACTACGGTTATTAGATTTTAGAAGGGGATATCGTCAAAGTCCGGGAACCCACCGTCACCAGGAGCTTCTTTACCGCCACCGTTTTCGGGCGGCGCTTCTTCCGGCCACGGTGCATCTTCAGCGTTCTTTTTGCCGTTGGGGAGGAAGACCACCCTGCTGGCGACGATCTCCGCAGCCTTACGGCGGATGCCCTCTTTGTCATCGTAAGAGCGGATCTGTAAGACCCCTTCCACTAGAATGGGGTCGCCCTTCTTGCGGTATTTGGAAACATTCTCCGCCTGCTTCCGCCAGACCACAACGTCGATGAAGTCCGCGGTGGCCTTGTCACCCTTTTCTTTGGCCTCCTTGGACACGAGCCTGTCAACGGCCACAGTGAACTTGGCAACAGCGGTGCCGTCCGAGAGATGTTTCAGTTCGGGGTCCTTGGTTAACCTTCCGCAGCCGATCCACTTTTGGAACATTAGTAAAACCTCCTTTTGGTTTTAAAAATAAAAATTCCCCGCCATATAAGATTTGACAGGGTTTTTCAGTCAGAACGATAATCCCAAACTGTTATGGATTACCTTTTCAACTTCATATAGTTTCCCAGGGCCAATTTGCCCGATCTTTTTAACCAGCCTTCTTTTGTCTACCGTGAGTATCTGTTCCAATAGAACCGTGCTTGGCTTAGAGAGGCCGCACTCGTCAGGTTCAAGGTGAACCTGGAAGGGATACGTTTTTCCGGAAGTAGTTGTAACGGCTGCGACTATGGTGGTGGTACTAAACTTATTGCCTGTGTCGTTTTGAAGAACCAGAGCTGGCCGCAGCCCAGTTTGCTCGCTGCCTCTGCCAGGACTCCAATCGACCAGGTAAATCTCACCGCGTTTTATCATCCAGCAGTACCACCTCCGCTTGCGCCGGCAGATAAATCTCTACTTCGTCTCCTGCCATAGCTTTATATCCTTCTTCCATCTCTTCTTCCAGCCGCCTTTTTTCGGCTTCCTGGAGGAGCCTGGCAAATACGCCGCTTCTGGTCGTTTCCCATGTGGAAGTTAAGTTATCTAATACGGTCATAAGTTCTTCCGGAATGCTTATTGTAATTTTTTGAGTCATCGACAACACCCCCTAGGATATATTTATCATACCGGAGGTAATACTGTCAATCATACTTATTGCCCTCCCATTACTCTTCCAATGGTATGGCTTCTTTATCGTTTCCGCACACCTTGATAACGCCAGGCACAAGCTCAATGACCATCCTGGTGTTCTTCGGCATGTTCAGTTTGGCTGTCTTAATTTCGGCGTTTTCTCCGGCTACAACCTCAACCCGGACGTACCCCGGGAAAAACGGGATGGCGTTAACGATCTCTTTACACCGCTTGGCGGCCTTTTTGAGTCTTTCGGCAACCGTCTTTTCGTTGCCCTCACGGGTGGCAACAACAAAATTCATTGTGGCTATATTTTCCATTATTTAGACCCCCTGGTAATTTAAAAATTACCCCCGGAATTTTACGCCCCCGGGGGCTTAAGGCATTGCCCCCGGATGTCCGGGTGGAGGTTGGTGAAACGCAAAAACGCCCGGCGTTTAATTAACTTGGGCGTTTCGTCCTTCCTGATAGACATTTTGAGATGTGGGGAGCTTTACGATTTCCTGGAGATACCGGAGTTTCGTATTTTTTTTCTTGAGGGCCATCAGGTAAACCAAGTTCAACTTGCACAACGCTCGGATTTTTTCTTCTTGCGCGGCTATTCTTTCGTACAGGCCGAGCAGGTGTCCGACAGTCGGGAGGCATTCGGCCTGTTTTCGGGTGATAACCACCGCCGCATCGTCCGTCCGCGACTTGTAAGCACAATCGCCGGTTTCCTTTTTCAACCTCAATAACCTGATTTCCCGCTTTAAGGAACAGAGCGTTTCTCTCCAGACGGCATACTCGGGAAGGTTGAAGATTTTCCAGATCGCGTCCTCAACTTTCTTAGCATTCAGGCCGGTCCTTTCAATGGCCCTGTCGATGTCGCCCGGGACAACTTTGTCCTCCGTAATGACGCTCGCGGCTGCACTCTTGAATTTTAACCTGTCAAGCTCAGCGACGATTCCGGTCAACTGTTTTTCCTTCTCTGCCAGGCGGGACTGATACTCGTTCAGTTGAGACATAAGGGATTCATTTTCCCGTCTTAAAGAAGCGGCCGTTTCAACCGGTTTGCCGTCGATGGCGGCTTTCAGTTCCCTGACGGACCAGCCGTTTTCTTTTGTTTTCTGCATCCAACCGTGAGAGTCGTTAGTGCCAGCGGCCAAACGGTAATAGGTGAATTCGAGACCGTACTTACGGTCTTCTTTTTCAGGAAATGCCCTGTAGGTCTTAACTGTTTCCCTTACAAAAGCCTGAGACACTCTATACCGTTCGGCTATCTTCGCGACTGTAACACCGCTATCGACAAGGCTGGCAAAAAGTTCGGCAAATAACCACCGGCAGACCAAGGAGCCGGTACAGCTATCCTCTTCCGGACTGCATAACTCCCTGTCGCGGGCACGCATGGCCCCCCAAATGCTCAGGGCGTCGTGGTAGTGGACGCCGGTCTTCCTGGCCACATCCTCTATGTCTTCTTTGGTCAGTTCTGTCTTACCCAATTCGTTCAGGGCTTGCTCGACAGATATTGGATTGTTTCCCCCAACCTGTTTATTATTCTTTTTCTTGTTGGCCGGCTCGTTCCCGCCCCTTGGCAATTCCCTGTCGAGTTCGGGCGTGACGAGGTGATTATAAAAATATGTGTTTACTCCGCTTGCACTAAGGCCATATTTTGAGGAAAAATCTACAAACCCTTTTTTTCTGTTGCCTGCTTGTCTAATACAGTCAAGAAGTTCCTGGATTTTTTCCGCGGTAAAGAATTCTTTATAACTCATCTCAATCCTTTCCCACTCTGCCGGCCGGCGGCCAGCAGAGTGACCGCCCTTACCCCGGCGTAGGGAAGTTTAAATTATTGGCCGTGCAAAACGGACAATTATATTTAGAAGACCGTAACTACTTAGTTCACCAATTTTTCTAATTGTTACGATTGGGTGAACTGTTCGAAGTTACCGATCCCGGCAACCGTTGGTTTTAATAACCCCGCCTGTTGGTAATCTCTTATTGCAACGTCAAAGCAATCCCGTTTGGAATGTGCATTTTTAACATGTTACGCAGTTTCTTTGAAATGTGTAGCTATTCTTCTTCATGTCCCGTATATTTCAGGCATGTTTTACACCGATCAATCGGTTCATCATCTCCACCACTGGAATAGCCAAGGCATTTACCGTTGGAGTCTTTATTTGCGGTTTTACATGCGAAGTCACGCATCGGGCGTGGATCAAACATAATAAATACCTCCCTCTTTGAAGTGTGCATTATTTACTGTCAATAAATACTGTCTTTCCGATTGCGCTAACTGAGTATCGTAAATATCCGCGCCGATTCATCCGTGACGGATATAATGCAGATAATTTCATTAGTACTTGTTGTTTAGTTTTAACAAAGCCGATGACCTCGCACTTTGCAAAATCTTTACAGTTATCTAGTGGGTGTAAATAGTTATATGGTAGCGTTTCGGTGTTTACTCGCACTATGTCCCCTATCTTGCACGGTAATATCACAAGCCTCCCCTGGGCTTCCGCTTGCAAAAGGTCAATGATGTGTTTTGCTTCACTCCCAGCGGCCTCAACCTTAAAATTATCGGCGGCTGCTCTTGCGTGTAGTCCGCCTGATAAAGCCCCCTCTAAATCCATCTATGACACTCCTTTCTTGCTGCACATTTTTAACAAATTGCACAGCACATGACTGCAATTTTCAATGCCCCCTTAATCCAGTTGCGTTAAACAGTACAGTGTTTCGCCCGTCTCTGCCTTAACCACTTCTTTGACCTTTTGGAATTCTTTTTTCATGACGGTCAAACTTTGTGACTCGTAAGGCATTTTAACATTAAGCCACTGTGCCCTGCTTTTACTGTAGGGAAGGTTTTTCAGTAGCATTTTCTTATCGTTATATTCCGGGTTTTCTGTGTAAATGTTCAGAAAACCACAATCAAGCCCGAAGCATCTCTCTTCGCCGTTTTCCTCAAACATATCAGCAATATGCCAAATGATAGTAAATTTGTTGTTATTGATGGCCTGCTGTATCTTGGCCTCGTAATCATTGATCCAGTTTTCGAGCTCTTTTACCTGCTCTTCAGTTATATCCCGCGATTTAATAACACTCATTATTTCTTTGCAGACCTTTAGTTCTTCTCTTCCCTGGGTTAATGCCCGCGCCTCTTCTTCGGTTATATCCGGGTCGATGTAATTCCCGTTCCATCCTGTTTCCACAAGATTATTGGTAAAGTACGGCAACTTAAAGCCTGCCCAATTAATATGGCCGTCCTTATTAACCGCATAACGGTAGAGGTGCGGACAGTCGGCTACCCACCATCCGTCTACAAACTTCTTAGTAAGCTTGACGGCGTATCTTTCGGTCCCATTATAGTCCGTATAGCCGTAGAAAACATCCAGGCTGTTCGGGTCAATCTCCACTTCCGAGTCCTTTACTTTATTGGCTTCAAGGAAATCGTAAAAGATATTGAAATTAACAATTAGTGGGTACTCCTTACAGTCATGATCCTGGTTAAATCTAATATTGCGGCGACTACCTCTTCGGTATGTGAAACCGTATCTGTCGAACAGCTTAACTTTACAATAGATAGAGGACCCTTTCTTAAAAAAGAGTATCCTCGCTTTGGTTTTGGTTGTTTCTTTACTTATAGCAACTGACATATTATTGAACCTCCCTCGACTAAAGTTGAAGGATTCCACCGGGGTGAAAAACTCCTTATAACTCATTTTCCTCCTTTCCCACTCTGCCGGCCGGCGGCCAGCAGAGTGACCGCCTTGACCCCGGCGTAGGGAAGTTTAAATTATTGGCCATGTAAAACGGCCAATTATATTTAGAAGATTGTAACTACTTAGTTCACCAATTTTTCTAATTATTACGATTGGGTGAACTGTTGCGAATTTACCGATCCTGGCAACCGTTGGTTTTAATAACCACGCTCTTATTTTGATCTCTGATATCCGCTATG
This sequence comes from Pelotomaculum sp. PtaB.Bin104, assembly GCA_002067205.1. Taxonomy (GTDB): domain Bacteria; phylum Bacillota; class Desulfotomaculia; order Desulfotomaculales; family Pelotomaculaceae; genus MVQL01. Next base: position 40,942 of record MVQL01000146.1, read on the forward strand.
ACTTTATCTAACAAAACAGCGGTTCCATAATCTTCATAATAAACATCTAATACACTTTCATGTTTAGATAACCATTTGTTAATTAACTCCTGGGCTTTTATAAAATCATCGTCTTCGTAATTGAAATAAGTATCCATATCTTCGTATCCACCTTCGCATTTTTCTGCAACCACTTCTACTAGGTCAATATCTGTAAATATCTTTTGTTTTTTCGTGGCGTAAATATAAGCTGGAGGCTCTTCACCATCATAAATCAAAGAATATAACTCATCTTTCAAATCATCTTTATTGATTACGCTGTTGTTCCATAAAAATAGACCTTCATAATCATCAAAAGGGATTTTCTTAGCTGTATTAAAGCGTTCTTTTTCTTTTTCGTATTCTTTTCTATTTCTGCAATCTTTGCAAATTGTATAAGGTTTATCTACTTTATTACCACATTCACATGCCTTAATAATTCCTTTGTTATAACAATTAGTACATCCAACAATATAATTACCTTGTCTTACAAGACCAATACCATTACATTTAGGGCACCATTCATCATGTTCTCCTTTTGTTCTTTCTGTAGTCTCTGGGAATATCTTAATTAACTCATCACGCCAATTTATGGTTTTATTATTCATATGTCTAAAGCCTCCTATTGCATATTTTTAACAAAGTGTGACATTAATCTAGTTTTCTATCTCGCCTGCTCTAATTTGCCATATCCTATGAATTGTTTTCCATGCTTCATCTTCGTTATAGGTTTCTCTTAATTGGTCAAACAATAATTTAAAATCACTATATTCCCATTCTTGAAGAGGGAGCATATCCTCTTTAGGGGTTCTGGTAAATGGCACCACATTATTTTTGCTAATTTTGCCGCCAGTTTTGTTTCCGGCATTATCGCAACCATTAGAATTGAAACATCCTCTACCATTATTGCAGTCTCTTTCAACTGCCGTTTTTAACTTTTCATAACCTATTAATTTTTCCATTATAGAACCTCCTATTTTAAAAATTAAAGGCCAACTGTTCACCTGCCGACTCCTGTTTCGTATACATCTCCAGAAGCGGAGCCGCAACTCGCAGGATTTCGTTTTTGACTCTTTCGCTGTCGCCGTATGCAACCGCCTCCAGGAGATACCCGATCCGGGCGGCAGCGGTAACGGCAAGTTCTCTCTGATCCCTTTCGCCATGGACCAAACGATCCAATTCGCGCTGCGCGTTTACCGCGTCAATGAAAGTCGCCATCCTTTTCCACTCCTTTTTGGCAATTAATTGACGACCGCTCTCCACTCTTCGCCCGCACACTCGACAATACCGTTTTTCTTCCAGTCCGTCCCGAAAAAGCCCCAGCAACTATTGATCTTGTTGCCTTTGTCGTCTTCCAGAACGAATCCGTACACGTCGCCCTCTATCCACTGGCTATAGGTCTTCACTTCAGATTCGAGCGCGGCAACTACGCGGTCGCGTACTTTTTTGGTGACGTGCTTGACGCCGTACTCTTTCCGTATTTTTTCCCTGCCGACGTAAATCCAGCCCACCTGGCCGCTGTCCCAGGGACATGAAAATGGGTAAGTCCTCATCGTCAAGCCCCCGTGGTCGTACAGGTACAGTGGCAGGATGATATAACCGCACTTTTCCGCAATTTCCAATATGGCGTCGTCAACAGCTTTATCGTACTGGCCGTATTTTCTAAACTCTTTTCTGTCAATCTTAGCCCGTATGTTATCCAGTTTACGTTTTGCCTCGGTCGTGTCTCCGATTGCTTCCTCTAAAAGAGCGAACAGGAATTCGTCCTTGTCGCCGTGGTCATGTGGATCGCCAAGGTTATATCTGCGGTGAAAGCATATCATAGTTCCTAGATTGTCCCAATCCCTGGGGCTTTCCGCATTGCAGTCGTCGTGGAAGATTTTGAGTACCTTGCCGTCCTTTTGGTATACCTCTACGGGTTCGAACATTTTTTCGACCTCCCCCTTTACAAAATAAAAAAAGCCTTACCTTTCCCATGGGAAAAGACAAGGTTTTTGGATGTAAGTGTAATATATTTTAACTTCCTACGCAGTCGCACAAGCTAGTTCAAAGTTATACCTTTTGGTTAATATTTTCCCCGGCAGTGGATATTATTTCATCGATCCTGTCGAGAACTTCATCTTCGTAAAAAAAAGCTTGACACGATGGACACTTAAGGGCTGGGATGTTTGCGATAACTAGTACCATGCTTTCAACTTTATATTGTTCACAGGTTGTAGTTTCCACCAGGGAAGCTCCGCAATCACATCTCATATTAAACCCTCCTCTTGCGCGTAATTCCGTCATCGTGAAATTGTTCAAAGTCTACCCAGTAGACGGTTATTACAGATGCTTTTGGTGTATCATTGATAATACATACATGTACTGGCGTTTGTTTCCCCGGCGGTGCGCCTACATTTACAAGTATTTTTTCCGGGTGACCGTGGCTCCAAACAAAGTCTACAAGCTGTATATTCCCTTCAGCCACTTGTTCACGCACCCATGTTCGGTCAATACCCCTGTCTTGCATCCTCTGCCTGGCATGTGATTTCCAGAATATCTTATGCTCCTTGAATTTGACTTGTATTTCGGATAACGTTTTTGCCGGATCAAACAATGTCTCACCTGCCCTTATAGTATTTTCTTTTTTAAAAGTTGTCAATTCTTATCTCTTCTTCTAAGGAAATAATAATTGACTGGTACGCGCGTACTTTTTCGGCCCCCTTTATCCATAAATATCTATAAATTTAAAAAAGCCTTACCGTTTCCCAAGAGGAAAATATAAGGCTTTTGGACACAGGTATAATTATTAAGCTCAGCCTACATAGGATGTGCAGCTTTTACCCACTGAAAAAATTCTGCAGGCGTTCCGATTGGAATACCCTTATGATTTCCCAGTTCAAGCATGTGTCTGCGATCATGTGAGATTATATATTCTGCTTTACCGGTTTCTGCAGCCCAAAGAAATGGATCGTCTTTCCGATCCCTGGACACTGGCGGCCAGTCCTCGGGCATTTCGTCATCAATCGGGTATCCGAAATAATGGTATATAGTTTCCAGAAGTTCAATTGTTTCAGGTAACTGTTCTGGTTCCATCTTTTTTTGATATGATTTATCCCATAGTCTTTCTGTGATTTCAAGGGCCTCATTAAAAATAAAATCACTCCACACGGGAGCGATGTTGCCCTTAAGGATAAATTTTAGGATATAGGATCTCATGAATACCGATGGAACCAAGACATTAGTATCAATTACGACGGGAACGACGACTATTTTTGACATCTAAAAATGCCTCGAATACATCTTTCTCTAATTGCTCACGAGTAATGCCTGCAGCAATTGTTCTCCTGGTTATTCTTTCTGATAACTCAAAGGCTCTAGCCCTCATCTTCTCTTTTGCGGTGGTTTCTGTTCTGACTGCAACGGCCATCTTGCTCGCCCTCCTTTTTAATCTCCGCATTTTTCCACCTCCAGGAACGTACTTTATGTGACATCCTCCCCTCACTGAGAAGATGTCACCCGTGGCGCCGGGGTCCATGATTAGGTGCCCCGGAGGTTTCTGCATTGCTGCAGCACACGCGCGAGTTTCATCGCGGTGGCCCGGCCACAAGGCAAGGGGTCGTTAATTTTTGACCCGTCGTTTCGGGCTCGCGCCAGGCGAGGGTGTCCGTATATCCCCTCAATAAATTGAGGGAGATTACAGCCCCCTCGCGCTCCCCCGTTATTCTAAAGTATGCCCTGGGAGTAACAATTAAAACTATTGTTTGCCATAAGCGTATCATTGCCTTATTTAGATGTCAAGTTTTTATCAAACGCGTACTTTTTCGGCCCCCTTTATCCATAAATATCTATAAATTTAAAAAAGCCTTACCGTTTCCCAAGAGGAAAAGATAAGGCTTTTGGACACAATAATATTATTTTAGTTCAACCAAATTGGCTGAAAAATTAAACTTTCGTCCGGCATCTAAAAGCGCCGAGAATATATACTAACAAAATTGAAAAGCAACACTTGCATATAGAGAAGTTTTGTACAACAACAATTAATGCCAAGAGCGGCACCTGAGTAAATTTTAGCACAACTACAAAATAGTTTCAATACTTTTTTCTTCGGGAAATTGGACAGCCTCCTCGGGCTGTCCAATTTCGTTGTAGAAGGCGTACCGCAGGGGCTTGTCAAGTAAATCGCGATCCGTTGTCATCCGGAACGGAATTCCCAGGTTTAGTTTTATCAAGTCCTCGGAAACAACCAATACCCTCGGGAGGCTTTTAAGTATGTCCGGCAGGAGTACCGTGCTTTCTCCCTTACGTAACACCAGAACCGGATAAGACGCTCCGTTAAACCATATCATTCCGGTCAGCGGGGCGGGGCATAAGGCCGCTTCGCACGGGGTTATCCGCCTTATCCTGACGTACAGTTGGGCAAAGGCCAGCCGTTTGAAAGCTAGTTCGAGATCGATTTCGGGTTCGAGGCTGTAGACGTTTATCCGGTTTTCGGTACCCTCCAGTTTAAATTTGGCTATCACCTTCTGGTTGGCGAGGCTTTTTAATTTCTTTCTCGAACACAGGATACTTTCAATCTGAAAACCTGCCATTACTCCGCAGTCTTTTAACATATTCAGGAGGACTATTTCCTGGGGCGTTGGCTCGACCAGGTTATAAAGGCTTTTGTAAGTATAAAATACCTTGTAATTGTTGAGCGGTGAGAATGGAGACAGTTTTTGCATTTTATCATCCTTTCAGGGTTTTAAAAAACAAAAACCCGCTCGCCTGGTTGGGCCAGGTTTGCGGGTTTGGATTTAAACATTGTGACATTTTTTTTAGATGTTTTTGACAATGAAAAAATTTCCCGTATCCATTTGTGAATACGGGTTGTTTTGATTATTATACCATTTTAGCGTTGTGTTTGCAATACATTCAAGGCAAAAAGTTAACTGCAAATTAAAACTTAGAGCAAGTATTCCCTTTTTCGCTGCCGTTGCAATCACTCAAAGTGGTATCAACAGCTACCCGAATATCTGTATATATCTATACATCCAATCAGTTGACTGCCATTCTTGTGATCCGCACAGGGGAATAGTGGCCACAGTTTTGCTACTCACGCCACGAACCTGTATAGGACACTGAAGTTTCCTTCTTAGAACTGCACTCATCTCCGGCAAGCCGGCGCATCTTGCAGCTCCCACATTCAGCCTTACCACAAAGGCATACTGCTCACCGGCATCCCCTTTCGAGAAGGGTTAGTCGATAAGCAGACCCGGATCTTGAACTCCTGTTGTTTTTTCCGCGAGACAGCCCGATTCGGACACGAAACCGGATATTCTTCTTTCTTTTTCTTCATAACCGCTTATATAAAGCCTTTCCCTGGCCCTGGTCATCCCCACATAAAAAACCCTGCGTTCTTCTTCGATTTCTTCCAATGTCGCTGCCTTCTTTGAGGGAAAGTGGCCCGTTGTGCAGTTAATTAAAAATACTACAGGGAATTCAAGGCCCTTTGAAGAGTGTACCGTCATAAGCTGAACCTTGCCTTCGGTTTTATTTTCTTTTTCACCGGTTAGCTTAATTTTCCTGACCCATTCTGTAAAATCTTTAATATTTTTAAACCTGCCAGCAATTTTTTCTATCAAATCCAGACGGTCTACATCAAAGCAAAGATCGAGGTCGGGAAACTTTCGTCGCGCATAGGCTATCGCAGCGCCGGCGTCCGGGAGCATATCCATACGGACGCTTCCGGCATTCAAAAAGATTCTCATCGCCTTAAGGTCATTGTTTGTTTTGGCTGTTGTGTACGCGGCTTTCACACCTCCCGATTCCAGGGCACCGATGTATTCACTCTTTTGGGCGGTTCTCAGACAGCCCAGGACGACATTTTCATATCCCGGGGAACCTATTTTGTTTGTGAGAAGCGTGAGATGGTTTAAGACAGCATCCATATCGGCAGTTTGGAACAAGGGTGTTCCGTTTCTGTGTACATAGTGTGGGATATTGGCTTTTTTCAGGCTTACCGACGACAATGCGTCGCCCTGGCTGTTGTTCCGGTAAAGCACGGCGATATGCTCCGGTTTCACCCCGGCCTGTAGAAGTCCGTCGATCTTTTCTGCCACCCATTCGTATTCTTCGGTTATACTCGGGAAGTTCTCGAAAAATACAGCCCTGCCCTTCTCTTGTCTTGCGGCGATGATCTCTTTGGGGCGCCGCATTGTGTTGTGTCTAATTAATGAGTCGGCGGCCGCCACTACCCCGGGATGACACCGGTAATTCCGCTTTAATTGAATCTCTTTTAAATTCGGGTAAATTCCCCGAAGGTTTAAGATGCGCTCTATCGAGCTTCCACGGAAGGTGTAGAGGCAGTTATGAACCACAAAACCACCAGCTACATAATTCCTGTAATATGGCACATTAATATCATAGACAAGACCATTATATTGATTAAACTCAACAGATGTTACCTCTTCTTCCGCTATAATATCACCATCAAGAACAGGAACCAGCATCCCCTTTCTTACATGAGATAACGGCATGAACTTGTACTTCTCGCCTGTTAATTTTGCCTTTATCTCTAAGGACAGATTAAGAATTTCTTCTTGCATCTTTTGCATAGTTTGCCAAAGTGAATCATAGTTCCCGTTTGATGTTCTGCCATTCCAGTATGTCGTACCTCCAGGAGTACTTTTAATCGAATTGCCCATATAATTCATTCCGAGCTTTGCAAACTCTTCGTCAACAGTATTATATGTCAATTCATGATTATGAAGCTCAAATAGTCCTTTACTCCACCTGCTGCCACCATGGACCATCTTACTAGAGCCAAACATTGTAAAGTGCAGCTTCCTTGCTCCACGATTATCTGTTGTACGCGCCTTTGGAAAATGATGTGGCTCTTCAGGATTAAGTAGCTTATCTTGCATTAACTTGTGAGCTCTTTTTCTGGTGTCGATTAAACCAAAAAGCTTATCAACCAATTTCTGGGTTATGCTCATATCTCTACCATTCGTATGGAAGACACATGTTGGTAGGCCATATTTAACAGAATAATATTGCTCATAAAAGCAAGCCTCTTCCAGTTTATCACATACTTCCAAAATCCAGAGGGTATTTCCTTTTTCCTGGCGTAACCGAACTTCATGTCCATTCACCAGACCTTTAACCGAACCCTTATAGTTGCTTCTTACAGTTGAAGTTCTGCCAATTCTATATCCTAGCTTTTTACTATACATCAAGTAAACAAGATAACGATTTTTCTCTGGTGTCATCCTAGCAAACACACAATGTTCTGGAGTCCCTGTTAACTGTTTGCCACTTGAAGTTATAACCTTTACAATTGGTCCTGAGTAATACCTGCTCATTACCTTTTCTGGGTGTACCGTTATTGTTGTCCCGTGGCCATTGGCAACTATCAGTTCGTTATCATTCTTTATATCCTTAATAGCTACTGCGCCCTGTTTTGTTGCTATTAAGGTATCTGGCAGTAAACATTGATCTTCATCGCCCACCCAGAACGTATTGTCCCAGGGTGATATAAACCTGGTTATTACATCCTGTGCTAAATTATTATCCTGGGCCTCGTCGATGAAGACAAAGTGCCAGCGGCCTTTCGGATATCCGGGGGTATCTCCGGGGTAGGTGTAATCCATTAGCTGTATCCCCTTGGGGCCTCTGAACGCATTGCATAACTGTACGAGTAAGAAGTCCTGATCGGTGAGGCGGTTCTCTTTGAGGTAATTAAGGTACTGCCTATAGCCTTCAAGCAGTTGTTTTTCTTTTCTTGTTGAGGGTTTGATCTCCTGGGGAGAAACCAGGCTGTTGAGATTGAGGCTTATGAAACCGTCCAGGTCCTCCAACTTACAACTTAACTCCATGTTTTTCAGAATACTGAAACGATCCAGGATGATATCGGGGATATGCCCGGTAAACTCTTTCATAAGCATGTAGGCCAGGGCATGGTATGTCCGGACGGTAATTTGTTTGGCCTTGTCCCCGAGTTTGGCCTTTAGGCGCTCCTGCATTTCCAGTTGTGCTTTTTTCGTAAAGGTAAGGCATAGTATCCGCCTGGGATCTACGCCTCTCTGAACCAACAAAGTTACGCGAGTTATAAGGGTTGATGTTTTGCCGCTACCGGCCGGAGCGACACAGAGCAGCGGGCCTAAGTAGTGCTCCGCCGCTTTCGACTGTTCGGGGTCTAATCCGGCGGCTTTTAATTCGATTGCCTTACGTTTTGGTGGGAACCTGATCTCTGAAACGTCAGTTACTTGCCTAAACCGGGATAGATGCCTGATGGCCTTCTCCACAGTAAGAGGACAGTTTACAGGGGGTGGGTCGGAGATGGTGCGCAGTTTTTCACATAGCGCTTCAGGGTTTTCTATTGCATATACCGCGGGGACATCGTTAATGTAATGCGGGTAGATGGCATAGTGATAAAGTTTAAATACGTCATCGTAAGTATCCACCTTTACATCATATACAATCGGTTCCGCCCTTATGGGCATCGGCGAAGTGAGATTTGTAATATTAACCGCATGTTTTAATTTTCCAATTAAAATATTAGCGCGCAAAGCAAGTTTCCTTTCTAATTAGGAAAATCTTTCTTTTTACCGAAAAATTAATTGGGGGCGCCCTAAGTGAGTTTGTGGCAAAGGAGTGACAGTTTATTGTTTTTCCCTTTCATGGCGCCCCAAAAAAATAAAACCCCAAGTATCTCGGGGGGGTTAAAGTGCAATTTCGTCTGCTTTTTCTTTCTTTTCGGCCTTTCTTTTTGCAAACCTTTCCTGGGCCTGGCGCATAACGTCCCTGATGGACTCAAGTACCCGTAAATGCCTGGTAAAGCACATATTGATGGAGTTATAAGGGTCTTCTTCTATTTCGTTCAGCATGATTTCCAGCTTGCCCTTAAACTCCAGGAGCGGATTAAGCGTCCTATTAGCCAGGTTGACGACCGGATCTGCCAGGCTCTTCTTCTGTTTGGCTTCGCCAGCCTGCTGGTTCAGGTACTCGATTTCCATGACAAGGTGGTTTTTCTCTTTTTCGAGCTTGGCGATGTCTTCGAGAAGGTTTTGCCTCCGGGTATCGTTGTTAAGTTCTTCAATGACGCTGTCTTTCTCGTTTAATTCGTCGAGCAGTTTATTGACTATCTCGTGCCCCTTTTTATTATCCTCTTCCATATCGGCAAGCGCCTGCCTTACTTCTTCGAGTTCGCGGCTAACTTCCCGCAAGGCTTCTTCTTTTTCGGAGAGTTGTTTCTCTAAGACAGTATTATTTTTTGTTTTTATTTCCTCTTCGATCTGCCTACGCAACTCTTTTGCTTCAGCCGCCTTTATTTCAGTTATCTTTTTACCGTAGCTTTCCAGGAGAGATTTCTGGGTCTCCGGGGAAAGGTGGGCCAACTCATGGGCCGCCGTGGTGCCGAGTTCGCCGGAGGAAACAAGGGCCTGAATTTCGGGGATAAGGTCATTGAGCTTAAGAAGACGGTTCAGATTTTTTGTGTTTATACCAACTGCATCTGCTATATCTTTTGCTGTTTTATTTTCCTCATTTTGAGGAAATTTCGGACCCTGTTTAACTCCCCAATACTTCTTCAGAAAAGCCGCTCGCCGTGCCTTCTTCATCGGATCATTATCGGACTGGCGCCGCTCTTCGTTGTCGGCAATCATAAGGTATTCGGCTTCCTCATCTGATACGTCCATGACGGTGATCGGCACTTCCTGAAGCCCTAATTCCAGGGCAATCCTGTAGCGCTGGTGACCTGCCAGGATTGTGTAGTCCGGCTTGACTTTCAGAGGATCGCGGATACCGTGGGCCTTGATACTGCGCTTGATCTCTTCGTATTTTTCCGGTTCTAAATCACTGTAGTAGTCTGTGTTCTTTGGGTGCGGTTTCAAGAGGTTGACGGATATTTCATTGGGCATGTTTGGCACTCCCCTTCCTTTATTTGGCTTAAAAAGGTACGCGCGTAACGATTAAGCTGTCTCTTCCAGCTCGGACACGCCACGTTTCAAATAAAGCACCTTAATGCCACGCTTCTTGGCTTCCTTCTTGACGTGCCACATCATTAGATGGTTAATGAAACCTGTTAGCATAACTACCAAGTCTACGGCCGGCAGGAACGGCATTTTCTTATTCCTGCCGTCCCAGTGAAGCACTTCTTTAACACCAAACTTCTTTTCGAGATAGGTTCCTTTGGTGCCAATACTATCGGCCCCTACAACCAAACATCGCATTATTTGTACCTGCCTTTCTTGGAGATTTTGTAAAGTATACTTTCGTATTATTTTGATATTTTTGTAACCTTGAGCCGTTTCCGGCCCCATTTCAGCGCTTCGTCCCTGCTCTCGAAAAACAAATCAACCCGGTTCCCCTTGATAGCGCCTCCAGTGTCCTCAGCCCTGGCGTACCCGTACCCAGGCACATAAAATTCTGTACCAAGAGGAATCACCGCCGGGTCTACGGCAGCTACGCCGGGGCGGGCTTCGGTGCCCATGCGAGTTACTCCCCTGCCGTCCATACCAGGATCATTTTTGCTATAGGCAGTCGCCACAACTTCCAGGGTTTCCTGCCGGGAAGCACCCCGGGAAACTTCTTGGGCACGATCTGGCGCCTGTTGTACTTGCATAGGCGTTATTTCCGGCCTTTCGGTGCGAACAGGTTGGGGTGCCGCTAGGAAAAATAGTGCAATGAGCAAAAATAACTTGTTGGGAATATTTACCTTTAACCACCTCCGTTAAAAATAAAAAAACCAGGCCCCCAAAAGACCTGGTTAAGTCGTGAACATTGTGACATTTTTTTTCGTTGTTTTTGGCAACACTAAATTAACGTACACATGTTTGTGTAGCTATTTAACTCATTATATCTCCTAATATGTTAACTGTCAATAAGATTTATGCTAATGATTTAATTAGTGATTAACACCATGACATTTATTTCCATTCTAAGGCGCAAAAGAAGCCTCCCGGAACGATCCCGGAAGGCTTCTCGTGAAACTGCATAATATGTTAAGACGCGGCTCTGTTCTTTCGAATAATCCGGATCACGTTGCCGCTGATCTGACCTTCGCCTTTTTCCATCTTTACGCCGGTTATTACAATGGCAACGCTGTCGCCCTTCTCCACTTTGAAGCGGTCTGTCCTCAGATGCCTGCAAAGAGCGTTCACGCCGGGCTCCAAGGATACGAATATCCCGTACCTGGTTACGCCTGTCACCGCACCGGAGTACACGCCCCTGCGCTGGTAACGCTTTTCGGCGCCGGGCCACGGGTTGGGGATGAGGTCTTTTACGGACACGACCACTCGTTCGTTTTCTGCGTCAAGTTCTTTTACCTTCACGTCGAAAACGTCGCCGGGCTGGATCAGGTCCAGGATCTCTTCCACCCAACCGTAAGAGATTTCGTAGATGGGCAGGTAGGCCTCAACGCCGCCGAACTCCACGACTACTGAGTTTTCGTATACCCTCCTGGCGGTCGCGGTCACTATCGCGCCCACTTTCAGGGTCGGCCAGGTCTGGGCCGCCATGCGCTGCAAGGCGGCCTTGCGAGAGGCAATAAACCGGTCGTTTTTGCTGTCGATGCCGATGACGATAAAGGGTGTCTCCTGGCCGACGTATTTGATCAGCCTGGCCCTGTTGACAACCGTTTTTTCATCGACCTTCACGCCGGCCTCCTCCAGGGGGATGATGCCCATGACTTGGTCTTTGGATACGATGAGGCACGGCACTTCTTTTTCGCCGTCTTTGGTATTGATTTTGTAATTGTTTACCCCTACTACGGACCACTTCAAAACATTTCTGTTCTGGCGAGAGGAATAGACTTCGGGCCAAACGTCCTGGAAAAATTCCCTTTTGGTTTCGATAGTCAAGCAAATGCCCCCTTGTTATTTTTTTGTTTTTGGACTTTGTAGCCGGTTTGCCGGCTTTATCGACCCCGCGGCGGTTTCGGGCCTATTCCGCGACATTTACCTCCTGAAAATAAAACAACGGCAGTTTAATCCGCCGCTGTCTTGTTACAATCTTCTTTTTTTAACAGATTGAATAGTGCGCTCATGCTTAGAAAACCATAGTGCTGTTGGACGATCTGATACGGTTTACCAGAACCCGGTAGTATTTCATGGTTCTGGTGACACTAAAAGGAAAAACCGGGCTACGCCCGGTCAAGAAGACTTATTTACACTATTCAGCCAAGCTATTAATGCCGGTTTCGCTGTTTTAGGCAGTGAATAAGTATTTTCATCTCCCTCGGTTGCTTTTTGCAAAGAAGCCTTAAACTGAGCCTTTACATCCGGGCTTTCGGGCAGCTTGACAGAGATACTGATGTCATGCTCTGATATATTCAGCTTGAGCCAGGGGAAAATACCTTTTGGGAAGTTGTTTGACTGGGGACTTCCCTGAAGTCTCGGTCTTTTCTTCGGCTTAAACTGCGCCTGCCAACCGGCAAAGCCTGATAAAATACCAAACAGGTATTCAAGAGCTGCTTTTATTTCCTTGTCCCTCGGTATTCTTTCTCTAAGGATGTACCGCGAGAAGTCTAGGTTGTTAAGGGAAATATCCAGCTTGATCTTGGTACTATCCGGAACCTGGTGCTTGATGAAATTGGCCGCCGTTATGCAGCCGAGGCATTCGGCCATCCTAGATGAAACGTGTCCATAATTAATCTCAAAGTCTTTGTTTACGGCGCCTGTCAAGGAAATGTGGACGGAACCGGAATTGCCGGAATGGACCCGTATTCTGACGGTGCCTGACGATTCCTTTTCGCCAAAATTAAATTTTACTTCGCCGTCCTTGATTATTAAGGCGGCACTGAATGGCTTGCCGTTCCTTCTGGACATAAAACCTTCCAGTATGCCGGTTCTTCTGTTGTTGAGCAGTTCATGGACGATCTCCGGTGTTATCTTCTTTCCCAAGAGTTCTTTGGGGACTTTAACACAATCACATTGGTAACTTTTTTCGGTTTGCGTAACGGTTTTACAACAAGTTGGACAACGCATACAAAAACACCTCCTGAAAAAATACTTAAAAGATGCAAACTACTTTCTTAGTGACATTCTCCCTGGTCGCCAAGGAATTGCTTCCTGAGCCTCCCCATCTAAAGCCAGGGGCTTTACGGCGCAACGTTTGTAAAGCTTTCCCCCAGGTTCTGCCACTATCAAATTTAACCGGGACATCACCCCGGTTAAAACCAGCCTTTGGTCGGCTGCTGGATTACGTTATTTATATCTAATTCGTTTCCTTTGTGGAATGTTATGGTCTCCGGCTCCAGTAATTCTTCTTCGGAATTTCCCTGCTGAAAATGCTCTTCTTTTAAGGCACCTGGTTGTATTTCTTCTATCGCTGCAACGATAGCTTCTATGTCGTCATCGTCTACGGCCTCTTTTTCTTTCCCGGCCATTTCCCCGGTTTCATCCGGAGACTTCAAGCTGCCCCAGTCAATCTCTACTTCCGGCAACGGTTCTTCGTGCCAGGACGGTTTGTATCGGTCGATCATCTGCGGTTTCAGTCTTACGGCCAATGGGTGCTCGGGATAACCCAGTTTCTCAATCTTTAATGGCGCTTTGCCGCGCAGAATTAATACGGCTTCTTTGGTGTCCATGGTTCGGGCTTCCCCAAGGGTCATTAGCAACCGCTCTCTTGCGCTTTTGGAAATTCTACTGTGAAGCGGCGCTTTTGTGTCTCTCTGGACGGTATTGGTTTCTATTGCCCCTTTGTCAAGCGACTCGCACAGATATTTGCCGGTATCGTTATCGTTAACCCCTAAAAATAACTGGCTGTCACAGCAGGAGATGATCTCCTGCCATTCATCACAGGGATAGCGGTTCCTTAATTGCGGCAGCGATTGGGTGATGATGGTGCAGGCAATCCCCCGGGACCTCATCGTGGCTATCCTTTTTTTGAAGTCCGGTATGGCTCCAATGTTGCAAAATTCGTCAAGCAGGAAGTTTACTCCGACGGGACACACGCCGCCTTCGCTCCTGTCTCCCAACCTGGTCAGCTTGATGAAGATGAACGTGAAGAAAAGAGAGGACAGAAACTCAAAGGTGCTGTCGGTATCAGGAATAATACAAAAGTACGCGCATTTTCTTTTGCCGGGCGCCTCCAAATCTATGTCGCTCGTTTCGGTCAGTTTCTTTACCATCTCGTTCTGAAATACTTGGAGCCGAATCGCCAATCCCTGGATGATCTCGTTTTTGGTTTTTGCCTGGGTGAAGATCATGTAAGGCGCTTTGGCCGGGTGGTCCGGGTCTAATCCTCTAAAGATTATGTCCAGCATGTCAAGATCGCCGCTGGTCAGCAAGGAATATATCTCCGGAACGTTTTTGTTGGGCTTATCCAATTTTACATACATGGTCAGAGCCTTTAGCAGGTTTTGTTCGGCACGGTCCCAGAAGGGGTCGCCGCCCATTTTGGTGCCCGGAACTACGGTGTTGGCGATTACCGACTGGGTAAACAGCTGGGCATCAAGATCATTTAATACTTCATCAAGGGGGTTCCACCGGTCGGAATGAGACATGTCTACAAGGTTAAACACTTTTACGTCGTACCCTTCATCTTGAAACATTACCAGGGTGTCGCGGGATATCTCACCCTTGGGGTCAACAATTACAACGGATTCTTCGTTTACTACCGCCTGCAAGCAGGCCGGTATAATCTCGCTGAAAGTTTTTCCCGCCTCGGGCGGGCCAAAGACCATCACGTTTTTATTGGAGCCCTTTTTCTTGACCAGGCGAATGGGTGTCCCTTTGTAAGCTCCAAACAATATCCCCGGCCCAAAGCCTGTTGAAAAGGTTTTGGAGATTTCTTCCTCGGCCATCCATTTCGCCGGGCCGATGTCAGGGTTGTCAATAAAAGTGAGTTTTTTGGGACGCAGCCTTTCGATTACTTCGGGGAATCTTACGTAAACAAAAAAAGCCAGCGCTCCTATAAATATCGCCGCCAGGATGTTAAGGAATAACCACGTGCCGCCTACTCCTGCAAAGGGAACTTTAACAGATGCAAGCAGTGGGTTGTTGTATAAGGCTAGCCCATTTTTAAAGTCGTGAAGCATTACCGCAAAGGAGCCCAATATCCATGCGTCTAAAATGTACGCCAGGATTAGAACTAGAGCTATCTTTGCCGCTTTGTTTCTAAACAGTGCCTTGAGCTTTGACATTTGTATCCCCCCAGAACCTGCGGACTCTTAATATCTCTTTTGCGGCCGGGTAAAGGCTTTCCATCTCATTGAATTGCTCTTCAAGACATAAGATAATAACTTCCCGTCCTTCTTCTGCCATGACGTGGTTCATATAATCGAGAAGGTGTTTTTTCTTAACAAGATCGTTGAAGATCATAATCGAAACATATGTTCTACCCCTCTCAAAGTCGGCAAACGGCCTGCCTGTTGGCTTGTAATCCTTTAAACGGCTGGTTAGGTTCTGTTTTATCTCATCCATATACTTGAGTAGATGGATTTCTTCGGGATAACGAATAAGTAGCAATTCAGATAATTTTTTACTATCAACCTGACTCTCGAAACTTTTTAGGGCCTTCAGTGTCGGATAAAATACAATTACTTTTGCAACCCGATATATATAGAGGTTATTTAACTCTGTTTTTATTATATTAAGGCTTGACTTACTTGGCTCATCGCCTAAAAGGTATACTGCATATTCCTCACCATTTATTACCAAACAACCATCTACTTTAGATGACATCACCATCCTTTTCTTTATTTTAAAATCCCTGCTGGATATAAAGCTCCAGGCACCATAATTTTCTTGATGTATTCCTAATCCAATATACACCTGAGATAATCTTGCCTTATGCTCCCTGGCCCACTCTTTCGTAATTTTTATAGGCTTTAAGCCGCTGCCTGCCTCTTTCATTCCCATTGCAGTTATTTCATTGTATTTGCCGCACCGTCTTATCAACCCCCTATTACTTAATTCAGTAAGCCGGTCATAGTGATATTTCCTGGTTCCATAAATCATTGACGCCTGCTCATTGGTTAATACATCACAATTAGCCAGACACCTGAGAAGCACATAATCTCTCTCTGTTAACTGTTTTAATGCCAGAACAACCCCCTCCTGACTGGAAACAATTTTAGACCGTAGAATTTCATATTAACCCCCTGCCAAGACCTATTATTTTAACCCCTGCTGGAGCTAGTACCTCATTTTTAAAATTCTTGCCTTTTTGGAGCTAGTCCCCTTGTACTCACTCTTTTTCCATATGACCATCTGGGAGCAATTAAAATACACTATTTCCCATTGTAATACTTGACTTTTTGTACCATGCAATTATATGGAATTCCGGACGATAAAACATACGGAAGCAAATCATACGGAAAAATCGCTTTTTTCCGTATGATTTTTTAATTTTTTTCTTCTATTATATGTAACTTTAACATTTCGATAATTTTCCGTATGATCATTTGTTCGCTAAATGGGTTATCAACTACAAAAATTTCCGTCCTCGGGTATTCTTTATCTGTCTCTCCACCTACCAATAATGTAATTTCCTGGTAGGTGTCGTTTTTGATTATTCCGTTGATTCTAAGCGCATCGGGTACGACCTTAAATGCCCGGTTGTCAACGTCCCAGCCGAAATCATGGGGAGAGTATACGATTATCATGCAAAGTGCATTGGTGAAATTTATATTCACTCCCTCAAGAGCTTTATTTATCTTTCTGATCCAAACTCTCCTCATTTCGTTAGTGTAGGTGGCGTTTCTCGGCAGGCATTCATCTACAGTTATCCGCAAAACCCCATCTTCAACCCATGCCCTGGCCCCGTCCGGGCCGCTGAAGTCTCCGATAGCTTCTTTTTCATCCTCAATAACATGATCAAGCTCGTATTTCAGCTTGGTTATCAGCCTATGCGCCTTCCTCATAAATTCTAAGGAGTTCGTTGTCTGCATCAATCTTTACCTCCCCGTTAAAGTAGCTTATTTTGCTGCACCGTGTACCTACGGTATCAACCGTACCTTGGACGCTGGCGAATGGGCCAACGGTTATCACTACTTTATCGCCTTTCTTGAATACCTGTTTTGGTCTTTGCGCTGGAGAATACTTACGTTTCATTCGGGTTATTTCTTCATCCGATACTGTTCCAATAGTCATTGAGAAAGTATTGGTGTGTGGCAAAAATGAATCAGGCCAATATGCAGCTTGGACAAATATATATCCAGGCATTATAGGCTTTCTATTTTTTTCAGGAAGATAGATTTCTCCAATTATGTCGGCATGGCCGTTTTGCTTGCGATTTTCAAGGTGTTTCTTAACTTTTTTCTCATGCGCTGTTGTTACTTGTACCACATACCATTGCATGTTTATTGCCTCCTCGGGATTTCTTTATAAAAAAAGCCGAACCATTTAGGGTACGGCTTCACAACACAAAATCATCGAAAGCATCGTCTATTTCGTCTTTTTGCACTGATTCTACCCGGTTGCGTGTAGTCATACAAATTCCACCAGCCAGCATGGCCTCAATCTTTTTTAGTCTTTCCAATGATTCTCTCCCGTAGCTTATGTACCACTCGATTGCTCTGGACACAAAATCTGATTTATCTTCAACGAAGTCAAATATTCCAGCGATTTCCTTTGGCAACTTAAACCTTACTCTGTACTGCTTCACTGGCCCACCCTCCACGCCTTGGTATTACTGGCCTTACAGCACTTTTTACCGATTATCTGGGCCACCATTTATTGACAATTAAATTCGTGGCCCAGTTTTTCGGTTTTTGAATGTTCTTTCCTTACAGCCGCAAGGCTTAGAATGTGGCCCACCCTTTTTGCTTACAGCGCCGTATGACAGCCCAAATTTTATAGCCACAATGGTTTAAGTGGTGCCGCTTTGCACATTTTCCTGCTCAGACAGTCCTTTCAGCAGGTACCCGTGAGCGTTTGCCATCTGTGCATTTTGTACCACTTCGCAGTTGGCAAATTGAGAAATGTCAGACTGCAGCATGAAGGCACCGCCGCCTGCAAGGTACAACACTTTTAATTTCTTAATTTGATCCCTCCACAGCCGGGATATGTGAGACACGATAAGGTTCCTCACTGCTTTTTCTTGCCTTGCTGCTATATCAACAACATCATAGTCCCTTTTGTTGAAGTACAGCGGCTTTTGCTGTATCAGGGCCTGCTCAATCCATTCCAGGTTAGGAGCGTCTCCGGTTTCAGTCTTGATTTCGTTCCTTATGCCTACTACAACATCGTTCATGCCACACGTCACAGTATCCCTGTACTCGTCCAGAATTTTCCTATAGGTCAGGTCGTACAGTATTATGTCTGTTGTCCTGTAGCCCATATCAACCAGCCCGACAAGCCCGTTGCTTCCAAGGTGGTTCCTTTTCAACTGCCCGTATATTGCCGCCACTGCCTGGGGAAACATGATCACCCGGTCGAAGGCAATTTTCGTCTGTTCGCTATTTAAGATCACTTCTGTGCCGGACAGCTTCTCCAGCGAACTCTTCAGGGATTTTGCCTGCTTGAGATACGGCTCTAACGGCAGACCGGTCACCAGAGTGCAGCCTTCATCTTTTGACAGCCTCGCTACTGCCGTCAACAGCGCCGGTTTGATTTCCTCAGCGCTGCTCCGGTTGTCTGAAAACGGTCTGGCTGCGTCGTGCGAGTGAAGGATGGCCAGGTTTCCGACAAAATAGCGCTGCGGTTCGTCTCTGTTAATTCTGCTGATAATAAGGTCGTAGTTATCCGCTTCTGATGCACCGGAAGGCATCAGCCTGTCGAGCTTGCGCTCAAACCCGGTGCCCACAACCGAGGGAAATACCACTGACTCCCCGTTTTCTGCTATCGCTTTAGTGTAGCCGTAACCAACATCAACACCGATAATCATTCATTTACCAACCCCTCGTATAATAGTTTTAGAACCACCGGACAGCCAAAATTCCAATTAAGGAACCATATGGATGGGGTGGTGATTGGGAACCGGTTCCCTTAAACTACGGGTACCGAGGCCAATGAAACCAATACCAGATTCCACAGCAGGTACGGTAACGGTACCGGTCATGCGCGCGAATACTGTATTGTGGAATCGCTATTGAAGGTAGTTGGCCGACAGTACCTTTAGATATGGTGGTGATGCTATAGACCGTAGAACCAACTCGTAAAATCATTAAAGCTATCCACAATCCAACCCGCAATCGACAAAGTTGCGAATGGGCGTTAAGTCCTCCGATATTGATCGGGTGGATTGTTAAGATAATGGTCCTCTATTACCGGCCCGGGGTGTAGGTTGCTTTTTAGCAGCCACCCCGCCGGGGCGGTTTTTTATTGCTTTTTTTAGTCGTGTTTTTATCGGGCAGAGTCTGGACATGGGCGTCACTTTGCGGGACAATGGGTCCAACAAGCCGTGGTATAGGGATATTTCTTCGCCCCCTCGTGGAGCCTTTTTATACTACTACTTCGCAAAGCCTGTTACCCTTGGCCCGCCGTGTTTTTTCTAACCGCTGGTTGTGCCCCCGGCTTTATGGTGATGGGATTTTTTGCAGCTACCCATTCATGCGCCCGCCTGGCCGGGTGAGCACTCATTACGAGGCTGTGTAAGGCGGTTCCCCAAGGGCGCCCAGGTCCTGTACCCTGCTTGATTCTTTTGGAACAGGGAGGTGATCTTTTGAGCAAACTATATGTCGGTATTGACGTGAGCCTGCGCAAGAACAATGTTCACTGTATGGCCGCCGGCGGCGACACTTTGAAAAAGTTCAAAGTACCCAATACTTTTGATGGAGCGCTGGCCCTGGTTGATAATATTGTAGAGCTCTCCGCCCGGCACTCCCTGCAGGAAATTATCCTGGGAATGGAGGCTACTTCTAATTACAGCTACCACCTGGCTGAGCTTTTTAGAAATTCAGAAAAGCTGGCCCCACTTTCACCGAAAATTCACATCTTGAACGCCAAGACTGTGCATAATTTCAAGAAGTCTTACAGCGATTTACCAAAAAATGATGATATAGACGCCTGGGTTATTGCAGACAAGTTACGCTTTGGTCGCCTTCCCCAGGAGGTTTTTATGGACGAGCGTTTCCTTGCACTGCAAAGGCTGACCCGAAACAGGTTTCACCTAGTAAACATGATAAAGCGAGAGAAAACCTATTTTTTAAACAATCTCTTCCTGAAGTTCAGCTCTTTGCGTCAGGAAAAGATTTTCTCCAATAATTTCGGGGCCACTGCTATGGCGGTGGTGGAGGAATTCTTATCCCCCGATGAAATTGCCGCCATGTCGCTGGAAGATCTGGTTTCTTTCTTGGAGCAAAAGAGCAAAAACCGCCTGGTAGACGCTGAGGGGATAGCCAAAGCCCTGCAAAAGGCGGCCCGCTCTTCCTACCGCTTGAATAAGTCACTGGCCGACCCGATAAACGCCTGCCTGGCTTCCAGCATCAGCGTGATTAAGTTCCTGCAGTCCGAAGTTAAAAAGCTGGACAAGCTCATTGAAGAACACATGAAGGCAATACCCCAAACTCTGACTTCGATCAAGGGAATCGGTCCGGTCTATTCCGCCGGCATTCTGGCGGAAGTCGGTGATGTCAAGCGGTTTAAAAACCATAAGTCTTTGGCCAAGTTTGCCGGCCTGGTGTGGAACGAACATCAGTCCGGCAAATGGAAGGCTGAAGACATTAAGCGCGTCCGTTCCGGCAATAAATACTTGCGCTACTACCTGGTAGAAGCAGCCAACCTGATAAGGGTGCATGATCAGGAATACGCTGAGTTCTACCGTGCCAAGTATAAGGAAGCCCATACTCATCATCATAAAAGAGCACTCGTCTTAACCGCCAGAAAACTGGTCCGGCTGGTTTATGCTTTGCTGCGCACGAACCAGCTATACACTCCCAGAAAGAGGGGTGGTTGATCGCATCCTTTAAGTGACCGCCTTTTTATTACCCAGTTATTACCAGTTTAATATCTGGGGCCAGTTTTCTATTACCTTTTTTGCCTTTTTAGAACAAAATTTTTTCCAGTTTCCTCGAAAATGGTGCTTGACATTTTACCGCTGGGCTTCCTGAAAAATGGCCAAATCAAGTAAGGTAATGCTGCAGTAATTTTCTGCAGCATTATCCTTCTCACAGAACCGGACGTACGGGCCTCGTATTCGGCTCCTGATAAACCTCATTCACTTCTCCCAGAAGTGATGCAAAATGCCGATATTATACGTATGCATCACCTCTATTACACCCAATTTAGCATTTCACAATCAATCACCTCCACAAAAAAAACTCCAAGCTTATAACTCAAAGTTTTTACACCTTCTTTTTTTCATTTGTTAAAAAGGCTCCGATCTCCTCATCAATAAAATTAAGTTTCCCAAACTTCTGAACACATTTGAGTGCGGTTTTTAACGATATTACTCTTTGAATTTTTTCAATTTTAAGTATGTGGTATTCCGTGAACCTGATTTCACCACCTAAAACCCTTCGGGTTATGCCAATACTCTTTCTCTTTTTTTATAGATCAATTGATTTAACGACAGATTTCGACATTATTTCTCATTCCTCGTAAATAATATTTCTTGACGCATTTGGTCAATTTTTGTTTAATATTAGTAGTCATGGCTTTTGTATCGGCTAACCATCCAACAAATGGCCCATTTAAATCAATCATTGCATTAAACTTAAACATACCGGAGGACAATTGTACTACTTCCAGTCAGCCTGGTCTAAGTGCCACAGTTGCAGGTACTGGGCTTCTTTAAGCCATCGTTCGAGCCTGTTCTTTTCCCCGGGATCATTTGTTGCTTTTATCTGACGTTTTAGCTCGTATATTCTAGCTTTTGTGCTTTCGATAGCATTTCTGAGTTCTTCTGTTGTCATCTAGCATCCCTCAAAGAAAGATTTGAAAATTAACAAATTATTGCCTGTCAGCAGGTGTCTGATGCAGCAATTTTGTGGAAAAGTACGATCAACACGTCTAATTTACGGCTGATTTCCAGCACTTCAGCATAATCAGCCCCAGTAGCCGCCAAACTATTCATCTTAGAACGCAGACGCTCGATTTCGTCGAGCAATTCCCTGCAGCTCATACAATTACTCCCTGACGCACGTGTAGAATTTTTGTTCGTCATATCTTTGCAAAATCCTACCTTATAATAAATAATTTTACCAAAAAACAGAAAACCCCGAGCATTCGGGGCTATTCTGTCAGCTTTTGTTTATCGAACCTGTATTCCTCGATGTTGTACTTCGCCAGACAGTCCGGCTGGCTTTCATATTCTACCGCCCAGACTCAGCTTCATTAAATCTGCCACTCATCCCATCCGCACCGTTTGTTACCGAATTCAGCACTTTCTCCGGGCGCAAACCAACAATGTCGAACCACAACCTTTCCAGCCCGTTACGCCTGACGGCTCTTTTGAGGAAAAGCATAGCCTCATTCTTGATGACTTCCGGCGAACGCCTGTCCCTTTCTAAATACGGAGGGCATACGCAGTCTTTTACTGCCTGAACAATCACAGCCGCCGCCAGCTTTCTCCATTAACCACCCAGACTCACCGCCTTCACAAACGCTTCCACAACCGCCGGGTCAAACTGCGTCCCGACACACCGCACTATTTCCTTGAGTGC
>MVQL01000147.1 GCA_002067205.1 Pelotomaculum sp. PtaB.Bin104
CAGTGCCTCGCTTGGCTCCCAGCGGTAGCTGAATGGCGGATTGACCACCACCGCGTCAAACTCGATCTTTTTGGCCGGATTCTCTTCACGAAGGATGCCCCAGTCGTTGAGAAGAGAATCGCCGTGATAAATCTCGAATTCCGTATCTCGCACCTCGTGCAGCAGCATGTTCATACGCGCGAGGTTGTAAGTGGTGATGTTCTTTTCCTGCCCGTAGAGCTTGCCCACTCCGTTCTTGCCCATCTGCCGGCGCACATTGAGCAGCAGCGAACCGGAGCCGCAGGCTAAATCCAGGATTCTATTGAGTTTCTGTTTTTTTCCTGTTGCCGGTTCCTGGCTGTCCAGGGCCACGATCCCCGAGAGAATACTGGAGATCTGCTGCGGGGTGTAGAACTCCCCGGCTTTTTTGCCTGAGCCTGCGGCAAACTGGCCAATAAGATATTCATAGGCATCGCCAAGCAGGTCGCGGTCTGAAGGGAATTCCCCAATCCCTTTGGCAATTTCCTGAATGATTGTGCAGAGCCGCGCATTGCGCGCTTTGTAATCTTTACCCAGTTTTTCCGAATCGAGATTGATCTCCGAGAACAGCCCCTGAAAATTGCTGGAAAAAGATTCATTCTCGATAAACTTGAAGCCGTTTTGCAGGGCATGCAGCAGCTCACCATCCTGCGTGCGTGCCTGCTCGGCGATGCTGCTCCATAAATAATCAGGCTTTATGACATAATGCACCTTGCGGCGCATAACCGCTTCAAATTCCTTGATATCGTCCGGATTCTTTGAATACCATACGGCAAGAGGCGAGCGGCGGTCGTCCTCGCTTAACTTTGGCCAGTCCACACCCAGTTCTTTTTGAGCAGCATTCTCGTAGGTGTCCGAGAGGTAGCGCAAAAACAAAAAGGAAAACATATAGTCGCGGAAGTCATCGGCATTCATCGATCCGCGCAAACGGTCAGCAATTGCCCACAAGGTTTTGCCAAGTTGTGTTTTGTCGTGGTCGTTCATGTATTGGCCTCTATTATTTCATCTTTCGGAAAAAGATACGGGTTGAAGTAGTATTTTTCCATAAATTCTTTCAAAATTTTGCGGAAATTCTCTTTGTTTTCTTCCATCATCTCCACCGGTTCAAAGTGGGAATAGTTCCCATGGCTCAGAAGCTGGACATAACGCTTTTGAATCGTCCTTTCCAGGTCGTCCCCCTCGGGTTTAATGATGTCCCCGATATGGTCGAAGCCGTGGAAGGTTGCAGTCTTTTCCATGATGCTGCGCAGAATAGCAAAGTGGTAGGTGTACAGATTTCCGGACTTCGACACCTCGTGCAGCTCCTTGAGCATGGCCACGTGATAGAAGCGGGGCGTGTCGTTGGTTTTCTGAAGTTCGTACTTATTCTCGTTATTCTTTTTCAAAAAACATGAAAGCACTTTCTCTTTTTTCATCGCGTATCTGAATTCATTATACAAAACATTGAAAAACAAGGTGTGATGGGATGAGATCACCACCTTGACCTGTTTCTGACCTTTTATCAGTTGCGCTAGATGGGCAGCCACGGCGATGGCGTTGTTTTCATCGAGGGATGAGATTGGGTCGTCAATGTAGATGTATTGCACCCATTTATAAGTCTCCTGGCCGTCGATGGCCAGTTGGACGACTGCAAGAAAGAAACACCAGATAAAGATGTTTTCCTCGCCACGGGAGACCTTGATGAGAATTGCTTCGTCCTCTTCCTCGGCGTTTTTCTGCGTCTCTCTCCAGAAGCGGATATGGCCCGCCTTATAGTCGATATCAAATTTAAAATCAGCATAGAGATGCAAAAAGTCGCGTATGCGGCTTTCCATTTCCAGATCTGCCAGACCATCGAAGAAACGCGAGGCGGTGTTCATGCGCAGCACGCGCTCGCTGTCGTTCTTCAGGTCGTTGTCCCAGAAAAACAGGTCCTCGGTAAAAGCGTTGAAATAGAGCGTGTCGCG
Organism: Pelotomaculum sp. PtaB.Bin104; assembly: GCA_002067205.1. Classification (GTDB taxonomy): domain Bacteria; phylum Bacillota; class Desulfotomaculia; order Desulfotomaculales; family Pelotomaculaceae; genus MVQL01. The sequence continues at coordinate 1,965 of MVQL01000147.1, forward strand.
CAACTCGTCTTTCTTGCCCAGGTTCTTGAAGGCCATGGAAAGGCGCGTCTTGCCGATGCCGTTGTAGGCGAAGATGAGAATGACCCTTTTCTCCTGATCACGCAGATACTGCGCCATCGCATCAAGGTCGGTAAAGGTCTGGATATTATTATTATTTTTTGCGTATATGTTTAGCTCACCATTTTCCTCCTTCGCTATGAATTTATCTGTTTCAATATTGATTTTCAAGATTACTTCATGGTCTTCGCTATTATGGGTTAGAGAAAGAGTATTATCCTCTTTGGTAATACTGATGGCCCTACCGTCTTCGCTTTTGACAATTTCTGCAGTGTATACCCAATCAATATGATATTTCTTTCCTAGAAACTCCTTGAGTCTCTTATCATCGGTTCCTGGTATTTTCTCCCAGCTAAACACATACTTTTTTGCCATAGCCTAATCCACCTCCTGCGGAAATAGCTGCTGCATCAGGCCTTTTTTGTGGGCCTTGAGGGCGTCGACCTTTTGGGTTTGTAGGTTGATCACCTCATACAGCGAGGAGAGACCGTCGGCAATTTTTTGTTGTTCGGCTTTAATACTCGGATAAATTACACTGATTTTCGATAATCTTATTGGCGAAATTCCTAAAACTTTGGCACCTTGGGCTTCCCGCTTTATTTGTTCTCGGATATAAGCGGTTCCAAAAAGGTATCCTCCGAAGCCTACGATTAACTTTGGTAATTTTTGCCTGGCCATTATTGTGTGCAGTCCAGATACCACTTTTTCACCGTTGAGATTTACAATTTCTATGCTTTTCCCTATGTCGTCTATATCTTCAGATGCATCTGCCAAAATGATATCACCCTCTTTGCAATATGCCTCATGATTTAATTTTTCGATATCCAAGGAGGGATGTAAATAAGGCACTTGCTCTTTTGTAATATCAAACAAAACAGCGAATTTTGTATGGATGTCGCCATAATGAATATTTTTAATCATTCCAGATTCATAGCTAAGCTTATCTCTGGAAAATGAATTTGTAGGATGAAACGAGTAAACCTCCCCAAACCGCTCCACCTCCCACTCCTCCGCATCCCGGAACTCGGGGAAGCGCAGGCGAGGAGTAGTTTCGCCTTCGCGGGGAAAGAGCTGCTGCATCAGGCTCTTTTTGTGGGCTTTGAGGGCGTCGAGCTTCTGCGCCTCAAGGTAGATTACCTCGTCCAGCGACGACAGACAGTCGGCGATTTTTTGTTGTTCGGGGGGGGAGGGCAAAAGGACTTTCGTCTTTTGCAATTCATCCATATTAATTTTGCAAGGAACCGCACTTAATAATGACTTGCTAAGTATTTCTTTTTGACAATATTCTGACTGAAAATAGCAATGCAAGTATTGAGAGTTAAATAGCTCTGATTTCTTGACTACTGCAAGAGTAACATAAATGCTAAATTCATAATCCCAATCTACCACTTTTGAAAATCCAATATTTCCTATTCGGGTTATTAAGATATCCCCTTTTTCCGGTTTATTTTTGATTGTTGCGGCTAAATGATCTTCCATTGAGATATATTTATTTTTTTTCCCACTAACAATATTTTCAACACTAAAGAAAGGAACTCCTTTTTCAATATAGTTTGGAGTTTGATGTGTTCCGTCAAATATATATGGGGAAATATGTTTTAGCCGCTTCACCTCCCACTCCTCAGCATCTCGAAACTCGGGGAAGCGCAGGCGCGGCACTACACTCTTCTTTTTCTCAGGCATCGTACACCTCCAGGCCGGAAATCTCGCGGCCGCCTGCCAGACGCC
>MVQL01000148.1 GCA_002067205.1 Pelotomaculum sp. PtaB.Bin104
CGGCCATACTGGGCGCGGCCGGCGCCAAGGTGTTTGCGAGCATTGAAGAAGCTGTTGAGAACATGGTGCATCCGTTCGGCATGATCGAGCCCAATATGGCCAACCATGAGATCTATACGGATATGTTTGGCATCTTCAAGGATGCGTTCCTTGCACTGCGCGATGCGAACATCTACAACCGCCTTGCCAAGGTTTCCGCCAAGCATTGGGGCTGATAAGCGAAAAACCGTTGCAAACCATGAATTGTACTTCCCAAAACAACCACCCGAAACGGTGGTTGTTTTTCTTGCGCTTGAAATAACGGCCGGTTTTGAGTATACTGGAGCGGAAACAAAGCTAGGGGTGCGGGAAAATGATTCTATCCAGATGGGTTCACGGGACAAAGGATTTCGATGCGGTACGCGCATTGCGCACGGCGGTGTTCGTTGGGGAACAGGGCATCGATGAGGCAGTTGAATTTGACGGCTTTGACCAATATGCGATGCATGTGGTTGCTTACAACGGGGATCAGCCGGCAGGGACCGGGCGCCTGTATTTTGACGGGGAAGCCTTCCGTATCGGGAGAATCTGCGTACGCAAAGAAATGCGCGGGCAGAAGATCGGGGATATGATCGTCCGGCTGCTTTTGGACCGCGCGCTGAACGTCAACGCTCCCCGGATAAGGGTGCATGCCTGCCCTGCTTTATGCACCTTTTATGGAAAGTTCGGGTTTGTGGCGACAGGCGAACCGTTCGTCGAAGACGACCGCGAAGTTATACCCATGGAAGTGCTCGCAAAGGACGTGCTGTTTCCCAGGGCGTGCGGCTGCAACGACAATAGCGGCGGTAAGTAAAGCGGTAAGTGTTGCTTTTTGATACTGTATACGCTATAATTACTATTGCCGTGCAAAAAGACCGGAACGTCTTTTGCATTGCGATAAACCAAATATGCTGTTGTAGCTCAGGAGGTAGAGCACTTCCTTGGTAAGGAAGAGGTCCCGGGTTCGAGTCCCGGCAACAGCTCCAGCGAAAAGCCCGCAAAACACAGTGCGTTTGCGGGCTTCTCTATGCCCGGATAATCTCTAAAAAAGAGCGAAAATGAGCGTTTGACCCCCATAAAGCCGTCTGCCTTTTATCATATAGAACTATACGTTTCCGTACAGCCGACCGTTTTGGTGAACAGCAGCACCACAGTAGACACGTAGGCATAGGGTTTGAATACGCCGCTTGGCCATGTAGATTACCGACTTAGGTGGTAGTAACCAGCTCTTTGTGGATCGCCGGTGAGCCTTGTACATACTTTAACAGAACGCCGTCGGGGACATGTAAGCACAGCGTCCGTCTATTTATGTTACAACATGCATAATATGGGCGCGAACAAGGATATGTACTGGTAAATTTGTTTTTGCAGGAGATCTTCCATAAAAATAATATAAAAAAGAATGCAAAAATCGCAAAAAGTTTTTATAATATTTATGGTATAATTAATAAGTTAAGAATATGTGTCGGAGACTTCATTGTGAAAAAAACGATTTCTTCCATAGCATGGAAAGCTAATTTGTCGCGCACGCTTGACAAGATGGATCCAATCCCCCCCAACCAGCAATGGCTGGCTGAGCTTTCAGGCTCAACCTGGGATATTCACAACCGAGCAAACGAATTTCTGATGGAATTGAACCATAAATTCCGAAACGACAGGCATGTTATTAATCTGCTGCACAGCATTTGCCTGAAGGACTTCTGGTTTTATCATTCGCTTCCGGAGTCGGAACAGGCGCTTTCGGTAATTATTGACATATTTGAGGGGCTGTTGTTTTCCGTAAAGGAAGAAGCTGACAGGGAGCTTCTGGTAACCACGCTTATTCAGTTTATGGATCGCCTCTCAACCCTAAACGATTTCTCAAAGTCGATCATTTTTAGGTGTTTTTCTGTTATCGAGGCGGATATCCCACAGCACGAAGCGATATATATACGGAATTCAGGCTATTTTAAGGCGTGTTTTGACAGGCTCGCGCAGGATGCGCAGTTTTTTCCGGTCATCATGCGGCTTACCTCGCATATACTAGGGCGGTGCTTTGATTATTGGGAGAAAATGTCAGAAGCAGAAAAATGGTTCCAGTCGAAGATACATCTTTTCACCGTAACGGATGCCGACAAAATCAAGCAAATTGGGCATCCTTTTTTTGCACATTTACGCACCCAACTGGAATGTGCCAGCACATGGGAAGAAATTCGACATATCATGTTTTTTACGGATATTTCCAATTATTTCAGGAGCTTTACCAAAGAATTTTCTTCCAGCCTTGAAAGCATTCATTACCTGTATTACCTTCTCCACCTTCCGGGAATGTCCAATCTTTATGATCACCTCCTGTATGATATGAACCGTAATCTCCGAAGCGTTTTCAAGGAACTGGAGCCGGAGGCCATACCGGCCTTTCTTGATGCGGTTTTTAAGGAGCTTGAAGAATTAAAGGCGGAACATACCAGAACGGTGCTGGACTGCATCATTACGCTTGGAAAAGAAGTGATTGATTCAAACAATGCGGTGGGCATTTCGCATTTTATTAAGCTTGTTGTCCAATTCGGCTTCAGCTATCCGGGGCAGATCAGCCTCAATAGCGACTGGCAGGTACAGGTTAATCCCAATCACGTCAAGAACATTCGCGTGTTCCTGGAGATAATTGGAAAAGACCCTTTTGCCGTGCGAGAGCTTTTAAACGCGTTGATTGTGGAATTAAAGATGGGCGGAATCTGTATCTCAGATACCGACCTTTTCCAGCGCGATGTAACAAAGCTGCTGAACTCGGACATTGCTCCGGTTTACAGAGAAATTAAACAGCTTACCCGTATTTTTCCCGTTTTTTTTCAGGATATAGGTGCGGAAGGAATGCTAAGAAAGGTAACGACTGCCATCGACGGGCTTTCCCGGAGAAAAGACCGCCTTATCCATTTTTTACGCGTGCAGATTCACGTGGAAAGCAACAACACGAACGTCGAGCTTACAAGAAGAATTATACAGTACTGGTATTACGGCGATAAACAGCCGCTCAGGGAGCTTTTGCCTGAAGATCTGTATTATACGCTCGAGGAGGACCAGGAATGGTACGAAAAAGCCCATGAGGCACTTACGGGCTTGTGCGAAAGGCTTTCTCTCGGTCTGGAAGATTTGCTGAAGCTGAATATAGAAGAATTGAAAAAAATGGTGCAGCCCGACGATGAAAGCGAAAACGTACATTTAAATAAGGTTATAGATATCCTGCAGATTCACAACCTTTTGCTGGAGAAATATTCATTTGAAACGGAAAACGTTGTTGCTCTTGTGGAAAAGACCCGCTTTTTCAGCAAAAGCGACTTGGAGCAACTAGACTCAGCTATTCAAAACGCGCGTAATGATCGGGCAATTGCGCTTCTGTATAAAATGATGAATCACCTCAAATCTGTCATTTTGAACCCGGAAAAGACAGAAGCGTTTGAAAACATTCAATATAAACGCCACATTGCCGCGGGCATACCTTCAACATATGGGCAGTATAAGGAACCGAAATTCGAGGCGCTTGGCCTGATGTACCGTCTGGAGCGCGTGATTTCGAAGCTGATGGCGGGTGTGCTTTCCTCCATTTCGCGCGAGTATATAACTGCGAAAACTCTGAGGCAGATTTATGATGTACTGCTCCTGTTCAAGGAGGGGCTGGCGCTTGACGGAATCTATGACCAAAGCTTCAACTCTAATTTTGTCATCGCCGGGATATAATTGACCCAGATCGCCGGTGAAAATTGACCCACTAAAAAATAACGGCTACCATGATC
>MVQL01000149.1 GCA_002067205.1 Pelotomaculum sp. PtaB.Bin104
TATTCAATTAATCAAGGAACTGGATGAGTTGCCTTTACAGGAAAAGATAGTGGTGGAAGAGGTTATGGAGTTGACTCCCCGGGCCATAAAAGAAATCGATCAGAGCCGGGGAACCGGTAGGACCGGGGAAACAGGACCAATGCCCGGCCGTTTGAAAAAGGGAAAATATTTTTTTGAGGCTGGTCTGGTTGCTCTGGACAAGCTGCGTTCACAAGTCGCTTCTCACAATGGAGCCAACATGAGACATGGACATAAACCTGATAGGTAACGGTGAAATGAGTGAAAAGTTTGAAGGCTAAGCTCACGGTCCTTCTTTTACTATTAGCGGTAATATTTTTATTGACCACGGAAGCGGCGGCCGCGCCGCTTCCGGCTGTTGACCTGAACGTGCATCCTTCTGACAGTCCGGAGCAGGTGGTAGACACTGTCAAACTGCTTGTCCTTTTGACTCTATTATCACTGGCGCCTGCTTTCCTGGTGATGATGACTTCTTTTACCAGGATCGTGATTGTTCTTTCACTGTTGCGCACAGCCTTGGGGGTACCATTGATTCCGAGCAATCAGGTTATTGTGGGTCTTGCTTTGTTTCTAACAGCTTTTATCATGGCGCCAACTTACAAACAAATTAATGAGGAGGCGCTGCAGCCTTACTTGAATAATCAGGTCGGCCAGCAAGAAGCGCAGGATCTGGCGGCTAAGCCTCTACAGAGCTTTATGCTCAGGCAGACCAGGGAAAAAGATCTTGGATTGTTTGTCAATCTGGCGAAAATAGAAAGGCCGGAGAAACCTGAGGATGTGCCTTTATATGTGGTAATACCCGCGTTTGTTATTAGTGAATTGAAAACGGCCTTTGAAATCGGGTTTCTTCTATTTATACCTTTTCTGGTTATTGACATGGTTGTGGCCAGCATCTTGATGGCAATGGGTATGTTTATGCTTCCGCCGGTGATGATCGCGTTGCCCTTCAAACTGCTTCTTTTTGTAATGGTGGACGGTTGGTCACTGGTTGTTAAATCTCTGATGGAAAGCTTCCGGTGAGGAGGGAAAAGTTTTGAGCCAAACCTTTGTGGTTCACCTGGCGCGTGAAGCTTTATTCATGGTGTTGCTCCTCGCGGGACCTTCTATGGCTGTTGCGCTTTTGATCGGCCTGTTGATTAGTGTTCTCCAGGCCACCACCCAGATCCAGGACCAAATGTTGAATATGGTGCCGAAAATCGTGGGGATGTTCTTAACTTTGTTGTTGCTGGGTTCATGGATGCTTAAAAGTGTGATCAATTACACAATAAACCTCTTTACCCAGATACCGAATTTACTACATTAGCCGGGGTGTTGATATTTGCCCGATATAAGCCAGGTGTCAGCCTTCTTCTTGGTGTTTTTAAGGGCCGCAGCCTTTATGATTTCCGGGCCGCTTTTTGGTTTCAGGGGTGTTCCTTCACTTTTTAAAGTCGGGTTTTCCCTGGCGTTGGCTGTTGTTCTTTTCCCTACAGCCGCCACCAACCTGGCGACACTACCCGGAGGAGTCTGGGGGTTTGGGCTGGCGGTAATCAGCGAAATTGGCGTTGGCTTGATCTTGGGCACTACGGTTACAATTATTCTTAACAGTATCCGGATGGCCGGACAGATGATCGATGTCCAGATAGGTTATTCGATGGCTTCTTTGGTTGACCCGATGAACGGATCACAAAATACGCTGTTAGCCCAGTACCTGTACCTGCTGGCATTAATGCTCTTCTTAATGCTGGACGGCCATTACTCCTTGATTATGGGTCTGGCAAAAAGTTACCAGCTTGTGCCGTTAAACACGGCTGCTCTTAATGGCAGTGTGCCGCTTGTGCTCATCAAAACATTTTCCGGGGCTTTTACCATTGCCTTACAGGTATGTGCGCCTGTTCTTGCTGTCTTGCTGGTGAGTGATCTTGCTCTTGGTTTTTTATCCCGTACTACACCTCAGATAAATGTTTTTTTAACCGGTTTTCTTATTAAAATAGTAGTCGGCATATTGACCTTGAGCTTTTTAATTCCTCTACTCGGGACTGTCTTTCATTCATTGATTAACATGATCGAAAGAGATTTATATTCACTAATGAGAGTGTTGATATAAGTGGCCGGCAGCGCACAGGAAAAAACAGAACAGGCGACACCCAAGCGTTTGGAGGAAGCGCGGCGAAAAGGGCAGGTGGCAAAGAGCGCTGATTTGACCGGTGCTTTGTGTCTGATGGCGATGGTGGTTTTGCTATTTGCCATAAGCGATTCTTTCTTTCTGGAACTGCAACGTTATTTGACCGGCTATTTCAATGAGGTTGGCCGTCATTACGGTTCGAATTACAACCCGCTGTTGTCAATCAGCGACGCGGTGATCTTTTCTATGAAAGTGCTCGCTCCTTTTTTTGGCGTGGCTTTGCTGGTAGTTATAGCCTCCAATGTGGCTCAAGTTGGTTTTCTTTTTTCCAGCGAGGCGTTGCGGCCCAACCTGGATACGTTAAATCCGCTTTCAGGCTTGCAGCGTATGTTTTCCCGCCGCAGCCTGGTTGAGCTGGTCAAGTCGGTTTTGAAGTTTTCTATTATTGGTGGCGTTACCTATCAATTAATTAAAAAGAATTTAGATAGTCTTCTTGTGCTGTTTAACTGCTCACCCTGGGGAATCTATCAGGTAACCGTTGGTTTCATTATAAAAGTAGCCTTCTGGGGAGGACTTTGTTATCTCGTTTTGTCGTTGTTTGATTATCTGTACCAGCGCTATGAGTATAATAAAAACCTGATGATGACCAAGCAAGAGGTGAAAGATGAATTTAAACAGATGGAAGGCGACCAGCAGATTAAGTCCAGGAGGCGGGAGGTCCACCGCAATATTTCAATGAGCCGGATTGCCAAGGAAGTGCCTCAGGCCACTGTGGTAGTAACCAACCCGACCCGCCTGGCGGTTGCCCTGCGCTACGAACAGGGCGAGATGGCGGCGCCCCGTCTGGTGGCTAAAGGCGCCGGGCATTTTGCCTCGCGAATCAAAGAAATTGCCAGAAGTAATGCTGTCCCGGTCATTGAGAATAAAGAAGTGGCGCAATTTATTTATCAGAACGTTGAAATTGACCAGGAAATACCCCTGGAAATTTACCAGGCGGTGGCGCAAATCCTGGCTATGGTTTACCGGCTGAAGGCAAAAGAAAACTACCGTTCTTATTAATAAGTACTCAGAAGTCAGTAGTCAGGAGTCAGAATAAAAAAACCGTTATTATTTGAATTATTCTAAGTGCTGAACATTGAATTCTGAATACTTGATCTAAATACTTGTTCAGTAATCAGTATTCAGAAGTCAGTAGTCAAGTAAAGAATGTCTATTGTTTTGAATTATTCTGAATTCTGACTCCTGAATACTTAACAGTAATGACAAGCGGAGGATAACGAGATGGCTTCTCCAACGCCATTGCCTGTAACGGCCAGGGCATATATTAAAAAGAGCAGCGACCTGATTATCGCCGGGCTGATTGTCGGGATCATCCTACTTATTATCATTCCGCTGAAACCGGGTTTTCTTGATATTTTGCTTACTTTGAATATGACAATGGGGCTGGTGGTTCTATTAATCACTATGTTCACCATCGAGCCCCTGCAGTTTTCCGTTTTTCCCTCGCTCTTGCTGGTGACTACTCTTTACCGGCTGGCGCTGAATATTTCGTCAACCCGTTTAATACTAGGCAGCGCCGCGGCCGGCAAGGTGATCGCGGCTTTTGGAGAGTTTGTGGTCGGCGGCAGCTACGTGGTGGGAATGGTTGTATTTATTATTATCACTGTCATCCAGTTCGTGGTGATCACCAACGGCGCGGGCAGGGTGGCGGAAGTCGCCGCGCGGTTCACCCTGGATGCCATGCCGGGCAAGCAAATGAGCATTGACGCTGAGTTTAACGCGGGCATGATTAACGAGGTTGAGGCGCGGGAACGGCGGAGACGCCTGCAGCGGGAGGCGGATTTTTTCGGGGCGATGGACGGTGCCAGCAAATTCGTTCGCGGTGACGCCATTGCCGGTATTATTATCATTATAATTAACATTTTGGGCGGCCTGATTATTGGCATGGTGCAAAAGAACATGTCCTTTCTTCAAGCGCTGCAGACTTATACGCTGTTGACAATCGGTGAGGGGTTGGTAGCTCAGATACCGGCGCTCCTTATTTCAACCGCGACAGGTATTCTGGTCACCAGGGCCACTTCGGACGCCAGTTTTGGCAAAGATCTGTCAAGTCAGTTTTTAAATTTCCCTAAAGTTTTGATAGTGGCCACTTTTATACTATTCATGATCGGACTTGTTCCGGCCATGCCGAATTTATTGTTTCTCTCCCTGGCTGGGACTACGGGTTATCTGGCTTACAGCATGATCCGGGCGGAGCGGAAGAAAACAATGTCCAAACAGGAGCAAGTTGCGCGGCAAAGCCGGGAACAAAAGAAAGAGCCGGAAAATGTTTCCACTTTCTTTCAAGTCGATACGTTGGAGATTGAAATTGGATATAACCTGATCCTGTTGACTGATGAAGGACAGGGCGGTGACTTGCTGCACCGTTTGGCGGCCGTCCGGCGCCAGTGTGCCGGGGAAATGGGGATTTATGTCCGCCCGATCCGGATCAGGGACAACCTCCAACTTAACCCCAACGCATACTCTTTTAAGCTGCGCGGCATCGAGATAGCCGCCGGCGAGTTGATGCCGGGGCAGTTCCTGGCCATGGACCCGCTTGGGCAGGAGTTGAACGTCAAGGGGACGCCTACTACTGAGCCAACTTTTGGACTGCCGGCCTGGTGGGTGTCCGCCGAAGACCGCGACCAAGTGGAACTAACCGGGTTTACGGTTGTTGACTGTGCCACTGTTCTGGTTACCCATCTCACCGAGGTTATAAAAAAACACGCGCACGAACTGTTGGGAAGGCAAGAAGTCAAAGAACTGCTGGATGTCGTCAAAGAGAAAAATTCAGTTGTTGTTGAGGAACTGGTCCCTGATTTGATGACAATGGGCGAAGTGCAAAAAATCTTGCAAAATCTCCTGAAAGAAAGAGTGCCGATAAGAGACCTGGCCGGTATTCTGGAGGCGTTGGCGGACGGCGCCAGGATTAGCAAGGATCCCGACTACCTGACGGAATGTACGCGTCAGGCCTTGGCCAGAACCATTTGCAGCCAGTATACGGGGACGGACTCATCAAAAATTGCGGTAGTCACTTTACACCCCAGATTGGAACAGTCTGTTGCCGACTCTATTGAACAGACTCAAATGGGTTCTTATCCTGTTTTGGAACCGCAAGTTGCCAGGCAAGTGTTGAATAAGTTGAAGGAAACAGTCGACAACCTCACCCTGCGCGGGTTTCCTCCGGTAGTTCTTTGCTCGTCAAAGGTGCGCCTGCCGTTTCGCAGGTTGACGGAGAGGTTTCTGCCGAACCTGGCCGTGCTGTCAATGAATGAAATTGCTCCGAATGTAGAAGTTGAGGCTGTAGGGACGGTGATGTTAGATTGAAAATTAAGCGTTATGTGGTTAGGGAAATGCAAGAGGCTATCAGGCTGATAAAGCAGGATCTGGGTCCGGAGGCGGTGATTGTCAGCAGTTACAAGGTGCCTGCCAAA
>MVQL01000150.1 GCA_002067205.1 Pelotomaculum sp. PtaB.Bin104
CGATATTTTCTTTAAGCCTGGCCAGGAAAGACTCCCTGAACTCCAGGTGGCAGTTCTCCTTTGCTTTTTTCAGATCTTCTTCGTACTTGATAATATCGGAAGCCACCAGCTTGTGATGTTCATCAATGTATTCCTGCATCTGCTCATATCCAGATCCCAGATCGCAGTCATTTTTGCTGCAGAAGTTAAGCTGAAGTTTGATGAGCTCACCGGTCAAATCATTTTTCTTATTCTGCAGCCCGACCTTCAACGGAGAGAAGTTTTGCACGATCGTTGCCGGCGCTTTCAGCCTGACCTGCTCATTGAATTTTTTCAGCCCCAGCTCAGCACCTTCAGCATCGCTGTCACACAGAGCATTGAAACTGTTTTCCAATATGGCAATCAGACTCTGTATCTCGTCCATCTGCTTGATGTTGCTCTCGATTTTATTCTCATAACTTCCGATGGATTTACCAATAAAATCATGATCAGCTTGAAGCTTCCTGATCAGATTGGCGCACTCCTCAATCTGGAACTGAATCTGGATGTAGCCGGGGTCGTTTTCCGCCTTTTTCAGTTCAAGCTTTTCCTTCCGGATCTGTTCATCAAAGGTTTTAAACCTCTGCGGGGCTTCAATATTTTCCTCGATCACTTCCATATTGCATGCGGCAAGCTTATCGATAACAGACTGGAGGCGCTTCAGATTTTGTTGTGCAGCCGCAATGTCGGCATCGACTTTTTCAAGCTCGGCCTGCTTGTTTTTCAGCTGGACTTCGAAGGCATGCGCGCCAATATACGGTGTATGGTAGACTCTTTCGTCTATTTTTCTGACCGCATGGTTCTGGTAAAGCATGCAGTCTGGCGTTATCGCCACCTTGTACTCCTTCAGGCTCTCCACATGCTCACAGCGGATGACCCGGTTTAGGAGATAAATGGCATAGGCTTTTGCCCACCGGTTGTCGCTTTTGATGACATAGGCCAGGGAATTCGTATCCGCACCGGCCTTGAGGTCAAGTTTGTTGGCATTCACCAGGCCGACTGTATGCACTTCTTTTTTTATTTTATTGTAGACTTCAAGGGCAGCCCGGTAATGCTGCGGCTCCACAATAATATAGAACCGCTGCGTGTTCAGGTAGCCTTCCACTGCGTTCTGCCACCTGGGGTCCGTTATTTCCAGCAGGTCGGAAAATATCCTGGGCTCGCTTCTGATCCCCAGGCTTAAATACTCCTTTTCAATGGCCGTCAGCAGCTTGATAGTATTATCCGGGTAAGTCAGCTTTTTATTTTTTAGGTTTTTGATCTCCTGTTCCAGCTTGATTTTTTGAATTTTGAATTTCTCAAGCAGGTCCTTCTGCCTGACGTTGTCATAAGTATAGTTTTCCAGCGGCCTTGCTAACTCTTTCTTTAATTTATAAAGATGTTCCGATTTTGACCCATCGTCCTGCTCCGCTGAGCCCAAAGCCATCAGCTCATCTTTGGATATGACGTATATTTCAAACTGGTTTAACAGCGCCAGTGCCTCTGTCACAGTCCGCAGCATTTTGTTCAGCTTATCAAGTGATTTCTTGGCATTATCCCTGTCCTTGTCCAGCATCTCGATTCTGTGTCCGGTGTCCTTGATCAGCTGCGCCGTTTCATTCTGCCCCAAGGCGACCTGCAGGCCCGTCTGCCGGTCTCTTTCGTGTTTCAGGCTGGTGTTTAACCGCTCCAATTTGTCCTGCTCGCTTAGGAGCCGTTGCCTGAACAGCTGGTTATTTTTTTCAAGGTCTGCCAACTCAAGCTTTTTTGCTTCGACTTCCGCTTTCCTGATCAGGATCTCATTTGTCCTGATCTCCCGCTCTTTGGCGAGGATCTCCCCGTTTTTTTCAAGAATCGCTTTCAGGTCATCAATTTTTTTCCTGGTGCTGCTCATCAGCTCTTCCAGCTCTTTCAAAGACGCGATATTGCTCCTAAGCGTCGCTACTTCGATCGGCTTTTCTGAAAGAATGAACCTGTTGATGAACTCTTTCACATTGTCCATGGGTTTGAAGGCCAGTGACTTCGGGATCATGTCAAAAAACCGGTCTTCCAGATTCCCAAGCCTTTGTCCGAACCTGGCCCTGGCCTCAGATATCTGGGAGATCAGCATGACCTTCCTGTCGTTTCTGCGGAACTCGTCGGCTGTGGACGGCCTTCCCCCTGTTAAAAAGCTCAGTTCTTCCAATCTGCACTCTTCCCGGAACCATTTGATGGTCAGCTTGCTTTCTTCATCGGGTGAGTCGATTTTTACCCCGAGGGTAAAATACCTTGCCGTTTTCTCCTCAAAAAACTCCAGGGCAACGTACGTAATCACACTGCCGGTGCGAATAAAGGCATTATCCTCGTTGCCGGTTTTGCAGCGGACATAGCCCTTTAAATCGCGGCTGCTTTTTTCGTTGGCAGCGGTGTTGAATTTCCTGTGGTTTGTGGTCAGGACAAGCTGGATCGCGTCCAGGACAGTAGACTTTCCCGCCGTGTTTTCCCCGCTGATCAGAAATGAGCCATTGACGCTGATGGTTTCATTGACAAAATAATGCCAGTTGATCAGCCTAATCCTGGTCAGCTTCTTCATCATCGCTTGACTCACTTCCCATCGCATATTTATTCAACTTCTCATTGATCGCCTCGTAAATGCTGTTCAGGTTATCATTTGGCACGGCAAACAGGACCGACGGGTAGATTTTTATCCGTGCATCGGACAGCGTAACGTCCCGGTCAATATTGGTGAGGATGTTGTACCGTTTGAACAGGCGGATGGCATCCCGCAGCGTCGTCTTGTCGAGGTTTGATTTTGCTTCGATTTTAAGCATGCTGTATTTTTGGTGGATTTCATCCGTCAGCACCACCACGTCCTCCGTCAGGCTCAATTCCTTGCGTTTTTCTATATACAGGAGCCTTAGGATCAGCAGGAGGATGCTTTCAATCTTTTTCAGTCTCAAGCGCCCGGTGCCGTTTATGTTTGTCAGCGCCACAACACCCTGGTTTTCGTTGATTTCAATTTTATAGCCAAGCAGGTCGAAGTACTCCACAAAGAACTCCTTGTTCTGAATGATGAAGATGTAGTCGTTTCTGGTATCTTCTTTTTTCTTGACGATAAAGCAGCTGTTGAGCAGCTTGTTGGCGGCAGCTCTGAATTTTTCCTTCTGCACCTGGCTTTCTTTGAAAATTTCCATCTCCATCACTGACACCTTTCGATTAGAAAATCGCGAAACCTAAAATTATTTACAGCTACCGTTTCGTCAAGGGGCGTCGCCGTATAGATTGACTTTTTATCCCGCCCATAAAGGCTGATGAAAATTACCCTGATCAGATCCCGCTTCGTTTCCAGCGGCAGCGTGGACGCAAGAACCGCTTTACTATCCTTGAGCAATCCATCAACATAAGCATTGATGTTTTTGCGGGAAAACCTGTTCCTGCTTCTTTCCTGCATGGCCAGCTTGCGCAAAGCCCTTTCTTCCCCGGAAAGGCCAAAGTCGTCACTAAGGACTTCCGGCAGGGACATCTTCTTTGATATCGGCACTACATATAAAGAATCGCTGTCGATGAAGCCCTGGGGGAATATGTTAAAGATCTCAAGCATCGCCTCGTCGGTTTCATCGTTCAAATTAAGGGCCTCGTCAGCATTAAACTCATCGGCAAGGTAGGCCAGAATCTTGGAGATTTTCCCCTCGGCATTGTTCGTATTGGTGAGCAGGAACTTGGCCCTGGCAACCGCGCTGCCGATATACTTTGAGTGTTTATAATCGATCTCAGCAATAATATCATCGTAATTCCTGAAAGCGGAAATGATGCCAAAAATTTTGCCCCTCAATAAATCCTGCGCCTCGGTTTGATCCGGGACCTGTTCAATTTCCATATAGCCCCGGACTGCCCGTTTGAAAATATTCTCATCATTGACGATGCCGTATAGCTTTTCAATGATGGAAGACCTAAAATGGGATATGTTGTCACTGGTCTTGATGCGGTGGTAGGCCTTGGAACCGATTTCCTTATGATAAACAAAGAAGTCCTGCACGATCTCCCCGGCTGATTTTTCGTTAGTGATCGCATCAATGTGCTTCTTGATATTGGTATTCAGTTTCTTTAGTCCAACCATCAGCTCTTCGGTGTTTTCAAAAACGCGCTTGATGATATATTCATAGGGCTTAGAGTACCCGTCCCGGTTCAACAGGGTGGCATGGATCTGGGACACCAGGCTCTGGTACTCCATTTCCTCATTTTTTATAATCTTATTGAAGGACTCAATCATTGTGGCCGCATAGTCAAAAAGGTTTACCTTGATTTTGAAATCGTTGGCCAGTTCGTACTCGATCCAGCCGCTATCCTTCAGCCTGCGGATGATGGCATTGGCCTTGGCCCGTGAATCCCGGGCAACTTCGTTGTCATCCTCATCAAACACCATTTCTGCAGCAGGCTGGCTGTCAAAATGATGTTCAAGCTCAGCCACGATGATTTCCTTGTCCACACCAAAGGACAGCTCATTTTTATAGGTGTTGTAAATGAGCCTTAAACAGTCAATATAGGTTGTTCTATATTTGCTGGTTAAGGGTTTGAAGAAATCCTCCGGCACGATCTCAAACAGATTCACTGGCCTCACCTCCTTGCCAACGGAATTGCTTTAACTGTAATTTTTTTATCGATCTTCACTTACAGTCTTATAGTTTTAAGTTACATTCTGGATTTATATTATGTGCAGCCCTAAAGGATAGGGTTCTTTCGCATTGCCAGTTTCAAAATTTGTTCAGCATATGTTATTGTCATACCCCGAATCTCATTTAGCAAATTTACCATTACGCATATTATTTTTATTCTATATGTGCAGATTTGTCAATTAAATCGTAGACATTTTTCTTACCTGCCTATCATTCGTACTTAAAATCACACTTATGACTTAACAGCTACGCTTAAGATGATTGACATGAAATAATCAACGGGTCCATGCAAAAGTAAAGAGCCCGAAGGCTCTACCGAAAAACAGTTTCCATCCGTATGTCTTAAACAGCGGATTATATTTGTATTATTCAATTGGTAGATTATGCTGTTTTAAGAAAGATAGTTTATCCCAATACCTGGGGGAAGATAATGTAACCATTTGCCCTCTCAGGTTTTGATTGCTAAAATCTCATAGCGGTACGTGGTTATGTAATCATCTCCGAAGGGATAAAGGGTTTTACTATCTTCCGACAAGTTATAAAGTATTTGAAAGATTTCTTTTTGATTTTTCCGGTCCGTTCCCATTCTGTCAAACCACTGTGGCAATTTGTATTGTTCCCTTAAAAGAGAGGTTTGCTTAAGAGTCAATGGCAATTTATTTAATATATGGTTCCACTGACGAGGCGAATAGGAACACCGGTGTGAACTATCTCTTAAATACTCAATACGATTGATTTCCTTTTCTGTTTCATCCCCGTCAAAGACCGAACAATCAAGTATGTAAAATTTCCCTCCCGGCTTTAGCACCCTGCACATTTCATGAACGGCTTTATTTATGTCAAAAAAATGATGGGCAGCAAACCTTGAGGCAACGATATCAAATTGGCCGTCAGTAAAATTCAAGTGTTGAACATCTGCCATCTGAAACACAATATTTTTTAAACCGGATTGCTTCGCTGCCACTTCCGCCTCTGCCAGCATTTCCGGGGTTATATCAATGGCAACCACCTTTTTGACGCAACCGGCCAGGGCAATTGCCGTATGCCCTCCTCCGGTGGCAACGTCCAAGGCAATGGCGTTCGGATGGGGTATTAGCAGACTAATCATTCTCTCAAGATCAACCGGGTTGCTATGAGTAGTGCTCAATCTATAATCTGAAGCCCTTTCCCCAAAATTTTTCCGAACCTCGCTTTGATTGCCCACTGAAACCCCTTCCCTTTCTTGTATCTTGAACTAATCAATTAAGCTTTGCTATGATGTTAATTGGTCAGATTGGCCTATTGACTTATAAGGGTATTTATAAATCATCCGGAACGGATTTTTCCCCCAATGCCAGTTCGATGAGTTCCGTCCTTATGGAGCAGGGAGCAAGGTACTTAATGAAAGAAATTCCGCCGGCGATACGATTGGGATCCCCTGAAATTCTTTTAGTGCCAGTAGATGATCGTCACCAGAAATGATGTATTGCGCCTCTCCTTCCACCGCGCACTCAAGAATCCGGTTGTCATCGGGGTCATCCCTAATAACGTCGAAGGAAGTCTTTGGGTAAACAAAAATACTGTTCTCCAATTCAAGCAATCCTGTTAACAGTTCCTGTCTTTCAATGATTGTGCCCGCCTTTTTAAACTTCGGACGAAGCAGAACGTTGAAATACTCTTCTATCAAGGCCCTGCACACAATAACCGCAAACTTATTCTCAATCCACAAGTCCACAACTTTTCCGGGGGGCCCACTGGGAACGAGCAAGCCCGATATAACAACATTAGTATCCACGACTATTTTCATGGTTACTTCCTTTGTTCTGTTTTCTTATTGACCGGACTTCCTCCAAAACATCGTTTTCCGTGATGCCGTTTGCCGTGGCATTAGCTCTGGCCTTTTCCAGGGCCAGCTTCAGGGACAATCGCTTGCATTCTTTTTCGGCCTGGCGTAGCCGCTTGTACTCCTCATAGTTTAACAACACGCTTTTGGGCTCGCTGTTAACAGTGAGTACCACGGGGCTGGCGCCTTTTGCAAGGGATTCAATTAGAGATGTCAGCTTGGGACGGGCCTCGTTGATGCCGATGATGTTTTCTATGATGCATCACTCCATTTATACATTAACGTTGATATTAGTGTATACGTTAAGCATGATGGTGTCAAGCCTATGGCCGCTTGGTATGTGCCATCCTCAAACCCCCATGAGGGGCCTGTTCCTGCCTCGCCCACAAGCGATCCTTGAACACAGATGACAAATAATAAAGATGTAATTAAATGGAGGATAGTTTAGATGCAAATGTCGGGTTGGGAGTGGCGCCGAAATGAACGCTTTACCGCTTATCTCTAATGCCCAAAACCTTCTATCTTCCATCCCGTTTGAGGAGATTCATAAACCATCCTGCAATCCCAAAATTGCTCTCCACTGCTTATGGACCTAACCTTATTGTATTGGAGATTTACAATCACCCTAAAGTTTTTAACATTTTGATCCGGTTCGTTAATCAGATCAACTTTCAACAGCTTTGCGGACTTCAGGTTATCAAGACTTGATTTAGCCCCAATATCAACATCAGCTAAAGGCAATACGATCCTCTCGTTAAATAACTCCTCGTTTTGCATATTTGATGTCAAATTCCCCAGCAGCGTTTTTTTCGAGATACAGTATCCCGCGGTCTTAGCGTCTTTATTATCCAGCGCCGTGAAATATTTCTCGATAACCTGTTCCGGCTCTAATCTGGACAGTCCTTCTTCGGTGCTGTCCGCTTTAATCATCCCCGCAAGCCACTCGTCAAGCGTTTGGCCTGTCACTTTTTCAAAGCGGTTGCCTTTCAAACTACAAGCATTAAAAGTGCGGTGCCGCCCGGCGCTGATGAACGCGCCGATGATTTTTTCGCCGTTTCTGACAACAATGCCTCTGCCATTCTGTATCGGATAAAACTCCTGCGGCATGCTCTCATGGATTCGATAAATTTCAACGTCAATGCCGGCGGCATTGGAGTATCCGCTCATATCCAGGCCGATATCCTTTGAAAGCTCATTGTTATACGCAAAATAATACGCGTTTGGGTTAAAACCAGACAGGACGTTGATATCGTTTAGCTTGTTTTTCATCGCGTTTATCTGATAATCAAGTGTCCATCCGTATGTCTTAAACAGCGCCGCGGCTTCTGTTTTATCTTTATTTAAGGTGATGCTTGTGTGCTCCAGAAATGAATCAATATAACGCGCAAAATCTGTCCCTGTTTCGTAAAGACCGCCGTCTTTTAATATATAGGCTTTGCCATACAGCGTATCGTAGTAAAGCGTGCAGCTATACCCGCCAATCTCATTAGACAATTTTATCGTATACTGATTTGTATGATTGTTGTTCAAGTCATCCTCTTCCGCAGGCGTTTGACTGGTTCTAAGCATTGAATCAATGTATGCAACTGTATTGTAAACGGTTGTTTCAAATTCACGTGCCGATTTAAATCCCATCATATCGGAGAGATACTCAATTTTAACTGTGTTATACTCCGTATGATATGCCGTTTCCGGTATACCTGAAAGACTTTCTGATATTGGGTTTAACCCGGCGTTTTGATTTGACAAGTTATCAGGCGTCGCTGCCATTTGCTTGCTGACCACAAGAGAAAGGCCTACCGCGGCAACAACCACAGCCGCCAAAACGCTTGCCCAAAATGCGGGCTTTTTATAATTCAACACATTCTTCACCCTCTCTACGTAAATTTTACCAAAAAGACTGGATTGCTGGAGAGTAAATACAACTAAATGACTAAGTTATTACATAATTATTGAACATCGAGAAATATTACCTCCGGTTCGCTCCGCAGCAGACAACCACCCGGGCGGAAGTGGCGGCAGTGCCATCCCACAGGTAGGACGCCGTCAGGTGTTCGCCCAGGTTGAGCACTAGAACTATGCTCTTCCAACTGCGGAATTTCCGCAGTTGATCCCATTTGCTTCCGCTGGACCGGCTTGGAATACCTCCAGTATGGCACCCTCACCAATGCCGAGACGATCTCTGATTTCGACGGGTATTGTGAATTGTCCCTTTCCCCAAACACGTACTTTTTTAATACCAGGGGATTTATTTTCATGTGGTTTTTACAATCTTGGAAACGCTCCGTCAATTACCACTCAAACTGCATAGCTCAATCATGCCCGTTTTGGGGAGGGGGAAGTTATGCCCATTTTGCTACATTTTAATAATATTCTTCACTGTTGTATTCGAAAGTACTGCTCCAACCCCTTGAAACATCTTATTTTTGCAGAGGATACGAATGATTAAAACTCCATAGACTGTGCCTGTACCTCCGCAGTTTCGTGCTATCCGAATTATCCAAAGTTAGGCTTCTTTCCTGACGTTCCAAAGCTCAAGCTATCTTTTTAGCTTGGGCTTTTTCACGGCCTAACTTCGTATAATTGACTTAGAATAATGTGCGGTTTAAAATAGTTTCGCAAATTCCCAATGTGCTCATAATGGGAAGCAAGTCTATTGCTTCCCATATATTTTGGAAACTTATGCATATGGAATTATTATTCCATAATATGCACAATACCATGCCCCCCATCAACTATAACCTTTTGTCCTGTTCTAAGCCTAGCAGTGGCAGTTCCACATCCTACAACTGCAGGAATTCCCAGCTCTCGCGCTACAATTGCAGCATGGGATAAAGGCGCTCCAAGATCCGTAATGATTGCAGCAGCTTTTGGGAACAATGGTGTCCACCCAATGTTTGTCATAGTTGTTACAAGAATTTCGCCCTTTTGAAAATCCTTTGTTTCATCAAAACTATACAAAATACGTACCTTTCCTTCAACCGTGCCGGGGGCTCCGGCAAAACCTTTGATCAAGTTTTCGTCAATGGCCGGTACCTGAGCATTGGGATCATAGTAATCCTGCCGTTTATCTTTAGAATTAATCCATTCCTTGGGATTAAACCTACCTCTAATTAATTGTGGGAAAACCGGCATCTTTTGATATGCCTCAAAATTTACACGCCTTTTAGAGAGCTTAGCCAGCATTTCATTTTCGCCCTGCAAAAGCTTTGGTACTTCAAAGCAATACATCATAAATATATTATCACCGATCCCTGTAACTGCGCCAATTTTGAGCAGTAAATGCCGCATTACTCTAAAAACCTTTACAAACTCATTTCTAAGAGACTCACGCGTATTGGCATCCTTAGATACTGTTTCAAGCCTTTTCTCCAACCATTTTTGCTTTCCAGGAAATCTTTGTACGAAAAGCTTTTTACCCTTTATAAACTCACTTTGTTGTTTTTTCACCAG
This sequence comes from Pelotomaculum sp. PtaB.Bin104, assembly GCA_002067205.1. Taxonomy (GTDB): domain Bacteria; phylum Bacillota; class Desulfotomaculia; order Desulfotomaculales; family Pelotomaculaceae; genus MVQL01. Next base: position 9,925 of record MVQL01000150.1, read on the forward strand.
TTCACTCGGACTAAGATTAGAATCTTTATATTCTTTTATTCGTTTGTCAACATATGTTGGATCATCTGCGGGGTATTCATAATAAACCTCAAACTCGTGAGGACTTCTGTGGCCATAGAGATCCAGATACTTTTCTGGGGTTAAACTTCCATTAACAACTTGTTCTATTGCAAGCAAAGGCTTCATGCTTACAAGTGTTTGTTCCCCGCTGAAATTCGAACATAACACATTCGCCAGTTCCTCGCCCGCAATCTTAGCTAACTTTCTTCTGAGTGTTGCTAATGTCGCGCTTCCTGCGCCGCCGAACCAGATATACCATAATGCAGATAAAAACGGTCGTACATCGGATGTCCACAGCCTTAACAAATCCTGTTTTGTATTGGCAGCCTCTATGCTTTCAAGCGTCTTGACATACCACACTGGTGTGTATTCCAAGTAGTAATCCCTTTGTTTTTTGGAGTCTCTCATGCGTTTTAAGCTCTTTTTGGCCCGCAAGAACATCTCTTTAATTAATTGAAGTGTTCTGAACGGATAAATAGGTACTTCAATATTTTCAGGGATATATCCAAATACATCGCTGATAAGCTCCTTGGCCTTCGGAACATTATATCCAAGTACTTTTAAAGAAGAAATCATAATGCTTATATTGGAATAAGTTCTGCCGCAAATATTGCCAAACATGAAATACCCGGGTACTTTCTGACACTCCAAATCCATCTCATGCAGTATACTCCATGTAAAAGGACTCATTACGTCAGGTACAGCCTCGCCTACATTATTACTGCTCCAAAGCGCATCGGTGTCAAGGCTTTGATTGATTTCATAGGTGTCATAATCAATTGTTTGAAGTGTAGTGATTGGGCGCGCTTGCACAATATAGAGCTTACTACCTTCTACAACCCATTCAATATCCAGTTTGCAGCCAAAAATCTTTTCTGCCCTTAATGTACCTTTATATAAGGCTTGTACATATGGTTCTAAGGATTTATCTCCTTGATATTTTCCGCCTAATCTCGATATTGTAAAAGGATAGGCGTTTTTCTCGCCTGAAACAAGCTGCTCACCTGCACCAAAAACAAAGTTGCCTACCATATGAACATGACTGCCGGTTATGGGGTCAGCAGAAAAAAGTACCCCTGCCATCTTGGCGCTTATCATACTTTGAACAATAACCGCAATTTTGTGACCATCGTTAATACCGTGAACCTTACTGTATTCGCTTACCCGCTCTGATTTTACCGAGGCTGCAACCGTTTTTACGGCAGAAAACACATCAGCCCTTGCCACATCTAAAACGGATTCGAACTCACCTGCAAATGATGTTTTCGTGCTATCCTCTGACAGAGCCGATGAGCGAACAGCAAAATTATTGTTAGACAGCTTTTCAAGACACTTTTTAATGTCGGCGTGTGCTTCTGCTTTTAGTTGGTTATCTTCAAAAGCTATAGACAAAATGACGAATCCGTTTGGAACAGCGATCCCGGCATTGTACATTTTACAAAGAGAACTGCCCTTTCCCCCGGCAAAACGATATACTTCATCTGTAATTTCATGAAAACTGTAGGCTAATTTCATACGCTTAGGCCTCCTTATAAAATGCCGTGCGCAGTACAGTTATATATTCATCAATTTCTCTACGATATCGCTCATATTCCTTGCTGTAATCTTCAATGCGGTATTTCGGCGAAGCCTGAGATTCACTGTATCCTCTAAGGGTAAACAAAAAAATGTTTAATGCTTTTTCAGTATCAATATTTGCTTTAAAAAGAGAGGAGTCAAAGTCTTTTAACATCTTATTTTGCACATTAAAATACCATTGTTTTGTATACTCATTCACTTTAACAGCCACCGCAGGGTCTTCTTCATAAAAGGCTGATGTAACGAAATCAAAAATAGCAGGATATTTTTGAGTAAGCTCTAATTTTAATAAAAACATGCTGCGCAGTCGCTCTAAAATATCCCTTTCATTTAAGTCAATTAGTACATAATAGTCCTGCATAATTGTTGTGTTGGCATATCGAAACAGAAAGATATACAGATTCTTTTTCGTCCCAAAATAATGAAAAAGCAATCCTTTGGATATTTCCGCCTCCAAAATGATTTCATCCGTCGTGGTTTTTTTGTATCCGTTCTTGGCAAATTTACTCATCGCCACAGTAAGAAGGACGTTACGCTTCGTATCCTCCATTGTAAATATTTTGTGTTTTTTCAATTCTTCCACTTAAAAACTCTCCCCAAAATGCATATTGACCAATTTAGTCAATATGCATTATAATGCCGTTGACCAAATCAGTCAATAGGTTCTCCAAATTATTATTTTAATCCTTGTAAAACTATTGCATCACAACATTAGTTTTATTAAATAGGTCAATTCTATAAATATAGGTCAAGGGACTTCCCATTATATGGATAATGTGCGGTTTAAAATAGTTTCGCAAATTCCCAATGTGCTCATATTGTGCATCAAAGCAATTAGCGAGATGTACTTCCCTTAATGTCAATAACGACCACCTCAGGTGGATTGAATACCCGCGGTAATCGAGGGTTATAAGAAACACCTCTACTCACTATGTGTGTCAAAGAATCATATTTATACTCTCCACCGGTATATTTTGGAAACCAACCTTGATTTGGAGCCCAGAGCCCATTTAATATAAATGGAATTCTAACCTGTCCACCATGAGAATGTCCTGACAATACCAAATCAAAACTGCATTCTTTATATATTTCTATAAATTCAGGACGGTGAGCTAAAAGTATTTTAAAACCAGGTTTATCTCGTAATTCGGAAAAAGTATAATGCATTTCTCTTTGCAAATCAAACTCTGGTTTCTCATACTTGACGACATCAGGATCATCTACTCCACTAATAACAATGGATGCGTTTTTAATTTTAATCTGCTCATAGCTGTTTTCAAGAATAGTAACATCATATTTTCGAATTATATCTTTAATGTTTACGATATCATTCGACCAAAATTCATGGTTCCCAGTTACGTAATATATGGGCGCCAATCCCTTTATACCCGCCAAGAAACGTTTTGTACCCTCAATCGGCACCTTATCATCTGCGATGTCGCCTACAAGTGCAATAATATCAGGATGTTGCTTTATTATTAACGAAACAATCTTTGTTTGATTATTACCATAAATATGACTGTGTAAATCTGTAACTAAAACTATCCTTACCAACTCGCCTACAGCCAACTTATTCGAATTAATTATATACTTTCTAACAATAAGGCCGTTATAAAAAGCCAAAAACAAAAGTATGATTAATAGACCTATACAATTTAGAATTAAAATTTTCTTCCTTGTCAAAATTGCTCTCCTTATTCATTATAAGTGCTATAGATACTTTGATCTACAAAATTCCTTTATAATGACAAATTGTCCGTTATATGGATAATGAGAAGCAAGGTTACAAAAGTCCTGACTGTGGTCTTAAAATAACAGAAAGTTATGCGCATAATTACATAACACTGTGAAGTATATTTTGTTTCCTGTTTTTTGGGTTTTTTAATGAGCATTGACAAACTCGCCGCGAGTATCAATGCTCTTTTATCCCTGTAATCCAACAGCAATTCCACCATATTGACCGGCGCGTCACAGACAATGGTTAAAAGCATTTTTACTTATATTTCATTTCACGAGATGGACGACTGCATCCATGGAAAAAGACTTCCCATAAAAGACAATTCCTATTTGAGCATTTTATCAAGCATATTTTTTTAGCTTATAAAAGCTCCTCAGAACTGCAGATACCATCAATAGCCCTGGATTTATCAATTTGGTCGCTGTATTCAGGATTTAAGGCAAAATGAGTTACCCGGATTTCACAAAACTGGCCTTTATCCACATTGCTATTTTCAGCAGTGTTTTTTATGACTGTCAATGGCCACGCCTATAAAATATTCATAGTGCCGAGATCTGTTTATTTTTTTATTGTAATTGATGCAAAAGTTCTATGTATTCCTTTCTGATATTTCACTCCCGGATACCCAAAAATAACGAATAAACCTTCTCTACTTGTATATTTTATTCCTTGCCGCTCTCTGAATCTTTTTGCTTTTTTCCCGCTTTGGATCAGAGGATGCACTGCTCCCAGCATACATGTGCCCAGGCCAAGCGCTTCGGCAGCAAGCATGGCATATGTGGCAGCCACAATAGGGTCAGCTGGATCTGTGTATGGCGATCCATAAAAATACATTGCCAAAGGTGCATCATAATTTACCAGATTGACACCTTGTCGCATATTATCAATAAAGACATGAAACATCGGTTTTACAAAACCCCTAAATAATTGATCATTTGCCTTACCCCAAAATGGTTTCATAAATGTTAAAAACCAATTAGATACTAACCATTTCATGCCTTCTAAGTAATCACAAAAATCTCTGGCAAAAGCACGTACTTTTTCTGGATTATCCAAAATTAGAACATTTACATCAGAAGGCGGTAATCCCATTGGCGCTGTTTTAGCTGCATCTAATATTTTTGTAATCAATGCATCTTCAATCGGTATATCTTTGAATTCTCGAATGCTTCTTCTGCGCTGCAAAAGAAATAGTAATTGCTCGTATGTTGCTGCTTTTGTTTGATCCGGCAAATCAAACAAATCACTTGGGGATAACTCGCGTCCATGTATTTCTATTGCATTCGAGGGACAAATTGCCATACAATGCCCGCAACCTATACATCCAAAACAAGGGGTTTCAGATACTTTCACCTTTTTGTTTACTAATTTTAAGCCAAAATCTTTACAAACGGATACACATAGTCCACATCCGGTACATTTTTCCTCATCAATCATAATTTCAGCTTTTACTTTTGTTCTTGATGTTGGGATTGCCATATATTTGTTGCCCCTTTAAAATCAAATAATTCCATAGCATACTTGGGTTGTTCCCTTATTCAAGCAGCTTAATACTTCATACTAATCACTTTCTGGACTTATTCCAAATATAAAGCAAATTTCCTTTCGACTGTTCAGAACAAAAATCTCCCAGCTTGAACTATGGGTCTTTAATAGTCTGTGGCAGAAAGCCTGCCAATAAAGCGATTGACATCACTATCGCTGATTGTCCAACAGGGAGCCGGCTACCATCATCAGGAAACTACTTTGTTAATGACTGGCAAAGTTATTTCATTATATGGATTAAACGAAGTTTACCGTTCCTGATAATCAATGCATTATAAACATTAGGTTCAATTATTAGCTTTTCATCATAGACCCCTAATTCAATCTTTTATCAAATAGACAAACATGCCGCTGTTGCGGCACCAGCAGAAGGATGAAAATGGTGCTATGTAGAACATCTTTCTTACG
>MVQL01000151.1 GCA_002067205.1 Pelotomaculum sp. PtaB.Bin104
ATTTAATAAAAGGCTATATAGAATAAATATACAGATTAAAAAGAGGAATGTGTGCGGGATCGAATAGGCCCAATTACGTATTGCTCCACGTCAAAAGTGTTCAAATATAAGTAACCGCTGTTAAGAGAAGCAGCAGCAAATAATTGTTTTTCTATGAGAAAGTTTTCCAGCAGACCAACCCAGAAAGCCCCCATTAGCCCTGCGGGATAGTTGTTACGCAGTTGCTTCCAGCCCGAAACGGTAAAGAATATACACGCGAACCCTTTACCTACTCCCAAAGAACTTGCCGTGGGGCAGATAATAATGAAAGTAATACTCATAAATTAACATGTATAATGCACGTTTTGCGAAAGTTCATACAAACAGATCGAAAGCATCATGTTGTTAACAAAAGCCACCCCCCCCTCCTAAAGAGGGGGGCGAGGATAAATATAGAAGATTAATTAGGGCCCCAAAATAATAGCCCAGGCGGTAAGATCCGGGTCCATGATAGTCAACCCTAGCGGTATTTCAGGGAACTAGATTATCTGGCAGTTTGATAACCTGGTAACGAGGATTCGCCTGGGTGTCATATAAAAAGGCAACATACGAACCGGAGATAAGGGGCCGGGACTGGATCCAATCACCCGTTAAGCGGGCGGTATTGCCCGTTCGGGTATCATACAAAAAGACGTCGGCGTTGGCAAAATCGGTACTAACATCATTGGTGGAGTGACCGCGTCTTTCGTCGGTCCAGACGACATATCCGTTGTCTGCGCACGGCTGCCACTGGTGGAACGAACAGTTATATATAAAAATCAAATATTATAGTTAATTTGTAACGAATACAAACTTGTATTACTTGGTTGATCGGACTAACTTGTTATTCATTGTCGATTTCTTCAGTGCCAATTTTTTCATTGTCAATACTGAACAACCAATAATAGTCTTACCATCAATATCATACACTGGATTTTGGTAAGAAACTATACCAGACTCACGATCTCGAACAGCTTAAGCTGAACAGCCACAGTTTCTTCCGGATTTTAGGTAATTCCTCAGACCAAATCCGAACGGCGCACATACTCAAAAGTATTGTTCATGCGCGTGCCGAAACTAGATCGCAGTATTAACCAATTTCAATTGGTCTATATTCGCGTTGCTTCTTCTCAAACTTCAACAAATTTGGGTATGTAACTTTAATAATTGCATTATCTTTGGTGGCATATTGTG
>MVQL01000152.1 GCA_002067205.1 Pelotomaculum sp. PtaB.Bin104
GTGTCTTGGGAAGAAAATAGACTGGGATAATGATATTAATAAAATCAGTATTAGCGATGATAAATATCTCGCAAATCTTCAAAAAGCGCAAGATCTTATTGAGGCCAACGTCAGGGGTTACGATAGAGATATAAAAATGACGTTGTCTCTTTGGCAAAGCTGTCTGAAAAACAGTAATAACGTTTTCAAGAACGGCGTAGCCAATAATATAATACCTCAAAATTATAGCGCTATTTACAGTGACTTTACAGCGAGAGATAAAGATATCAAGGACATGTTATATCTATTGTCTAAACCGGATGAGGGTTACAAAGAAACATATAAATATTTAGTTGATTATTATAATATTTACACTGAATTGAAAGAACTTGCCACCAAACCGACACTTGATCCCTATAGTATTTTTAACAATCATTATGTTGATATAATGAAAAGATTAAATATCATCAAAGAAAAATTAGGTTCTTTTTAATAATTGATGGATTTCGCAGTTCGTTGAGTGGTTGGTTTCCCTTATACTTAATTAATTTAATAATTAAGAAGGAAAACAATAAAAAACGAAAGAAGAATACCTGGTAAAGAGGATTTAATGTGGCTAAATCTAAGTGGTTTGTGTTGAATTTAAATAAATTACTGCTACTATTTTTATTTACGATTGTTTTTTTGGGCCTTTGCTTATCGGGAACAGATATTACCAAAGCAAAACCCTTGGAAGAATCAGAAAGACCCGTGTTCTTGAACGACAGGGCACGGGATATTATTGGTGCCACTCCCTTAAATGTACCTGGTTTTGTAACGGTGCCGGGTTTAACCGGAGCGGGCCAAATCGTGGCTATTGCCGACAGTGGGTTGGATACCGGTAAAATTGATGATTTGCACCCTGATCTCCAGAGCACGCCGGGGCAAATGCCGAAGGTTGTTATGTTAAAATCGTGGTCCGGGTCTAACAGCGCCGCCGACACTGTTGGCCACGGTACTCACATGGCGGCCACTATCGCCGGCACCGGCGCTTCTTCGGGCGGGAAATTCCAGGGGGTCGCATCCGGGGCTAGTTTGTATTTCCAAGCCATAATGAATGCCGACGGTGAGTTGGCCCCTCCTGGCGAACTGAAAGAACTGTTTGAGCCTGCCTATTCCGCTGGCGCGAGGGTCCATGTTGACGGCTGGGGGGTAAAACAAAACTCCTATACTGACAGTTCTCGGCAAATTGATGACTTTATCAGAGGCCACATGGACTTCTTGGTAATCAACGGAGCGGGAAACGAGGGACCAAAGTGCGGTACATTAACTTCTGAGGCCAATAGTAAAAACGCTCTCACTGTGGGCGCGTCGGTTAGCCCCCGACCTGCTTTATACCCTAGTTTTCTTACGGCTGGGCAAACGGCGGATTTCTCCAGTCGCGGCCCCACTTCGGACGGGCGTATAAAGCCTGAAATTACAGCACCCGGAACAGCGGTGGTGTCAGCCAAATCCAACCTTATGGAAGGTGACCTGTCCGGTTTTCCTGGTTATACCTGCATGGATGGGACAAGCATGGCGTCTGCCGTGGCAGGCGGCGCGGTTGCTCTACTGCGTGAGTATTTACTAAAGGAGACTAATTTTTTCGATCCTTCCGCGGCATTGATTAAAGCTTTATTAATAAACGGAGCCAAGTTGTCTGAAAAAGGTCCTTCTAATGAAGGGTTCGGATCTTTGGATCTTTCAACCACAATTATTTCACTTAAGGAAGAAACTGTTAAGGTGGTTGACAACATTATCGGTTTGAGTCAAGAAGATGAAATCTCTTATGAGTATGAAGTTACCTCCGCTGAAACACCTTTTAAGGCGACTCTTGCCTGGACGGACCCGGCCGGTGAGGTGGGTGCCGGAAAAACGCTTGTCAATGATCTTGATTTAAAGGTAGTTAGCCCGGACGGCGGAGTTTACCTGGGGAACGATTTTCTCCACTCCGGCATATCCGATAGTACAAACAATATTGAGCAGGTGTTTATTCCAGAACCGGTTGCCGGTAAATATAAAATAATCGTGTCTGCCAAAGAAATTAAGAAAAACGCTATCACACGTTCATTGAAGCCTGCACAGGATTATGCACTGGTGTTCGGTCAAAATGTTTGCAAGACCACTGTTAAAAACGTAAACTGGCCAAGGGTAATTCTGTCCGACGGGAGAATGCTTGGCAACTCTTTGACCGGAGCCAAGGTTGTAATTAACGACAGCCTCTTTTCAGCAGACTCGGGTCATGTACTTACAGGATCTGATATTTATTTGGCGTCCAAAAACAAATATATAATTTCCCGTTTATGGCGCGCAAAAGGGGTCACGGTAAAGGCTATATCAGTAGGCAACTTGTTCCTGGAAGGAAACCCCTCGTTGAGGGAAGGCGGGTATATTGCCCAATCAGATGAAAATATACCGTTAACAGTTAACGGTAAATCGTTGTCAAATGAAAACAATCTGCCGATAGCCATGGAAATAACCGCTGTGATAAACCCATCCACTCAGTTGATTAAAAAAGTCGATGGCGGCTATGAGGAGCGGGAGGGTTTTGTTAAGTCAATTGAAAGCAGTTCCCTGAATGATAAAAAACAAAAAGTTATGCTTTTTAAGGATGAGAAGATTTATTCCATATCACCCGATGCATTTTATACCTTTAAAGATGAAGTTATAGATGGTGATATTAAGCAACTTCCCTTCGGGACGGGTGAGCTAACCGACCTTGAAAAAATTTTTCCCGGCATGTCGGTAAAATTAATAATTTCTCCATCAAACAGCGAGGTTCA
>MVQL01000153.1 GCA_002067205.1 Pelotomaculum sp. PtaB.Bin104
AAGCTGAGCTTAGCTGTTTTCAACTACATCCCACTTGTTGCACCGTGAACCCCAACGTCCGATAACTTTTTCTTCTTCATAAATCTCCACTATTTCACAAACGTTTGGGCAACCATTGCAATCGAAATTGCCGGTCCGGTATGGAAGACCCATTGTTTTAAATCCCTTAAAGCGAGTTTTACCGGTCATGGCAACCTCTTCCCTGGCTAGTTGGGCGGCGCCGATCGCCCCCATTACCCCAAAATGCTCTGGTATTTGTATGGGCATGCCGATCGCTTCTTCGAAGGCGGCTCTGATCCCCACATTGGCAGCGACACCACCCTGAAACATCACGGGTGGTAGTATTTCTTTCCCTTTGCCGACGTTATTAAGATAATTCCGGACCAAGGCTTGGCACAAGCCTTTGATTATATCCTCTATCTTATGCCCCATCTGTTGTTTATGAATCATGTCCGATTCGGCAAATACTGTACACCTGCCGGCTATGCGGACAGGGGTTTCGGAACGGAGAGCGAGACCCCCAAACTGGTCAATTGGAATATTGAGCCGGGAAGCCTGCTGATCCAAAAACGAACCGGTGCCGGCTGCGCACACCGTATTCATCGCGAAGTCGGTTACAATTCCTTCTCTTAAAATGATGATCTTTGAATCTTGACCGCCGATTTCAATGACGGTCTGAACCTCGGGAATGAACATTGATGCTGCTACCGCGTGTGCGGTTATTTCGTTTTTTATCACATCCGCGCCAACCATTACTCCGGCTAGATAACGTCCGCTCCCAGTTGTTCCAACTCCTAAAATTTCTAAATCCGCTGGGAGTAAACCGGCAGTTTGCTTCAGCCCTTCCTGAATTACTTCAATAGGTCTGCCCTGGGTGCGTAGATAAAGACCGGTAATTACTGACCCAGCCTCGTCGAGAATAACGATATTTATACTGACTGAACCGACATCAATACCCAAGTATGCCTTCATAACAATCCTTTCCGTTTAACAACATGTAAAAGATTGAACTTCGCTACGGAATTGTTTTTTTCTTCTTAGTAAATCAATAAACGCTTCAAGGCGGGTTGTCATGCCGGCCTTTCCGGTCTGTTCGTCAAGGAAAAAAGTAAGAACCGGGATATTATAATCCTTGCTCACCTTTGTCAGGATAGAACGAGCGACAATTTCCGGAATACAGGTAAATGGCGCGAGCTGGATCATCCCATCGAAGCCTCGCTTGGCGTAAAGGACAGTGTTGCCAATAGAATCCCGGCCATGTCCGCCAATTAGTTCAGGGAGGTAGGGAGAAGCAGCTTCTTTAACTGTAATACCCTCTGTAGTTTCATTCCAGGTGTTGTCCCTAGTCCAGCCGGTCAGGAACATCGACCTTTCTACTTCAACTCCCAGGTTTCCGAGAGTTTCTTCTATTTCCAAGTTGCTGGCCGGTTCTAAAAGGACGTAGATTTCCCCAACAATGCCGACTTTCAAAACAATACGATCGGGATCTTGAGGAATGCTGTGAAGAGCTTTCAAAGCGGCGGATTCGGCTTCCTTTATTTGTTCAGTTGTATAAGCCTGATCAATCCATTCCAGCGCTTTCCGGTAGACTCTGGTGGTGTTGCCGCGAGTGATTTCCCTTGGCCGCACCATATGACTCAACTTTTCAAGGTTGTCCAGGGCTTGGAGCTTACGCCAGGCCCGTTTGACATGAGCGATAATGCCTCTAATAGAGACTCCTGACTTATTCAGCGCCCATATACTTTGAATAAATTTAACAGGATACAAGCGGGGCGGCTCAAATACGATCATTTTGATCTTGTGTCCTAGATCACTGAGTATTTTATGGTGCAACATGGCATATTCCCCGGCGCGGCATGGGCCGACGCCACCAGTGGTAACAATTGTATCGACTCCCATTTCTATGGTTTCCAGGTAGGTGCCCATCAGGATTTTTAGCGGGAAACAGGCAAATTCAGGAGCATATCTTATACCCAGATCCAAAGTGCGTTTACTCGGACGGGGAGGTACTACCACTTCGTTTCCTAAATCCTCTAGAAACATTTTAAAAGTCCGGTAGGATTCTCCCATGCGCGGGAAAGTTATTTTAGGCATGCCAAAGACTCCTTCCGACGCCTCACCATATCGACAAAGGCTTCAAGACGCGTAGCCATACCGGCTTCGCCAGTATGCTCGTCGATCATCAAAGTCATAAAAGGGATGTCCCGGTGCTTCTTCGCTTCCAGTTCGATAAACTTGTTTAACAATGAGTCCGGCCCGCATCCGAATGCAGTGAGATGCAGCAAACCGTCTATGTGTCCCTTTTTAAATAAGAGATGGGCGGCTTTTAAGGCCCGGTCGCTAAAAGTCCAGAAAAGCCGTTTCGGTAAGCCGCAATTTTTTTGACAAGCCAATGATAACGGGGAAATATTTTCCGCAGTGATCGTAGTTACTCCCAAACGCCGTAATTTATCCAAAAGATTTACACTAATAAAACTGTCATAAATGTTGTAAGGATAACCAATAACCGCAAACTTCAGGCTAGCGGCAGGAGGTTTTGGCAAGGAACCCGGCCTATGCAAAAGGCTAATTGCTTCTGGTGGATTCCAGCCTTGTCGTAATAGTTTATTATAACGGTTCAAGGCGCCTCGTGCTTTTCTGTAGGCATGAGAGGATGAATACTTACTGGCGCCAAATATGTCGCCAATTTCCATGTAGGCCTTGAGCATGGCAAAACGTCCCTGGCGCGTGTCCATGCGAACATCGATGACCGGTGGTAAGCCGGTTACCGAATGCTTGATCATATCTGGCAAACCAAGGAATTTTGGACAATAAATGGTTTTGCGGTTAATACAGACAACTCTAGGTACGAAGAGGTAGTCAACGCGATCTTTAAGCCCCATGACGTGACCGAAAAAAAGCTTTATAGGCACGCACGCGTCTGCAAGCGCTTCACGAACACCATTGTTCAGTATTTCTTTAGTCGTCTTTCCAGAGGTAACTACCTGAACGCCGATTTCGTTAAAGAAGGCTTGCCACAACGGGTAATAGACATAATATAATAAAGCGTTGGGAATGCCGACTTTAACAGCCAAAACAAGATTTCCTCCCTTTTGGTTAAGGCGAATTCTGTATAACTATATGAACTATCAAGCATGTTATACCAGTAAATATGATAAAAGAATTCTATGCCCGGGAAAAAAATCCTTCAAGGATCGTTATTAAAAAGCTAAACTCGTTTTAATGCAAGTGATATGGAGAAAATTGCAGGATATTGACAAAATACAGTGAAATATTATTCTTAATTATACTTGCCTGGATTAATAACATTCCTGGAAAGGTGTGATGAAATGGCCGGTACGGTTGAGGAAGTCATTTTTACAAAGCGTATATATGAAGGAAATATTATCAATTTAAGGGTCGATACGATATCTTTGCCCGGCGGGCGAACTGCAACCCGTGAAGTTGTTGAGCATTCCGGAGCAGTTGCGATTATTCCTGTGAATGAAAAAAAAGAAATAATTATGGTAAGACAATACCGTCATGCTGTCGGAAAACCTTTACTGGAAATACCCGCGGGTAAATTAGAGCCGGGTGAAAGCATGACAGACTGTGCCGGACGTGAATTAATGGAGGAAACCGGGTATGAGGCAGCTAGTTTACATAGACTGATTAGCTTTTTC
>MVQL01000154.1 GCA_002067205.1 Pelotomaculum sp. PtaB.Bin104
CATCAATTTCCTCAACCTGGGGGACCACGTGCAGGAAAATGTGATCGTCTGCACCTCGCCCCACAAGACCTTCAATATGGCCGGCCTGCAAATATCCAATTTGATTATTCCCAATGAACGGTTGCACCGGGCCTATGCCTGGATGCTGACCAGGGATGCCTATCCCAAACCCAATATTTTTGCCCTGGTCGCGACCATGGCGGCTTACGGCCAGGCGTCGCCCTGGCTGGAGGAACTGCTGGCTTATCTGGAGGCCAACCGGGATTTTATTGCCCAGTATTTAGCGCAAGAAATGCCGCAAATAGGGTATTATCAGCCTGAGGGCACTTTTTTGGCCTGGCTGGATTTCAGCGCCTGCGGGCTTGCTGGGGAAAAGCTGCAGGAGTTCATCTTGCAGCAGGCCAGGGTTGTTCTTAATGCCGGTATCATCTTCGGGGCGGAGGGAAATAAGTTTATGCGACTTAATTTTGCCTGCCCCCGGGCGCAGGTGGAAAGGGCGCTGGAGCGAATTAAGATGGCGTTTGATCCTATTAAGATGAAATAAAGTAAAAGAAGCATAAATTAGGTTCTGAGAGCACGACCGGCGTTCTACCTGTTGGATGGCGGGACAAATTTGGAGCGAAGTATAAGTGAGACATGGGAGATTTTATGCTGGGCGACGCTGTGACATTCCACTGCCCATGATGAGAAAAACGCGCGCCGGTTCATACAGCGCTATTAATGTTGCGCGTTGACGTGAATAATCAAAGTTAGACCCTCTGGCATAAGGTGGAACTCTAAGAACATGAGGAGAATAAAAGATGTCATTATATCGATTCTCCGGCAAAACGCCGGTGGTCGGCGCGGGCAGCTACGTGAGTGAGCTGGCGATGGTGATAGGTGATGTTAAAATTAGCGCTGATTGCTATATCGGCCACGGGGTGATCCTCAGGGGTGATTACGGTACGATTGAGATTGGCCCGGGCACGGCCATCGAGGAGGGCACTGTTGTGCATGCCCCGCCTGACGGTACCTGCCGGATCGGCCGCAGTGTCACCGTTGGGCACGGAGCCATCGTGCATGCCGAAGAGGTGGGGGACTATGCTTTAATCGGCATGGGCGCTATTTTAAGCCTGCATGCCCGGATCGGCCCCTGGGCAGTGGTGGCCGAGGGCAGTGTGGTCAAGAACCGGCAGCACATTCCCGAAAAAGCCGTTGCCGCCGGAAACCCGGCCCGCGTGGTAAGAAATATTGAGCCCCGGGACGAGAAATTCATGACCGGGGCGAAGCAGCTTTATGTAGACCTGGCGCACCAGTACCTGCGGGAGGGCATGGCAAAAGTTGATTAACTTAGGAAGAGGGATTAGTCGTTTGCGGCTTATGTAATTAATTAAGGGTTGCAGACACGTGACAAAGAATTGGAGGCGGTATAAAACCGGCGTTAGTCCCGGTATTTTATACCGCCTCCATCATAGTTGGCTTTTCTTTTGCTTCAAGTACTGCTTATTCAGTCAGCCGGTGCAAGAATTTCTTGCGCTGTCTGCCTGTTCACCTTACGCGAGAGAATAAGCCTTCAGGCCTTCATCGTACCTGACGAATCTATGCCTTGTCGAATTGTTCAGGTGCCGGGACACTTCAGAGGGGGTCAGGTCTAGAGCCTTGGCGATCTCTCCGGTGGTCAGGGGTTTTTCCCGCAGGAGTGACATAATTTGGCTGATGGCCAGGTTCTCTAAGATTGTTTCATTAAACAACCGGTTGAACTCGTAACTTTGGAAAAATTTAAGATACGCCTCCTCCGATCTCACCGGTACTCTCAGTCTTTCCCTTTCCACCAGCTTAATGTAGGGGATCAGTTTCATTACCGCATCAAACTGGAACTTTAAGGCAGCTTCGTCCATTCCCTCAGCTTTACCAAGCGGACCTAACTTTTCGATCTTCCCGCTAAATTCATTCATAATATTGGCAAATCGAATGCCCTCACCGGCGGATACCCATTCAAGCCTTAATCTTTCAGGGTTAACGCCGATTAGCCCCAGTAATTTTTTGCACATCGTGATCATGCCCAAGGCATCGTAATTGCCCTCGGTAATATAATGGCAGTCGTTTATGTGACAGCCGCCGACAAAAACCCCGTCCGCGCCATTGGAGAAGGCCCGGAAAATATGTGACATTTCCACTCTGCCGGAGCACATTACCCGCATCAATTTGATATAAGGGGGGTATTGAAAACGGGAAACTCCGCAAAGGTCCGCACCGCCGTAGCAGCACCAATTGCATACGATACCCAACATTTTTGGTGTAAACTTAACTTCACTCATTCTGATTAAACCTCCTGAATGCAGAATAAATTGTCTTGTTCTTGAATGACTTATATCCCGGCTTGTTCATAATCAGGCCATTCATCGTGCCCCCGGGATAAACTAAGTGCATACATGTTTAGAAGGGACATTTTATACATTTTTCATTGCTGCTTAATCCTATAACTATGACAACAGCTCAATAAAAATAATAATAATCCTTATATTGGATCGACAGATAGTTTGTTATTGTTTAAGGCAAAATAAAAAGTATCTTTTAGACTTAGATGCAGACCTAAGGTGAGGACGTCTTTTTAATCAACCGGTAAAGGGATTTAGCTAATTTTTTCTTTATTTTTTCTGACTACCGCTCTTTCACCCTCAGGAACAGGAGTCTGAACAGGCTCGCCAACAATCTTTCTGATCGAACTAAAGCGAGGCGGGCAAGCTTCAAAGCAGGTGCCACATTTTATACACTTCTCTTGATCAATTACGTGGATCTGGCCCTTAGCACTGATAACTGCCTCGACAGGGCATCTCCTTGCGCACGTCATACAGGCCTGGCATTTTTGCGGGTCGATATAGTACGAGGGTACTTCGCTGAACAACTGAGCTATTTCGTCACAGGTGTAAAGATCATAATAGGCTTCATGGTTGTCCCGAATATGCATTGTCAGTTTATCCCGTTTAGCCAGCTTAATATAGGGGATTAGCTTTGTAACTTCTTCAAGTCTGGACGTTAATTCGATTTCACTGATTCCTTCACTTTTGCCAAGCGGTCCCAACTTCTCTATCTCCGCGCCAAATTCATTCATTATATTGGCGAAACGGATGCCCTCACCGGCAGATACCCATTCAATCCTTAGTCTTTTGGGATTTATTCCTATGTGCTCCAGCAGTTTTCTGCTTAGCTGAACCATGCTTATGGCCTCGTAATTGCCATGAGTGATATAGTGGCAGTCGTCAAGGTGACAGCCGCCGACAAACATTGCATCCGCTCCATTTAAGAAAGCCCGGAATATATGTTTCATATCGACTCTAGCAGAGCACATGACCCTGATCAGCCTGATATAGGGTGGGTATTGAAAACGGGAAACCCCGCAAAGGTCCGCCCCCCCGTAGCAGCACCAATTGCAAATGATACCGATCATCTTTGGTGTAAAGTTAGCTTCAGTACTCATGCTTATCTAAACTCCTTTGTTAGTAATCCCGGCCTTTGTCCACTACTAAATGCTATACTCTTGGAAACGTGCATCAATTTGTTCTAAAAGCTCGTCATCGGTATAATGTTTTAGCTGAATCGCGCCTGTTGGACACTTTGTATTACAAAGGCCGTCTCCTTTACAGAGGACGGGAATAACTTCTGCTTTTGGGCCTAGTTTTGTATCATGAAGCTCTATGGCTCCATACGTACACGCTGTGACACATGCCCCACAGCCCATGCACGCCCGCTCATTTACCGCGCATACAGAGCCTGAGGCTACAACCGAGTCATTGGCGATAAGCGTTAAGACCCGGCCGGCGGCACCATACGCCTGGCTCACCGTTTCAGATATAAGCTTGGGATAGTGGGCTATGCCGCACAGGTAAACCCCTTCCGCGCCAAAGTCAACCGGTCTTAATTTGACATGGGCTTCCTGGAAGAACTCATCCGGACCCAAAGATACCTTAAACAAGCCGGATATTTCCTTTCTATCTGCGGCGGGAATAACTGCGGCAGCTAAAGCAATTAAATCAGTATCTATTTCCAGTTTCTTATCTAAAACAGGATCGGTTGCGGTAACTTTCAGAACGGGCCGGCCTTCATCCGACTCGCCGGCTTCCACCTGAGGCGGAGCTTCCGGCTCATAGCGGATAAACCGGACATCTTTACTTGCCGCTTCCCGGTAATAATCCTCTTTAAAGCCATAAGTTCTGATATCCCTAAAGAGAATATAGATATCCATTCCCGGATTGATCTCTTTAAGCTTCAAGGCATTTTTGACCGACTCGCTGCAACAGAGCCGGCTGCAGTAATTTCTGTCTTCGTTTCTGCAGCCTACACATTGGATCATCACAATACTCCCGGCGTTGATTACCTTTTCTTCTCTGGCGGCGATTTGCTCCTCCAACTCCAGATGGGTCATTACCCGAGGATCTTCACCATAAAGGTATTCGGTGGGCTGGTATACTTCAGCACCGGTAGCGATGACTGTTGCTCCATGTTTTATCTCGGTGACCCTTCCGTTGAACTTCACCCCGGTTACGAAACTCCCCACATAGCCGCTCGCCTCCGTGAAGGTCGCAGCAGTATAGACATGTATTAAGGGGTGCTGATAAACCTTGCGGATCAGATCACGCAAATATGCTTGAACATCTTTACCCTCCAGGGTGTAATGAACTCTGCGTGCAGTTCCCCCCAGGACGGGTTCCTTTTCCACCAGGAAAACCTCATGGCCCTGGTTAGCTATGGAGAGAGCGCTGGTCATGCCGGCCACGCCGCCGCCGACCACTAACGCCCTTTTGTCGACAGGCAGATCAAATTCCTGCAGGGGCTCCAGGAAGCGGGCCCGGGCTACCGACATCCGGATGATATCCTTGGCCTTTTTCGTGGCCGCTTCCTTTTCTTTGGAGTGAACCCAGGAGCAGTGCTCCCGGATATTAGCCATGTCGTAGTAATATTGATTAATTCCCGCCTCCCGCAGGGTGTCCCGGAATAGCGGCTCGTGGGTCCTGGGTGTACAGGCGGCGACAATCACGCGGTTGAGACCTCTTTCCTGGATGTCCTTGGCTAACATCGCGGCCGCTTCGGTAGAACAGATAAAGAGGTTTTCTTCAGCATGAACAACATTGGGTAAGGTCTTGGCATATGCCACTGTGTCAGGAACATTTACGATTCTGCCGATATTAGCCCCACAGTGACACACATAGACACCCACTTTGGGCTCCTCTTGCGAGACATCCCTCTCCGGTGGATACACCCTTTCTGTGGACAGGTTCCCCCGCCGGTAGTTAAGGAGCTCGCCACACTGGGAGCCGGCCCCGCTGGCGGTCACCACCGACTCGGGGATATCAATCGGTCCCTGGAAGGCTCCGCTGATAAAAATTCCCGGGCGAGTCGTCTCCATTGGGTTAAACGGATTGGTTTTACAGAATCCGTGGGCATTTAGCTCAATGCCGCACCTGCAGGCTAGGGCCTCAAAGTTGGCAGGCGGGTTCAAACCCACGGACAGTACCACCATATCGAACTCTTCTTCTTTGACGCCATCGTCTGGTGTGGAATACCGGATGGTCACATTCTTAGTTTCCGGGATCTCCCTGCCAATTGATACGTAGCTTCTGATAAACCGGATTCCGGGCAGGTTCTCCGTTCTCTGGTAGAAGCGCTCGAAATCTTTGCCATAGGAGCGAATATCGTTATGGAATATGGTGCACCGCGCCTCGGAGTCATGGTCTTTGGTCAAGATCACTTGTTTCTGGGTATAGGTGCAGCATACGGCCGAACAATAGCTGTTGCCGCCCGGGATCACCTGTCTGGATCCGACACAATGAATCCAGGCGATGTTATGGGGGTGTTTCTTGTCGGTTGCGCGCAGGATCTCGCCTTCATATGGGCCGGTGGCGCATAACAGCCGTTCATAGTCCATACTGGTTACCACGTTATCGAACTTTCCGTAGCCATAATCTGCCCTCAACCTGGGTTCAAACGGCTCAAATCCTGGAGATAGTATGATTGCCCCTACTTTTACTTGAACTCTCTCCGCCGCTTGATTAAGATCTATGGCTTTAGTTTTGCAGACTGCTTTGCAAATCTGACATTTATTTTCTTTAAGGTAAAGGCAGCTTTCATCTATATATGGTTTAAGGGGAATTGCCTGAGCGAAGTAGATATGGATGGCTTTATTATTTGATATTTCCTGGTTAAATTGATCAGGGTACTGGACCGGGCAATACTCTACACAGACAGTACAGCCCGTGCATTTGCTCTCATCAATATACCTGGGCTTTTTAATCAGGGTTATGGTGAAGTCTCCTGTTTTCCCTTCCACACTGTCAACTTCCGCATAGGTCATGATCTCTATATTGGGATGCCGGTTGCATTCAACAAACTTAGGTGATTCAATGCACATTGAGCAGTCATTGGTGGGAAAGGTCTTGTCAAGCTGGGCCATGTGACCGCCAATGGTCGGCGCTTTGTCCACCAGGTAGACCTTAAAACCCGCAGTGCCCAGGTCAAGCGCGGCTTGAATACCGCTGATCCCTCCGCCAACCACCATCACATCTCCGAAATTACTGTTTCCGAGACATTTAGATAGCTGTTCTATCAATGCAAGCTCCGAACTCATTCTTATCACACTCCTGAGGCGTAATTACTGCTTTGTTCAATAAATGACTTCAACAAATTTGGTACCGCCTCAATTTGGCTTAAGAGTTCATTACCGTTTTTGTGCTTAGGTACGCTCATTCACCGCGCAAGCAAAGCCGGAGGCTAAGACAGTCAAGTAGTATAATGGCATTTCGCTCAGCTGATGATTGCCAATAAAAACTCCGTCTAATCCTTTTGAGAAAGCTCTAAGTACATATGCCAGGTCGACTCTACCGGTGCACATGATGCGTATAAGCTTTGTTGTGTAAGTCACTCTTTGTTGTCTGGAAACTCCAGCCAAATCAGCAGCGCCGAATGCTCACCAATTAAATATTAAGCCTAAGATCTTTGGTCTTAACTTAAGCTCTGCACTCATGCTTATCACACCTCCTTACTTCAGTAATCCCGGCTTTGTTCATTATCGGACAGCTTAGGCGGTTAGCTTCATAAGCTTAGCTGGCTAACCGTTTCCGATATGTAGCCGTTACTGATTGCATCAGGATGGTAATCCTGAAAGCGGCATTGACATAATTCAATAAAAATAACAATATTCCTTTATTGGGTCGATAGATAATTTTTATGATACATGGAATTAAATAATAAAGTATTTATGGACTTATTTGTCACTGAATGCCGTTAGTCAGACTGTCGGCTTGAAATAATCTGCTGCTATGGGATCAGGCTATGGTTATTTTCGCTGTAACACAATAATGAGAATTGAAATATTAATAAAATATATTTATAAGCTATATATAGCTTATAAATATATTTTCTTTGCCATTGGTAGTGTTTAAATGTACAATTTCTTTATTAAGCTATTGTACCGGAGGGAGTTGTAATCAATGAAAGAAAAGGTACAGGAAGTATTGAATAAAGTCAGACCTTTTCTCCAAAGAGATGGTGGAGATGTTGAGCTTGTTGACGTTACCCCTGAAGGCGTAGTGCAAGTTAGGTTAAGGGGAGCCTGTGGAACTTGTCCAGGTGCTACTATAACCCTAAAAAACGGAATAGAGCGAGTTCTTAAACAAGAACTTCCTGAAGTAAAAAGTGTTGTTGCAGTTTAAGGATTTCGAAAAAGAGCTGAACCGGTAAATAGTGACGATAGGAAAGGTGAACTAAAAAATGAAACACCTAATTATCGGAACTGCCGGTCACGCAAACCATGGTAAAACTGCCTTAATCAAAGCTATGACTGGTGTTGACACTGACCGGTTGAAAGAAGAAAAAGAGCGGGGTATTTCGATCGAGCTTGGTTTTACCACCCTCAAGCTGCCGGGCGGCCCCACGTGCGGCATTGTTGATGTGCCCGGGAATGAGCGATTTATTAAAAATATGCTGGCCGGGGCCGGGGGTTTTGACTTGGTGCTGCTGGTGATTGCTGCGGATGAAGGAGTGATGCCCCAAACCCGTGAACATTTGGACATCATCCAGTTGCTTCAAATAAAAAAAGGTGTTGTTGTCCTGACCAAAGTTGACCTGGTCGATGACGAATGGCTTGATTTAGTAAGAGAAGAAGTGCTGGACTTTTTAAAAGGCACGGTTTTAGAGAATGCCCCTGTGGCAACGGTTTCAGCGACGACCGGTGCAGGCATCGGCAACTTGCTGGAGTTGCTGGAACGTGTGGCGGAGGCTACTCCGGCTAAAACCACCGCCGGCCCGCCAAGGTTGCCGGTGGACCGGGTGTTTTCCGTCAGGGGTTTTGGTACAGTAGTTACCGGGACGCTCGTAGCGGGTGAAATTCAGGTCGGTGATACAGTGGAAGTGCAGCCGCAGGGCTTAATCACACGGGTGCGGTCTCTCCAGTCACATGGTGAAAAAATTAGATTAGCCAGGGCCGGGCAGCGGGTGGCGGCCAACCTGGCTGGTCTGGAGGTGGAGCAGATCAGCCGCGGGAGTGTGGTAGCCGGTGTAAACAGTCTTACCCCGTCCTACCGGCTGGACGTGCACTTGCTGTTGCAGAAAAACGCCGCCAAGCCGTTGAAAAACCGGGCGCGGATGCGTTTTCACCTGGGCGCCG
Source organism: Pelotomaculum sp. PtaB.Bin104 (assembly GCA_002067205.1). Lineage (GTDB taxonomy): Bacteria > Bacillota > Desulfotomaculia > Desulfotomaculales > Pelotomaculaceae > MVQL01. Next base: position 8,639 of record MVQL01000154.1, read on the forward strand.
GTGAAACACTGGGACGGGTTGTGTTGCTGGATCGCGAGGAACTCGTGCCGGGGGCGATGGCCTATGCTCAAATTGAGCTGGAAGGTAAGACGACTGCAGTCAGGGGGGACCGTTTTGTGCTCCGGTCTTATTCACCAATGCGGACAATCGGCGGGGGTGCTGTCATTGACCCGGCGCCGGTCCGCAAGCACAAGCGCTTTCGCAGCGAAGTCCTCAAGGCTCTGGAAACGTGGGAGAGAGGTACGCCGGCCGAGATTTTAGAACAATATTTACAGGGCAACCCCTGGTTGCCTGAATTAGCGGATGCAGCAGCAAGGACGGGGCTGCAATTGACTGAGACCAAAGAATTGGCCCAGCACCTTGCCCGGCAGGGGAAGGTTAAGCTAGTGCCTGGAGACGGCAAAGTTTATCTGATATCGACTGAAGTCTACCGGCGCATGGCCGGCGAGCTGCAGCAAATGTTGGAGTCCTACCACCATGAACTCCCCCTCCGGGAAGGGTATCCCAAAGAAGAACTGCGCTCCCGGAAATTTCCCGCTTTGAATAATAAAGTTTTTCAATTACTACTTGCCGCCCTGGAAAAAGATCGACTGCTCCGTTGCACGGCTCAAGTGGTCGCCAATCCGACTTTTGTCTCAGGGCCAAGCCCGGAAATGAATTTAATTATTGAGCAGATCAAGAAGAAATTAGCCGAAGCAAGCTTTCAACCCCCGAAATGGAGTGAGTTGACCGCTGCGACAGGCCTGGATAAGAACGCCAGCACGGAGTTGTTGCGATATCTTTTGAGAACCGGTCAACTAAAAAAGGTGGTTGAAAATCTTTATTTGCTTGATGAAACGATCACTATGGCGAGCCGGGAAGTAGCAGGCTTTTTTCATCAAAAAGGTGAGTTGACAGTAAGTGATCTGCGCGATCTTTTACACACGAGCCGCAAATATGCCTTGCCTTTGCTCCAGTACTTCGACAGGGAACGAATTACCTGGCCGTTGGCTGACAACAGGCGGTTGCCCGGAAAAGCCTTGGGCTGAAAGAGATTATTTGCATTTTCACTTGCGGCGTATCGCGGGCGATGCGGATGAAATATCTCTGTAATAATAAGAACCGGCTGCATTTAAGCAGCCGGTTAATTTCGCTTTTACGATTTCCTGATGTTGCAGACAAAAGCTTTAAATTCCGGGATCATGGTGTTGGGGTCACCGACGCTAGGCGTGATCTCGTTGACCGAACTGCCCGTGGCTAGGCCCTGATAACCCCAATGGATCGGCATGGCGACAAGTTCGATTTCCCTGCCGTCAACCTTGAGCGGTTTGATAATCGGCAGCACGTTGACTTTGCAGGTAATTTCACCGCGGGGGGAGCTGACAACTATCGGATCACCAGGGTTAACCCCGATTTTATTAGCGAGATCCGGCGATATGGACGCAAACATTTCCGGCATCAGCTCTGTAAGATTGGGGCAGTTTCTGGTCACAGCACCGCTCTGGTAGTGTTCCACCAGGCGGTGGGTTGTGGCAATATATGGAAATTCCGGAGAAGCCACCGGTGCGATTTTGGCAAAGGGACCTTTATACTTAGCTGCCACAGGGTTGCTTTGCAGCTTACCCATAATGTTTTTTACCGGGCTCTCAACCGGCTCGTAGTGCTCCGGCAGCGGGCCGTCTTTCACACCGGTTGGCGCAAACAGCCTGCCTTGTCCTTCGGTATTCATAAAGAATGAGTTAGTCGCTGATTTTTCCGGAGGGATGACGTCGCCGGTAGCGGCATCCTTGACCGGGAAGTCAGGCACATCGTTGTTGACCCACTGCGTGCCGTCCCAGGAAACCAGCATTCTCTTGGGATCCCAGGGCTTGCCGGAGGGGTCTGTGGAGTTGCGGTTATAGACAATGCGCCGGTTTGCCGGCCAGGCGAAGGACCATTTCGGGAAGAGGCCGAGGCCACTCTTGTCTTCTTTGCTGCGCCTCTGGGAGGCGGGCACCTTCAAGACCGGGTCGATAAACATGTAGCCAGCGTAAATCCAGACACCGCAGGCCGTGGAGCCGGTGTCGGTCAGCTTGCCAAAAGAATCTAGAAGAGAACCGTCTGCCACATTGTAGCCGTTCATTTCGTTTGCCACTTTGACGATATCCGGTTCCCCGTGTACACGGGGCTCGAAATCCCATGTCAGGTTCAAAATAGGATCGGGGAACCTGCCGCCTGACTGGTACTCCTTGCGAATGGCGTTCATGATCTCGTAGGCGATCCAGAGGTCACTCTTGGCCTGTCCGGGCGGCTCTACCGCTTTCCAGCGCCACTGGATCCAGCGGGAGCTGTTGGCCACTGTCCCTTCCTTCTCGTAGGAAAAAGCAGTGGGCAAAAGGAAAACCTCGGTTTTGATATCGGCCGGGTTAACGCCGGGGCGGTGCCAGAAGGCTGCTGTTTCAGTTTCAAACAGGTCGACGGCTACCATCCAGTCCAGGTTTTCCATTGCCTTGCGCGAGTTGACGGCATTGGGGCCTCCCACCGCCGGGTTTTGTCCCCAAGCAAAATAGCCCTTAATGCTGCCGGCAGCCATTTTTTCAAATATCGCCATGTGGGAGTGATCACCGCCGGTATGCTTGGGCAGGTAGTCGAAACAAAAGTCGTTGTCTTTTGTCGCCTTATCACCATACCAGGCTTTGAGCATGCTGATCAAGAACTTGGGCTTGTTGGACCAGTAGCTCGTCTTGGGAGTTTCTTTCTCCAGGTATTCCTTTAAGTTGGCGTGCGCTGTCGCACTTGGGGCGCCGACGTAACCGGTAAGGTTGGCATATAGAATGCCCTGGTCGGAGGAGCCTTGCACGTTTGACTCGCCCCTTTGGGCGTTGACGCCGCCGCCGGCAACACCGATATTGCCCAGCAAAAGCTGAAGCATGGCTGTCGCCCGGACATTTTGGACGCCGTAAGAGTGCTGGGTGATGCCCATGGCGTAAATCAAGTTGCCGGCCTTGTCCGGCCTGCCGGTTGAACAGTACAGATCGCATGTTTTCTTATAGGTGGCTTCCGGTGTGCCGGTAATTCTGCAGACCGTCTTAATGTCGTAGCGGGAGAGGTGTTTTTTCAGAATCTGGAACACGCAATAAGGATCCTGCAGAGTCAGGTCTTTTTTGATCGCGTCCCCGTCTTTCTGGTACTGCCAGCTCTGATTATCGTAGGAATACTTGCCGTCCTTCTCCGTCAGCCCGCTAAAGGCGCCTTCATTCAGGGCGTACTCCGGGTTGACCAGGTAGGAAGCATTGGTATAATTAACCACATAATCGTGGAAATAGAGGTTGTTTTCAATGGCGTAATTCATAATCCCGTAAAGGAAAGCTATATCAGTCCCCGGGCGAAGCTGCGCGTAAATATTAGCCTTGCTCGCCGTCTTGGTAAACCTCGGGTCGGCAACAATCACTTTCGCGCCTCTTTGCGCCACGGCAATACCCAGGTGCCGCATGATCTGCGGGTGGTTTTCCGCAGGGTTGGCGCCGATAATTAAAAATACGTCACTGTTCTTATAATCAGTGAAACTGTTGGTCATCACTCCCCGGCCAAAGGATTGGGCCAGGCCGGTAACAGTGGAGGAGTGACAAAGCCGGGCGTGGTGATCGAAATTGATTACCCCCAGGGCACGCATCATTTTTTGGAAGAGATAATTTTCCTCATTGTCGCAGGAGGCGCTGCCGATGTGGGCGATGGCTTGGGTGCGGTTAACCGTGACCCCCTTGGCGTCCTTTTCTTCAAAGTTTGCATCCCGGGTTTGCTTCACTCTCCTGGCAATTTCAGTAAGCGCCCAGTCCCAGTCTTTTTTCTCCCACTTGGTGCTATTGGGCGCACGGTACAGTACATCCGTAAGCCTGCGGTCATTTAGTACCCTATTGCGGTTATTGTCCACAATGGTATTGGCGTCGCCAAGGGCAATACCTTTGCAGCACATGGACCCTTCATTGTTGGGGTTGTCCGGGTCACCCTCAATATGGATGATCCGGTCACCTTCGGAATAAACAATTAGACCGCAGCCGACTCCGCAAAAAGCGCAGACAGAAGCAGTTTCTTTGGCTTTTTTTACCTTAAAGGGACCTAATTCAAAAGTGGGTAGCTTGTCTTCCGCTGTGCTGGCAAAAGCAGATGTGGCTGTTGCCCCTTCCAGCAAAGCTGCCCCGCTAGTGCCCAAACCTAAAAATTTTAAGAAATCGCGGCGACTGATTCTTTGATCCACAAATCTGACCTCCTTATAAAGCCGAGTTAAAAGTCCAAAAGTTGAGGTGAACTATCTATATTTACTTGCTGTTATCAACTATTAATACCAGCCCGCCACGTCTTTATTTGGGCGGGTGATTGATGAAGTATTCACATTCAAGAAGTTTGTGAAACTCCTCCGGAACGGGCACGTTAAATTTGACTGCAGCTTGATCACGAGCAGCCAGTTCAAAGACCAGATCATAACTACCGTCCGGATTCTTGCACGGCCGCCACCGCTTGAGCACAGTCCCCCCGCGGTTAATGTGGTCTTGCACGGCGTGATCACACCAGGTAAAAAATAATTCCTCCAGGTCATTGAGGTACCCTACCATGATTGGCTTCCCCCTCGTGGTTCGTTTCGGTTATTGCTAAAATCTTGTATAATGTGTATCTGACTATCTTAAGTCATATATGATGGCATTTGCCCCTTCTATTCCTTTTAAGAAAGCTCTGAGTACATATGCCAGGTTGACTCTGCTGGCGAATACGATGCGTATAAGCCTTGTGTCAGTCACATATTGTTGTCTGGCAACTCCAGCCAAATCAGCGGTGCCGGATTCTCACCAATGACACTTCAAACCTAAGCTGTTTAGCTTGGACTTAAGTCCCGCACTCATGCTAATCTCACCTCCCTGCCGATTAATCCCGGCTTTGTTCATTATCGGACTGCTGCTCCAGCGGATATGATTTCTTAGGTTCAAGGCACTTGCTGGACTCGCTTTTTGCAGGCCATGCTGCTCAATCCTATAACTATATTAACAATTCAATATATATTATAAGACTCCTTTATTGACTATATTGATAATTTTTATTATTGAATGGTAATGAAATAAAAAATATTTATTAGACTTCTGTTTTTATTCGTGTTTTCAGACAGCGCCTGGCCTATGCCGGCCGGCCCGCCCGCATAAGTTCGTGATGACCGCCTGGACCAAAGGAAGTTCTTGTATATACCGATAACCGAAATTTTTTTAAAAAATCAAAATTAAAGGTGTTATAATTTAAACAACCTAGATAACAACAATAAAATAAACACAAACATTAATTAACGAACCTATTGAAATCAGCCCGGAGAGCTTCCGCAGTTTAGGTACTGCATCTTAGGTTAAACTGTTTTATAAAAAAATAGTTGCAGAATGGGAGTAATGAAAATGAGTAAATTTAATAGCTCACAAAAAATCGGAATGATAGTCACTGAATTTCCAAAAGCTGCAGATGTATTTAAGGAATATAAAATTGATTTCTGCTGTGGTGGAGATAGACCATTAATTACAGCGATCATAGAACAAGGACTTAATGAAACTGAAATATTGGACCGGGTTAATAATCTATACGAAAAATTTGCGAATGACCTGGCTTCAAAAGACAAAAATTGGCAAGAAGCACCTTTAGGTGAATTAATTGACCATATCTTAAACAAACATCACGCTTATCTTTGGGCAGAGCTACCAAAAATAAGTTTTTTAACAACCACAATATTAAGAGTGCATGGGAAAAATCATCCTAAACTTTCCAAAGTTCATAAATTATTTCATACAATTAAAATGGAATTAGAAGCATATTTGACAAAAGAAGAAACAATTCAATATCCAGCGATAAACAAATACGAAAATAGTAGTGCTGAAGCTGATTTAGCTGAGGCAACAGGAATAATTTATGAATTACAAGAAGAACACATGGGAGCAGGGGATATTCTGAAAGAATTAAGGATAATAACTAATGATTATCATGTTCCAGCCGATGGCTGCGGGACTTATCAATCGACTTATGCTAAACTTCAAGAAATGGAATCAGATTTATTTCAGCATATACATTTGGAAAACAATATCCTATTCCCAAGACTGTTTGAGTTAAGGAAAGTCTAGAGCCCTTTCTTCACCCCTGGTGTTTGCGTTACCGGGAAAATTTTTTTATCCGTTAGACAGTAATCAGTTATTGCGCAGTGCAAAATCCGACAACTGAATGCTATACTTTTTCTTAATAGTCTTTTTTTATGGAAGTACCTGGATAGAAGGAGAATTTTGCTGAAGGCAGCCTCCCTTCGGGGAGGTTTTTGTTATTCTCTAAAATTTTTTCTAGTTCTTGCAGGATATTACATAATGTTCATAGAATAACCACTCCTTGAACTTATATTCTTGTTAAGGGGTGGCATTGAGTGTTCTGCGGTGAATTATTTACAGAAATTGAGCGCCTACGGACGGAGATGAACAGGCTGGCTAAGGCGGGGGCTGGTTATGCGCAGGTGCTGGAGGTAAGCCAGAGGCTGGATATGTTAATAGTGGAGTATATGAGGACCGCCGCGTGACCCTGGTGGTGGACCTGCTTTAATACAAGACAAGAACCTACTTCTACGCCATCCCGATTGATAATTGGGATGGCGTTTTAACAGAGGTGTCAAAGGTACTAAGCCGGTTTATTTAACGGCATAGCCCCCAAATATTTATTAAGAAACCTTCCTCAATAAAGAGGAAGGTTTCTCTTTGAAAAGCCCGTAATGACCTTCACTACAGCTATTACGAATATCTACGCAGCTGATGACAATCTTTCGACTGCCATAAACCATTACGACACCCGTAATAACCTTTGCTCGACTATTATGGATACCTTAGAAGCCTATAACAATCTCTCGACTGTTATAAACCTCATACAAACACTGCTTAAAAAGTGCTAAAATGTGTCGGCACCCATAATAATCTTAGCTCGACTGATAAGCATCCCTTACGACCTGATCATAATCCAAATCGACTATGATCAAGCCTGCCGGAACACTTACCACTCTGCCCGCCGGCTAATATTGAGCCATTTGACCCAATATTAACCTTTGGCCGACTGTTACAGAGCCTTTTGACCCTGTAACAATCTTGGCTCGGCCATTACGAACCCTTGTGATTGTAGCATGTTCAAGGCGGCATAAATGATACTAGGTATGAAATGGTAATAAATATTATATAAACAATATAAATTAGTCGGCTGTCTGGTGAGGGAGATGAATAAGGCTGTATTTATGTTATCGCAAATTTATCGTAGTATTTTACAGTTGATACGGTAAAATAACAGCAAAGAAGGGAGCTGTTATCTATACCCGGGATGCTTTATTACTCCCGGGACTATTTGGAAGCGGATCCGGCGCCTGGCCCAGGTGATATTCATCTGATATTCGTATGAACCAACTTAAATATGATACTATTAATGATACTATTTATAATTTATAAATTCACTTAGTAAAGAACGGAGTAAGTAGGTAGGATGAAAGATGTTGCGGCAGCAATTATGATCAATGATAAAGATAGAGTATTTATTGCCCGCAGGGCTCCGGGTGAGAAGCATGCGGGTGGTTGGGAATTTCCCGGCGGGAAAATCGAATATCTTGAAACTCCCCAGGAGTGTTTGCAGCGCGAGCTTTTTGAAGAGCTAGGAATAACAGCAAGAGTCAAAAATTATATTGCTGAAAGCATCTATGAGTACCCCAAGGGGGCCATCCGGCTGTTGGCCTACCGGGTTGACCTGGTTGGGGGAGATATCCGTTTAAGTGTCCATGACGCTTACCACTGGGTGGATATCCGTGATTTATTGAGCTATGACTTGCTCCCCGCAGACATTCCCATCGCCCGGAAATTAGTTAAGGCTCCTCCCAAAAGCAATGAAACGGATGACTCATCGAATTTTGTCTGCCCATAAACTGAGGGAAGTCCTCCCTAAAAGAGAAAATGCAGCCTTTTCCTAAAGCGGAAAGGGCTGCATGTATTTTTTATCAAATCTGAACTTATTTCTGTGCTTCGTCTCTTTTTTTCACTATAAAATTTTTAACGCTGACTTTGCGCCCGGCATTTTTCGCTTGGATATTTTGCTTTTCGTCAGGAGTCAGTTCATCGGCATGCTCTTCCAGGTAGTCCTGTGCTTCATGCAGGTTGGCTATCGTGTGGTCGATATGCTGCTGCAGGTGCACCTCATTATCCGCCCGGTTATCCGGTTTGGCCAACGTAATCCCTCCTATTTAAATCTTGACTGCCTGTCTATAATGACCTGAACCGGAGAGTTCTATACGAGTAAGTTAGACTAATTTTTAATCGTCGAACAGGCCAGGATTACTTTATCTATTTCCATGCTTGGGTCTGCTCCGGGAATATTTTCCTTTGCGGTAAGTCTTGGAGTAGTTGGATAAGCATTGTGCATAGGCGGAGATAACATTATAAATATATTTTATTAGACCCACAACATTTAATGATATAAAATAACATCATTAGACGCCAAATTCAATAATGTGACTCCAAGCTGAACAGCCAACCGCTTGTCGGGAAAGAGGTGAGCAAATTAAAAGGAGTAAAAAAATAATTTTATTGTCTCACTGCATTATTAATGCAAATGCAAAGGTGGTGGGTCTTTGTAGCTATGCGGCAACAGCTATTGAAATAGTAAGCCTGCTAATGGTAAGAGAGATCGGGATCATCCAGCTGCCGTGCCCGGAAATGACTGTTTACGGGCTGAAGCGGTGGGGGCATGTCAGAGAACAATTTAATTATCCTTACTATAGGGAAAAATGCCGGCAGATAGTCAAACCAATTATCGATCAGTTGATAGATTACTTAAATAACGGCTATAAGCTCACGGGCATCATCGGTGTTGACGGAAGCCCCAGTTGTGGAGTGCATCAGACCTGCTCCGGGGCCTGGGGAGGGGAATTGACAGCTGATAGCGGTATTGTGGATAAGCTCAGCCAGGTCAAACTGGTTAATAAACAGGGTATTTTTATGGAGGAGATTATTGAATTATTAAAGATGGCAAACCTTGATATACCTCTTGCGGCAATAGATGAACTGGATGTTAAGGGTTCTGTGAAAAATATTGAGCAATTAATTTAATAAAAAATATTAACTTATGTTTTAGTGGGGAGGTTTTAGAAATGGCAAAAAATATGTTAAGAATTCCCTTGCTGGCGGGACTTATTTTTTTATTGGCTGCTCTGCTGGCTGCATGTTCTTCGAATACGCAAACCGGCAGTCAGAGCGGCCAGGATAATTCCTGGCAAAGGGTCGAGAAAAATGATAAGCTCACGGTCGGGCTTTGCGCGGCATACCCGCCCTTTGAATCGAGAAACGAAAAAAACGGAGAAATCGAGGGTTTTGACGTAGACCTAGCCGGTGAGCTGGCCCAAGAGCTCGGATTAGACGTGGAAATTAAGGATGCGGAATGGCAGGCTCTGCTCGGAGGGCTAAATAATGGTGATTACGATGTTTTAATCACCTGCATGTCTAAGAAGGAAGCGGCAGTCGAAAATGTCAATATGAGTGACGTATACTATAATCTGAACGATGTAGTTGTTGTCCGGGAGGATGAAACAAATATTAAATCACCGGAGGACCTGCAGGGGAAAGTTGTTGGAGTGCAGCTAGGCTCGGGAAGCGAGCAAATTGCAGATAAGCTGCAGGGGCTCAAGGAAATAAAAAGATATAATTACAACCCGGAAGCCTTTATCGATTTGAAAAATAAGAGAATTGACGCGGTCATAGTTGGTTATGCTTATGCGGTTGAGCAGATGAAAGAACAAAAAGGCTTCAAGATACTGGATAAGCCCCTTGAGTCAGCTGAGATCGTAATGGTATTGAGAAAAGGGGAAGACACTCTCACCCAGAAACTTAACGGAGCGCTTGCTACTGTAAAAGAAAAAGGGGTATATGACCAGTTGATCGACAAATGGCTGCAAGTTTAGGTTTGATTAAGGGTAAATTTAGTGTTTGCCCTTAATTTTTATGTGGAGGTAAAGTTTTGAAATTCGGAATTATTGCTGACAACTGGCTGTTTTTGTTATCCGCAACCTTGATGACCATAAAGATAACGGCGCTGTCTTTTATTGCCGCAATAATTGTTGCCTTCATCGTTGGCACACTAAGGAGTGAAAGGCTCCCTGTTGCAGTTGAAAAGACGTTGGCGGTGTACATCGAGGTTTTCAGGGGGACCCCGCTTTTAATTCAACTTTTCTTTATTTATTACGGACTGCCTTCAGTCGGGATCAGCATACCAGCCTTTTGGGCGGCTATTATAGGGCTTGCTCTGAATAGCGCCGCATACATGTCGGAGGTTGTCCGGGCCGCTATTATATCCGTGCCCGCCGGCCAGAAAGAGGCGGCTTATGTCCTGGGTTACAGTAAAATTCAAAGTTTGGTCTATATCATTTACCCCCAGGCAATCAGGGTGGCTATACCAACACTGATGAATTCATTTGCCACCTTGTTAAAAGAGAGCTCCCTTGTTTCAATCCTCGCTATAACGGAGCTCACGAGAATCGGAAACCTGATTTATACCAGGACCTACCGGGCCTTTGAGATTTATCTGACTCTGGGAGTGATATACTTAATTCTGACCTATGCTGTATCCCTGATCAGTAAAAAGATTGAAAAGCGGATAAATCAAGCCTATGTAAGCTGAAAGGGCGGGAATTTATTATGACGGGCAACACGCCCATATTAAAGATAACCGGACTGAACAAGTCGTTTGGCGGATTGCAGGTTTTGCAGGAAATAGAACTTGAGGTTATTAATAAGGAAATTATCTCAGTAATAGGGCCCAGTGGCTCTGGAAAGAGCACCTTGCTAAGATGTATCTGCAAACTTGAACCTGCCGACTCAGGCCTGATTTTAATCAATGGCAAGTCAATTTACGATAAAAGTGGTTCTGAAACCAAAGTAGGTATGGTTTTTCAGCAATTTAACCTGTTTCCTCACTACACAGTCATGGAAAATATAATCAAGCCGTTAATGACGATTAATAGTCTGGATAATAAGACTGCCGGAAAAATAGGCCAAGAACTATTATTTAAAGTTAAGCTTGAAGACAAGGCAGCTAGCTTTCCCCACCAACTCTCCGGCGGACAGATGCAAAGGGTAGCTATTGCCAGAGCCCTAGCCATGAATCCCGATCTAATATTGTTTGACGAGCCAACGTCAGCGCTTGACCCGGAGCTTTCTGGGGAAGTTTTTCAAACAATAAGCGATTTAGCACGGGACGGGATGAGTATGATCATCGTTACGCATGAGATGAGCTTTGCCAGGGAAATTTCCGGCAGAATAATTTTTATGGACCAAGGTAGAATCATTGAGGAAGGCAGTCCGGAAATAATTTTCAGTAAGCCTGACCGTGAGAGAACCCGGAGTTTTTTTAAAAGGATTAAATTAATTAATTAGCTGTTAACACACATGACGATGGGTTCGATTCCCTCCGCTTTCACCATGTATATAAAGGCGAGTGTCTGAACACTCGTCTTATATATACTACCTAAATAACGATTTACTTATCCTCATGATTAATATTTATAACCAAAGCTAAGGCAATGGTGCCATAGGCCACAAAGCTGCGGAAGTATTCACCCAGGGCGGCATTGTGGAATATATTCTGACCGGCCAACCAGTTGATCAACATGCAGGTCCGCTTTTTTTCGGTCGCGCAGGGCAGGAAGGTTTAGCAACAGTAACCGCAGTTGAATTGATGATGCTGAAATTTTAATTGTCCAAATGTTGGACAATTAAATTAGAGCCGGGAATGCGGCAGTTGGACTAAGCCTATATTGTATTTATTTCAGGAGGTGGCCTGGTTTTGCTTACGGTTGGGGTGGATGTGGGCTCGATCATGACCAAGGCGGTGATAATGAGCGACACTGCCTGGCAGAGTGTGGTCATACCTACGGGCTACAGCCCTCGGGATGCCGGGACCGAGGCCTTAGAATCGCTCTTGCGGGAATATAAGCTGTCCCGCGGGGATATCGACATGATTATTGGCACCGGCTATGGCCGGGTGGCGCTGTCTTTCATTGATAAGGCGGTTACGGAGATCACCTGCCACGCCAGGGGCGCCCACTACCTGGTGGAGAGTACCGATATGGTCATCGATATCGGAGGCCAGGACAGTAAGGTTATCCTCACCGACGGCGCGGGAAATGTCACCAACTTTGTCATGAACGACAAGTGTGCTGCCGGCACGGGGCGGTTTCTGCAGGTGATGGCCACCGCCCTTGGCTGTGACGTGAGCGATCTGGCCGGCCTGGCGCGGGGCGCTGATCCGGCCCAGGTCAGCAGCATGTGCACCGTCTTTGCCGAGTCGGAGGTGATCAGCCTCCTAGCCCAGGGGGTCGGCAAGGACTGGATAATTGCGGGCATCCACCGCTCTGTGGCCACCCGGGTTGCCGCCATGGCGGAGCGGCTGGGCAAGGGAGACAAGCTTACCTTCACCGGCGGCGTCTCGAAAAATGAGGGGGTGAGGGAGTGCCTGGTCCGTAACCTGGGCCGGGAAATCATCACCGTGCCCGCGTCCCACCTGGCCGGCGCCCTGGGGGCGGCTCTAATTGCAAAAAGCCATTGGAACTTAATCAGGGAGCAGCACTAAGAAATATTGTAAAGATGGTTGCACTGCATGACAATGCCCATGCCAGGCACATGAAAATTCATACCCGCTAAAAAGACCTTGCTCCCACGCTGGAATGGCGCTAAAATCATCGATGAAGGATGCACACACGCAGATTATTTTCAAAGGCGTCTTTAAGTAATTGGTTGGTGGTATCGACAGCTGCTGCCGGACTGGATCACAAGAGGATTAGGGGGGTGCTGATGACTATAAGAGAGCTGGAAAAGGGGAGTTGCTCAGGCCCGGCCCCCGCTGGTGTTGGTCAGCACCAGGTAAATAATTTAGAGAACTGCCTGATCTGTGGCAATAAACTGGATTACCTGGAATGGGGCAGGGAGTTTTCCTGTATATATTGTGGGAAAAAAGAAGTTGGCTATGTATACTGCCCCGGTGGCCATTATGTGTGTGATCATTGCCATGGGAAAGGCTTGTATGAACAAATATTGAATATGGCTATCACTTCGCAAGGTACAGACCCTCTGAAGATTGCGGAAACAATGATGAAAGCGGCACCCATCCCCATGTTAGGCTGTGAGCATGCCTGGATTTCGGCCGGGGCGTTACTGGCGGCAATTAAGAATACTGGAGAAATTAATATTACAGAAAATCGGATTGCTGAAGCTTTGGCAAGGACAAAAAAACAGGCAATTGGAGCCTATTGTGGCCTGACCGGCATTTGCGGCATAGCTCCCGCTATTGGTTCTTGCTTCAGTGTTATTCTCAGTGCCGCCTGTTCCAAGGATCAGGAAACAGCCACGACCATGCGGGTTGTGTCTCAGGTTATCGGGGCCTTAGCCGGGCAAACCGGCCCCTGCTGCTGTAAAAATTTTGTGCGGACGGCTTTGACTTTAGGTTGTAAGCTCGTGCGGCAAATTCTAAACATTGCCTTAGTTTGTGACGGGGAGTTGGTCTGTGGTGACAGCAGCCGGCACCCGCACGGGTGTAGAAAAGAAAAATGCCACTATTACAAGTAAAACGAGTGTGATCGACATTGCCGGCAGAATTCTGCCGGCAATGTTTTTTATCGGGACACGGCTTATCGCATTGGCGTTAGAAAACAGCCGGCCGCTATTTCTATTAAATGCAACCTCAGAGGGAGTTTATTGCGTTGGCTAATGTTAAGCCATGACATTCATGTGAGCTGTGGACATAAGTGGTTTATGTAATTTGTTATTGTCTGTGCTTACCGGGGTTTGTGATTAACAGCTTAGTTGTCATACTTGTTTCCAACTGTAACAATAAATTAACCAGGTCAGGTGTATAAAAAAGGCACCGGGGTGAACCGCTGGAATGCATCCGGTAGATCAAAAAATATTCGACAAAACTATTTGGCATATTTATATGTTCCTAGTAATAAATTTGGGTTCAGATCACCGGTTATGCCGGCGTAAGCAAATATGTCTGCTTCACTGATCGTTTTACTTATACTTGCACAATCACCAACTTCTATTTCCTCAAAGGAATGATCCTGAACCATCGCAATTACCCCCTAAATTATATTACTGGACAATCTATGGTATATATACAGGTAACCATGTGATTATTAACTTAATTAAAGCCAATATTGTCAATAAAATTACCCGCATCGTATAAAGCTTGTTAAAAATTTAACAAGCACAAACAAATCTCAACGTGCCTGTCTAGCATACATTCATGAACATAATGTTTGCTCATACTAGAATCAAATTAAATGCTGTTTATTCGATTTTGATAAAATGTCACCCCCTAACAGTTAGGCAGTGACATTTAGGAGCACAATGGGCATAATGCAGCACACACAATGCAATCATGAAGCTAAATCTCACATGGAAAACATCCTCTTGCTGTTTATCGGCTCGGTATTGTTGACTTCAGTGCTGGAGTGGCTTACCGGCTGGACCCT
>MVQL01000155.1 GCA_002067205.1 Pelotomaculum sp. PtaB.Bin104
CTCCCCGGGTTCCGGAAGCCGGCCTGCCGCCAATGGCGGTGAGCAATTGCCCCTGTTCAGGCACTCCTGCAAAGCGTCATACATGACATCCCCGACATTAACGACAATTGAACCCCTAAACCGAACCGTATCAGTTTCCTTGCCGGGAGCTGCGCCGCCGCCATTGATAATCCCTTCCTTATTAAGGTTGCGCACCGCTGTTTCAGAAGGGCAAAACAATATGGCAGACAAATAATCGGTCAATTCCCTGATAAATTCCTCCGGCATGGCCCGCTTGCCACAGCGCAAGCCGGCTTCAACATGCGCCAGGGGCATACCTGTTTTTGACGCCGCCAGCGCCCCGGCCAGCGTGGAGCGGGAGTCGCCGTAAACAACAACGACGTCAGGCTTCTCCCGTTCAAACACGGCCTTCAGCCCGTCGAACATCTTAGCCAGCTGCCGCCCCGGCGCGGCCGGTCCGGCGTCAATATGATAATCCGGCGCGGGACAGCCCCGTCCGGAGAAAAACACCTGCGACATATTCGCATCGCGATGCTGGCCGGTGTGAATCAATATCTCATTATGCTTTTCCCTGACTGCTCTGGAAACCATCGTCGCTTTGATAAACTGGGGCCGGGTACCGACCACTGTGGCAATCTTCAAAGAATCCCTCCGAAGCATATCGCTCATTTGTCTTTAACTTCATCCTATGAATTTCTTTAATAAATCGTTCCACAATAAATCGTTCCACGGTCTTTTATCCGCCTTAATCGCAAGCGCTGCTCCAATCCATATACCTAGTGACCTATCGGCATATATCGCGGCTCATGTTCGGCCTTATAATTGTACAAGTTCTTTTCCCCCCCGGGTTCGGTCAAACTCGTTACTTGGCCACAAATCTCGAAAAGAAATGAAAAAGCCGGATCCACGGTAAAGAAGATCCGGTAAGTGTTTCCCTGTTTGTTAACACATCATCGAAGTATACATTCAGGCGGGTGACAAATCTTTTGCAATCCTTTTTTTACCACGGCTCTAAGCTTGTTAATGCCCCATGACCACTGGCGCTCAAATTTTGCACGGTAGAAACGGGCTGCCGCCTCAACCTCGGGAAATGTTTTCTCAATCGCCAGCAACTGCGCAATGTGCAACTTATGATAAAAAGGGCTGGAAAGGTTGTTGGCGGTGTCATAGTAAGACCAGTAACCGGCGTCATAACGGGGCAAGTAAATACTCAGCGCCCGGAGTGTGTCGCTTAGCGCCTGCTCTATGTCAACAGACGAACATGCTTTTGCAAGCTTGAAATCGTACAAGCCATAGAGAGCAAAACACCATCCATTGAGGATGGTGTTCGGGCTCTTTGACGGATATTCCTCAAGTACAAGACCTTCCGGCGTGTACCGGGCGGTCCCGCCCTCCGTAACAGGTTTTAGCATTAGCCTGACAGCTTTTTCCGCCACTCTCAGCCACGCATGTTCCGGATCATGCAGGTACGCCCGCACCGCCACCGAAACAGCCTCGCCTTGAACCATCGCTGAATAGTGAGAAAGACCGGCCATACCCAGTACCGGCCATATCTGCCACCCGCCTTCCGCATCCTGGTGCTCACGCAGCCAGCCGGCAAGCAACATGAAGTCTTCCAGGTTTCGGCGGTCTCCGCCCAGCAACCAACTGTCATAATGCCCCAGAGCCTTTTGCGCTATGGTCGTGGGGACAAAAACAAGACTGCCATTTGCTGTTTGGTTCAGAGGAAAACCACCCTTTGAAACTGGTCCCCTCCATCTTGTCTTAGCTGTCAAGTCATTGAAATAGCCAAGAACACCACCAGGCTGAAAGAGTTTGCCTAGCGGCTGTTCCTGATGGTAATAACTCCTGCCGGATACTATCGACAGCCAACTCCTGAGCATTAAACCAGCATTCAGTAAAGACATTAACCAGTTACCTTATGCTTGCATTCTCTGCTGAGTAGAATCCTCTTGACCAAGCGGCGAATCTCATCCAAGTCGAAAGGCTTGCTTAAATAATGTTGGATTAAACCTTCTTTTTGAGCTGCCATTACCGTGTCCAACTCAGTATACGCGGTCATCATCACTGCCGGTATGTCCGGAACGATTTCCTTTATTTTATCCAGAGTCTCCAAACCGCTCATACCCGGCATTTTAACATCGAGAAGGATCAGCGAAGGGGTTTTGGCGCAAACTATCTTAAGCGCTTCCGCGCCGTTTAGCGCCGTTTCAACAATATACCCCTCATCGCTGAACAACTCATGCAAAAGACGGCATACCCCGGCGTTATCATCAACAATAAGCAGGTATTGTGAAGATTGAGACATAATGCCCTCCTAGATGGTATAATTTTACATTTGCTATTTAAGTCTAATATTCGTTATTTCTTTCTGAAATCCTCTAAGCAACAATTGTTTTAAAATTCTAACTATTTAGAACCTGGGAAGAATCGCCCTCTATTTTTTTAATGCATCAATCATTTTATATACCAACATTTGTATATCATTGATTTCTTGCAATAATAATAAAGAATAGTCAACCTTCTTCCGCTCGGTGCTCAGTTGAAGGTATCCTTTTATTACCGTTAATTTATCTAACAAATGACTGCAAGTGTTTAATATTTCTTCATTATCCACAGCCTAATCTCCCCCCATAAGATATTTTGTCAATAAAAATAAAAAATTATAGGTTCAAGTAGTTTTTATGAAAAATAACCGCGGATAGAATTACCTCTCCACGGTTCGTTAAAGATCATTTATGATACTGCTGCTGTGACTTCATCAACATCCCCTGGCAACCTTTTTAATCCCGCTCCCCGATAAAGAAAGTATTCATGGTCTGTTTAAAAACAGCTTGCACTTTCCAGAATCCAAAAAACTTTTTTTGAATATAGTTAATTATACGGCGCCGGGAGGATAATTATGTTTTCAATTTTAATCCTGCTAATGGCAGGACATGTATTTGCTGATTTTTTTCTCCAGCTAACCCGGTTGGCTGCTTATAAAAGAAAAAAAATCATGGCGCTGGCCGCCCACGCCTTGTCTTGGGCGCTGGTAATCAGCCTCGCCTTGATTTTAACTGGTTTTTTTTCAATATGGAAACTTTTTTTTCTATTTGCCACACATTTTGCAATCGACTTTCTCAAGATTCGCCTTTTTGCTTCATCACTATCAAAATTGCATCCGGTCAACATTACCGATCAGCTTTTGCACATCGCCACCATTTTAGCGGCGCTATTTTACAAATGATAATACTCCGGGTTATCTTTAAGCCAGCGGTGGGTTATGGCAAGTCCTTCGGCGATTTTGAACGCCGGTTTAAAGCCAAGTACTTCTTTTGATTTCCGGTTGTCAATAAACAGCCTGCGTCCGGCGGCCGGACTGTCCTGAAAAAGGACCGGGCTGGCACTTCCCACTATTTCCCTAATGTTAGAAGCTAGTTCACTCATGGATACACATTCATCACTTCCGACGTTAAATACATCCCCGGTTGCTTCAGGCCTGATCATGCTCAGGACAACCGCTTCGGTAAAGTCAGCGACGAATGTATAAGAGCGGCTGTCGGAACCATCTCCATATACTGTTATAGGCTCATTTGCCATAGCCTGGAGCAAGAATTTTATCGGCACACTGATCCTGGTGTTACGTGGGCCATAAATATCCGCCACC
>MVQL01000156.1 GCA_002067205.1 Pelotomaculum sp. PtaB.Bin104
ATTTTCTTCGGCTATTACCCCGCTAAGAAAGCGGCGGGGCTGGACCCCATTGAGGCGCTGCGTTTTGAAAAGTAATTTACGGAATAAAAAAGAGGGATAAACGTTGAAAAGATGTCGTCAACTACATTTATGGATTGGTTTGTTTACTTCCATACTAATACTTGTAGAAGCTGTTACCGGTCTATTAATGATTGAGCCGTGGCTCATTGGTGTAAACAAGCCGTCAGCAGGGCAGCAAATGCAGTTTGAAAAAACAGGTGAGAATTTTGGCAGGGAAACGCAAGAATATGGCAAACCTGCCGATGAAACAGCGTTACAAGAAGGCGATGTTAGAAGCGCCAACAAAGAAAATAACTTGATGAGATTTATCAAGAATCTCCATTCCGGAAAAATAAACAATACGGACGTTTCTATTCTTCTTGATATAGCAGCTGTTGGCTTAATTATTCTTTCAATAACGGGGATAATATTATCCATTAGAACATTAAGAGCACACTTCCGTTAAAATATTAAAACACTCATCCAGGCGGAGCCGGGCCACACCCTGGCTCCTCCCGCCTGCAGGATGGCATAAGCCCAGTGCGAAACGACAACAAGACGCGTGGAACCGGTGAGTTAAAGAAATAAGTTGCGATTATGGCGCTCACACCTTGCCCAAAGCTCAACGTTGCGCTGCCGTGCAGTCATATCCAGCCGTCATTTAACACCATTCAGACCATGCTCAAGATGAATATTGGACTGATAAGACTTAACATTGCCACTCACGAATATGTCCGCTTGACGTTGCTGCTATCCGTAAGATTCCAGCAGAAAGGCCAGCCCTGCGGAAAACACGAGACCTAAGATAAAGGCCGCGGTTATGATGTGAAACCTCTTGGGCATTATAAGATAGGAAGACATGGCGGGTGAAACCAGCACCAGGTTACCCAGATCTATGTTACGGGCAATCTGGGTCTTGGCAATCCCCTCGGATAGGAGGGTGATGACACTGTTCAGGCGATTCTGCTCATTTGGTTCGTTTATGTTCGCCAACTGATTCTTGATTGCTCCCATCTGGTTCTGCAGAAACTCGACAGAGTGATCCATTAATTCCTGATTTTTTTCAGACATCATGGCCATAAATTCCTGGTTCAATGTGTTGGCTATGCTGACCGCTAAATCAGGGTCGCCGCTGCTGACGGTCACTTCGAGCAGGCAGGAGTCTTTAGCAGCCGTGGCGTTGATCTGGCCGGCCAGGGAGCGGGGTGTGCAGCCTATTTCATCCAGACGCAGTTTTTCAATCACTCTCTGCATCAAAATCTCGCTCTTGACAATCCCGACATAAGTGTTCATGGTCAAGACGGGGGTGCGGTAAGGGGAATTGAGAATAGAATTCAAGTCGTCCTTCTGAGCGGTTAGCTGGGACTTGTTCACAGTTTCAGTAGCTTGGGGCACCAGCAAGATGGTCTTGGCCCTGTATAAAGGTTTCAGCATATAATAGCAGTAAAAACCGCTGGCGATGACCGCAAGCAGTGTAACCAGTGTGATCAATATATAGTATTTTTTGAATACCCTGATTAGGAACCTCATGTCTATGACCTGCTCGTCCGTCCCGCACGAAAAATTTGCATTGTTCAACCTGCTACCTCCTTTTGTTGCAAGCAACGCCTCTATTCTTTCAGATAAACATTACCAGAAGTACGCACGAATGAATATTATCCGTTAGTATGAAATTAAGAACGATAAACCAGCATGATCAATTGAAGCTTTAGTATAATCTTTCCTCCTGCGCTAACATCAATGACTGGCAGCATTCTCGGCTAAAAGTATTCATCCAATCTGCGGTAAAATTTTTTCCTCTGTTCACTAATCCCATTTTCTTTCTCATCTTGCTCATTTTTTTTATTGTTAACCAGGGAGACTTTAAAATCTATGTTGCAATTATCAGGATATTTACCATTGTCAGGCAGTTTCAGGATAATCACATTTTGCTTGCTTTCCTCAAAAGCTCCTTGTGTCGGGCCGTCAAATTTTTTATGTAAACTAAATTTTTGCGGGATCCTAAAAGATAGAGCTAAAGTCACTGCAAACAGAATAAGAGCAAACAAAACGAGGCCCACACTAACCAAACCCACTTGGAACCCTCCCCATACTGAACATTTTCATATTGAAAATTTCACAACGAAGCTCTTGCTTCTACCGCAGATTCAATTGCGCCGTTTGCCTTAATACCCCTCTCTGCGCTCATTCCCAGCAGCTTTTGAGCTGCACTTATATTCTGCATCTCCAAAAAACCAGTTGGGTTCTGGTGTTCAAGCCCATCTTGCGCAAAATACTGCTTACATGACTTTTAACCGTAGGCTGGCTTCAGCTGATGGCCCCGGCGCACCGCCTGGTTCTCACACATTGCCAACAAACGAATCTGCTGCATGCACTCTTCACTCCTCCAAACTAAAAATAAAACCCTTCTTTATTTTTTTTCGTATGGATTGTTCTGAGTTTTATATCATCATTGCAGTAATAATAAGTATGATACTATACTTGTTACTTGTTAAAAATGAGAAGAAATCTTAAGAATGTCCGCTAAAATATGATGCTATTTTAATAATCAATCGCACAAACGGACTTCTCATTTGCCTTTCAAGCTTCTTGCGGTCTTCTTTGGCCGCCGCCAGTTCTTGCTGAACCATAGAGTATGCCCTTTGTTGTTCTTCTTCTACTTTGAGCGCTTTTTTCAAAGCATTGCTCAAGTCGTTTATCTCCTCCAGCATTCTTCGCTCTTCCATCGCCGTGGAAGCTCTCTTTCTCTCAATCTTCTGCTTTAATTCCACGATCTCAGTCTGCAATTCAGCTACTTTAATAGTATGCTGTTCTTTCAATTCGACAAGCCTGGCTTTGTTTTCACGGTCTTTTTCTTTATAGTGCTGCAGCTTGGTAAAAAGGCCTTCGAGGCTGTTCTGATTTTTAACCAGCAGAGCCTTCACTTTTGCCACACTTTCTTCCGCCTCCCTGGCTCTCGCAACCCAAAGACGGCACTGGTATAAAATACTGTCAGACTTGTTTTCCAACTTTTTCAAATGTTCTCTGTAACGCATTATTTCCCGCTTGCGCAGTGAAAGCAACAGGTCCTTTTCCGCCATTTGGGAAAGCATATAATCATGTTGACCGGCCAACTCCATTTTTTCAGCAAGGGCAGACGCAACCTCTGCTTGACCGGCCATGGCCTCTTGAAGATTTTGCTGCAAAGAATCTATTTTCGTCCGCCAGCGGGACCGGTCCCTGTGCCACCTCTGCTTTTGCCTGCCAACCAAACCAATAAATTTTTTCAATAAATCTTCATAAATAATTTGAGAAGACGGATTATAGCTCCAAACGCCTTCCCCAATCTGTTCAAAATATGGAAACTTTAGCAGCACTCCTTCAATAATTTTTATGCCCGTGGCTCTCCACGCGTTAATTATTTCGTATAGCTGCTGTGTTGACAAACCACCCGGATGCATTTTCATAGCCTTGATGATCAGGTGCTTCAGAGAATAATTGCCTGCCTCAACTTCCCATTCGGTAAGTCCCCAATACCCGTTATCAAGCTGAATAAATCTTCCGTCGGAGA
Source organism: Pelotomaculum sp. PtaB.Bin104 (assembly GCA_002067205.1). Lineage (GTDB taxonomy): Bacteria > Bacillota > Desulfotomaculia > Desulfotomaculales > Pelotomaculaceae > MVQL01. The sequence continues at coordinate 3,590 of MVQL01000156.1, forward strand.
TCAATAGAATCTCCTCCGCCAAAATTTTTTTTGTTTTTCTTTTTTTCGTATTGCCGTTTTTCAAAAGATCCCGGAGGTTTAACGGCTGACCCCGCTTAAGTAAAAGGGAATAAAACTGATCATTCTCCCGCAGTCCTTCCAAATTTAAATGCCAGATGTCTTTTTCCCCGTTAAAACACGGGTGCTGACTGAGACACAGGTTAACTTTCTCTTCCACCTGCGGCAAAGAATAATCTTTTAGCATTTTTCGATGAACATAAGGTATTAGCTCAGCTACCGAAAGTGCTTCAAAAAAGAAGAGTGTTTTTTTTAAAACATCAGTTAGTGAATTCAGTCGCCCACCCATAATGATTACTTTACACCTCGCTTATGAAAACTTTTATAATTAAATATTTACCCATTAAGTTCAAAATACCTTTTTTTCCCATAGAAAATTTAAATATTATTTCCAATTAATTACAACCATATCCAACAATTTTTTTTCTAATATCGACTTTTATAAAAATATGGATATAATAAAAAAACAAAATCAATCTGACCACAAATCTTAAAGGAGATGATTTAATGAACAATGCCAATCTCGAACCATATTCGCAAAACATAAATATTGGTGAAGTGCTAGTGGAGGGGCCGGTTAACACGGCTGATCTTGAAAAAATGTACATGAATGAAGGACTCAAAAGTTTCCGGCCGGCGGACAGACAAAAGGAAGCCCTGCTAAAAATCACGGCTTTACCTGAAGGAATGATTTACGTTGCTAGAATCGGCCAGGAAATTATCGGCTACTTGACTTTCCATTACCCGAGCAAATACAGCCGGTGGAGCAAACACCCGCGTGTTCTGGAGCTTGGCGGCATTGAAGTTAGTGCTCCCTGGCGCAAAAAGGGAATCAGCACGGCGCTTTTGCAAAAAGCGTTTACCAATCGGGTAGTTGAGGAATATATTGTCGTGGCTATTGAATTTTGCTGGCACTGGGATTTGAGAGGCAGTGGGCTAAGTTTGCTGGCTTATCACAGAATGATGATAAACGCCTTTAAAAAAGTCGGTTTAATGAAACGGGCCACTGATGATCCCGATATATTGGAAGACCCCGCCAACGTGCTGACGGCGCGCATAGGCAGGAATGTTAGTGAAGAAGATATTCTCTTGTTTGAAAACATGCTGTTTGAAAACCGCCAAGATTTAAAAATATAAAAAACCGGGGCAAAAAGTATGTCGGCCAAAAACAAAGCCTGTAACTCCAATGCGACAGTTGGTTACAGGCTTTGTTTAAATTACACGCTGTAATTGGGTGCTTCTTTCGTTATCATCACATCGTGCGGGTGACTTTCCTTCAACCCGGCGGTAGTGCAAAGCATAAATTTTGTTTTTGTTTTTAATTCAAGGATATTACGGCACCCGCTGTAACCCATACCCGACCGCAACCCGCCGATTAACTGGTAAACCGTTTCGGAAAGCGAACCTTTAAACGGCACCCGGCCTTCCACTCCCTCGGGCACAAGCTTTTCGTTTGCTGTCGACTCCTGGAAGTAGCGGTCCTTGCTGCCACCTTTCATAGCCCCTAATGAACCCATTCCGCGATACACTTTAAAACTCCGCCCCTGGTATATCTCGATATCTCCAGGACTTTCTTCCGTTCCCGCCAAGAGACTGCCAAGCATAACCATATCCGCGCCCGCCGCGATAGCTTTTGTGATATCTCCCGAATATTTTATACCTCCATCGGCAATGACAGGTATATCGTATCGCGCGGCAACCTGGGCACAATCATAGATAGCGGTAATCTGCGGCACACCTATTCCTGCGACCACCCTGGTTGTACAAATCGAACCGGGGCCGATTCCCACCTTAATAGCGTCCGCACCTGCCTCAATCACGTCTTTAGCGCCTTCCGCGGTAGCAACATTTCCCGCAATTACGGCAACCTCAGGGTATTTTTCCTTAATTCTTGTCACTGTGTTCATGACATTCCGTGAATGTCCGTGCGCCGAATCAATTACAATTACGTCCACATTAGACCTGACCAACGCTTCAACCCGCTCATCCGTGTCGAAAGCAACGCCCACCGCCGCCGCCACCAAAAGCCTGCCTCCTTTGTCTTTGGCTGAGTTGGGATACTGGCGCGACTTTTCAATGTCTTTGATGGTTATGAGTCCTTTTAAGTTGAAGTCGTCATCCACAATCGGCAATTTCTCCACCTTGTAACGTTGCAGAATTTTTTTAGCCTGTTCCATAGTAATACCTACCGGGGCAGTGATCAGATTGTCCCTGGTCATTACTTCACTAATATATTTAGAAAAATCCTGCTCAAAACGAAGATCGCGATTGGTGAGGATGCCCACCAGCTTTCCTTTCACAGTGATGGGCACACCGGAAATCCGGTATCTCTCCATCAGTACCAGCGCCTCCCGGACAAGATTATCCGGCTCAAGGTAAATCGGATTGGTAATAACTCCATGCTCAGATCTCTTAACCCGGTCGACTTCAAGAGCCTGCCGTTCAACAGACATGTTTTTATGGATAACTCCAATGCCGCCTTCCCTGGCCATGGCAATTGCCAGACGGGATTCGGTTACTGTATCCATTCCCGCGCTCATGAGAGGAATATTCAGCTTTATTGACTTGGTTAAGTTGGTGCAGGTGTTTACATCATTAGGCAGTACTTCCGAAGCAGATGGAATTATCAAAACGTCGTCGAAAGTCAGTCCCGTGCGTTCAAACTTTTCCGGCAACATAGACTTTCCCTCCCCCCACCGGCAAACCGGCTACAAAAAAATTTGTATCTGTATATTATAGCATAAAAAAACTCAATTCCATATTGCAACCCATATTAAACTTAAGCCGTTTTTTATGTTGGATCCTTCTACTCCTTAAAACTTGACACTTTGATAGCAAATGACTATTATTAAATATGCAGAGAAAAAACTTCTCCCAGTAGCTCAGCTGGATAGAGCAACGGACTTCTAATCCGTAGGTCACAGGTTCGAATCCTGTCTGGGAGGCCAGAGAAAATTAGTAATGGCAAGGATCTCGGAATTAGAAGTCCTTGCCATTTAGCTTTTATGAGTAAATTGAGAAAAATTTGAGAAAACGAACCGCCGTTCTATAAAGACGGGGTATTTTCAGTGATTAAAAGGCTATCGATTTTTTCAGCTATAGCTTTTTGTGTACCCGGTATGACGTGTGTATATAGATCCATTGTAATTCCAATCTTTGAATGGCCCAATCTCTCACTAACTGCTTTTGGGTGCTCGTATCTTTCCTGCCTTCAAGCAGCAGTTTTCATAAAATTCTTGTAAGTTAGCAGGACGTAGTCTATTTAATAGAATATTTCCTAAATGCGGCTTTAAATGGTATTCTATAATACATTCGTATCCTTCTGTAGTTTTTAAAGCTCTGTTTTTAGTAGGGTCATTCAACCAACGGTCAAGGAACCCCCCCAATGTTAACTTTTCTGCATTAATAGTGTAATTTTTTTCAAACGACGAAAAGAAAGATGTCCTGTCCAGGACATCTTTAACATTTTAATATTTTATTAACGGTAAAATATTTTTGTTCTTTTAATAGTTTTTTCCAGCGTCTTTTCCATAACCAATATTTGTACGCTTTTATCAATTTACGCATAAGTTTATTACCTCTTTTTTATATATTAAAAAAAACTAAAGTTCGTTTAATGTGGATTTCTTTCATTATCATATTACTAAGAATTACTATTCCTCTTCACGTAAATTTATTTTAGCATAAAATAATTTAATTAACAATTAAGAACTTGAATTTTGTAATAATTGGCAGTTTATATATTTATTATTAATGTCAACAAGTTGTTCAAGATTTTCTAAACATCTATTATTAAGTTGTATTTCTTGTTTTAATTGCATAATTTTTCTTTCGGAACAATTTATTGCTGTAAAAAGCTGCTGCAAAAGCTAATGTAATTTTAAAGAAATAAAACAAAAGAGTTTATTAAACGAATCATATTTAACCTCCTGTTTTATAAGATTATAGCGAGAATAAATCTTGTTATGAAAACAATTTTAGTTCACCAGTTTGTTCTTCAATACGCATAATAGTTTCTTCAAAAGTATTATTAAGAGTAATTAATTTGTTAGTTAACTCAATAATGCTTGATCTATTGTTAATATGGATTCTGTTTTAGGTGATTTACATGCGTTTTCGACAGATTGTGTCGCTTTTAGATTTTTTATAAGCGCATTTAACCTTTTAAATATATTTAACATAGAAAATCGAATCTCGAAATTGAGAAAATCGGTTTCTATCAACAGGCTCTAGCTAACATTTTTACCATATAAAAATTCAGGTACGGCAGGACTTTATGTTATATCAAGATATCTTCAGAGAATTAATGAAACTACTCTAATCCGTAGGTCACAAGCTCGAATCCTGTCTGGGAGGCCAGAAAAATCAAGACCTCCGGGTTTTAATCCGGAGGATTTTTAATGAAAATGTGCCAAACATTTTAGAAGGAGCAACAAACAAAATATACGGCCTGAGAACCACTAGGAAAAAGGACCAGGAAAAGCAAAAACCCGGCGCTGTGGCCGGGTACTTATCGAATCGCCTTTTTCTCTTGAACATCAAGACAGCTGTCGATGCGTTTAACATCATCCCAAATGGCATTGAGTTGACTAAATACTTCCTTGTGTGACCTACGGTTGATGGTCTTTAAATCATTGACTGCGGCTTCAATAGCAGCTTGCCCTTTCTTTAAATCGGACTGACCTTTCTCTAAATCCTTGACTGTAGCTTCAATGAAAGCCTGACCATCCCTTAAGTCAAGTGTGTCAACTTTTAGACTTTGGATATCTCGTTTTAAATTTTGCACGTCTAAACTTAATTCAGCCTGCCCTTGCCTTAATTCTTGCAACTCATGGCGTATAGGCTTCAATTCCTCCTGGACGATGGTTCGGACTTCTTGCCTGACGGACTGCATTTCCTCCTGCATGACGGCGCGGAGCATATTTACCAATTCTTTATTATCAGGCATGGATGAAGTCTCCTCTTTGTAGGGTATAGGATGATTAAACATCGTGATGGGATTTTCCTGCAAGCAAAAAAGATTTTGTTATACAAAACTGTTTTTATAACAAAGGGTTTACCCCGTTGCTAATAATTGTTTTCTGCGATACTTCCAGGAAACCAGGCGTTTCAACGGCCGCTTTTTTTGGTGGTCTGTATGTATCCGCCCAAGCCATCGGGGGTTGGTATCCACTCCGATGGCTCCGCTGCTTCTGTCGGTAGTTACGCCCGTTGTTCTGTCCGGTCCTCTCCCTATTCGATCGTTGTCTTATTTTTTTGATTACCCCATCTCGACATAATATTCATATGCCTTCTACTTTTTTTAGCCTTATGACCTGGTGACAGTTCACCCGGCAAGCCATACTTGACGTGTATTTCAGTAAGTTGTTCAGGTGTCAGCTGATAACTGCTTATTGGGTTATCTTCCTCAAAATATTTATTATTCGTACTGAGCACACCTCCTTCAAAATTAACACAAATATATTTGTATGATATATTAGCCTGTTTTATGTAAATTCCGGCGCAGCCACTTTTCACCAACGCAGAGGCGGTTATCTCAATTTTATTCGGAAGCTGAAAGGAATATCAGCAATAATAGCGTAAATTTAGCATCAAGTAATCCATAATGATTGACAAAGACGGGAGACGGCATAGCCTTTCGGCTGCACCGTCTCCTGTAAAATCAATACTTCTTTATAACTGGTCTCCTGAAGGAGGCTAGTTCTTATTATTCATTATTATTTGATGTATCGTTTTCATTACTACTACCCATCCATCCATGACCGCAGTTTCCAAAAGCTTGGCCATTAAAACCTTGTTCTAATCTTTGCAGCATTTTATCGGCTTGCTCCTGGGTCATCTCGCCATCTGCGACCGCCTGAGAAATTTCAGATTTTTTTAATTCAAGCATTTTTTGATTAAATTGCTCCATGGTCATGCCGCATTCAGTAACAATATCTTGAATCTTTTTACCCGCCTGTATTTCGGTCTTAAGTTGCTCTGTGGTAATGCCAAGTGCGCTTGCCATGCTATCAAGGTTGCGGCCTTGCCCCTTATCATGATTGATGCCGAACATACCTAAGCCAAAACCTTTACCGGCGGCAATTTTATCAGCCTGCTCTTGAGTTATTTTGCCTTGTTGAACTGCTTCGTCGAGCATCTGCTGCTTCGTGGCCTCTAAGGCTGTCGTCACCTGGTCTTGAGTTACACCAAGATTCGTCGCCAGTTTTGATACAAAGTTCTGGTATAGATCATCGATGGTGGTGCTGCCCGTTTGGTCGGTAGCGGCGAAGGACATACCGGCAATAGCCCCGGTAAGGATGACCACAGCCAGTAGAATAGCTCCAACACGCATTTTGTTTAATTTCAAATAAACACCCTCTTTCATATTTTTAAATCCGGTGCACCTTTTAATTTTATACTACCACTTAATGATTACTATATTGTGTTTATATTGTGTAGTTTTTGTTTATATTCTATGAACATTTTATGTACGGGTAAAAAGCAGAATGCCCCACTCCATGGGAGCAGGGCTTGGGTATTATCTCTGTTGTTAATCTTGCGGTTCCAGCATGCCTGCTGCCTTCCGTGCAACCTTAACAGCATCCAGCAGGCCGCATCTGTCCAAAACTACAGCCAGCATCTCCCGCGTTACGGTCCCTTGCGGCTCGGTTCCATCCATGATGCCCTTTGACACCGCCTTATCCCACGATGCCTTTGCCCAATCGCTCACGTTATTCCTCCCTTTTTCATATACGCCGCTCCGACGGCCGCCAGTCTTGCTTCGCCCGCATGTTGCCAACTCCAATAGCTTATCCCCGGCAATCCGGCATTTTGGCAAATGTCCGCGAATCTAGCGATAGAGTCATTTGTCACACTTCCATACAGCTGGCCAGCTGGAGCCACGGGCAACCCGTAAGCATTCAGATCAGCCAGTGACCTGGAGAGCGCGCTGTCAACGGTCATTCCAAAATCGTCCCAATAAATTTGCGGGATTGCCACGGCACAGGCATCAGAAAACATTCGCCACGGGAAACCACTGTGGTAACTGGGTAGCCCAAAGCTGGAGTAACCCAACGGAACGCCAAGCGATTTGAATGCTTTTAAAATAGCCTGCGCACGGCTTGGATAATGTTCATATTCAACTTCCGCATCAATAACCAGCCAGTCAGCACCGGCGGCAACGCATCTTTGGGCGGCTTCAGCCTCGCCAGACGGTTTTGCTCCATAGGAATAACCCCAAGCGCCGAGAATCAAACCAGCATTATGCGCCTTTTCAACAATGGATTCCACTTGTGACCAGTAATTGGAACCGTCCCAGCCCTTAACCAAGAGTCCGGCCAGACCGATAGCCACGGCCTTATTTACCACATCCTGAGGCGCGCCGCACTGCTCAAGCTCCCAAATCCAGATATGCTTGCCTTCCCAAGGATCCAAATTTAAACACCTCAATTATAATATATCTAATACCTTAGAAGGGGTACCGCCGCATGATATTTTTTTATTTTTGATCCATCATCTCCCTTGTTTTTTGTGGTTTATTATTGGCCAAAATAAAATCAGGAGGTGAATTAACCGACAGTATAAAAAATTGCTCCCGGATATTTCATTAATAAATTCTCACGAGGGGGAATAAAGATGGCAAAATGTCCATTTTCCAAAAAAAACAGGGTTTCAGATGAAGCTCTGAGCGAAACCAGTTCGGAGACAACCTGCGAAAGTTGCGATGACACAACCTGTGAGGATAATGTTAACCAAAAGTTAAAAAATAAGGGTTCCAAATAGCTTTTTGTCAAAGCAGGCCGGCGCAAACGCCTCCGGGCTCACCAATTCCGGAGAGCGTTTGCGCCGGCCCGTTTTAACAATATCTAGTCCACCGAGGGGCGATAAACCAACCCTTCCGCCAAAGCAATCAAACTATTATGTTCATCCCGAACTTCAACCCGGTAAATTCCAGTCTTTCTGGTTAGATTGTCTTCGCGGGCAGTGGCGGTGAGAATAACGCCTTCTTTTGTAGCCTTGATAAAATGTATGCTTACATTCAAAGCCAGCGCCACGGGACCGTGGGCATTACTCGCCGCGGCGATTACAACGTCTACCAGGCTGAAAATCGCGCCACCGTGGGTAATATTTACGCCATTCAGCAATTCCGGTTTTACTTCCATAACAGCCTGAGCGTATCCCGGTTCCATATCGGTTAATTCAATACCAAGGTACCGGGCCAGGGAATCTTTCCCCAACCGTTTTTTACCACTTTCCACGTCCATTTTTTCAAACCACCACTTTCTCCTGGTTTTTTCCATTCAAAATCCCATCCATCGTTAGCCGGTGCTGTCAGTAGCCTGGTTAACTAATATATTATACTATTTTCAGTATCCCTTGGGTAATTATATATCGAACCATGAGGAGAAAGAAGAAGCCTCCATGGACACTGCAGTGAATTGTTTCAGAGCTGCCCCTGGCTGCGGTATAATCATAGGGGGAGTGACTTTGGAAGGCTATGGAATTTGATCAGAAACTAGTATGTTGAGACACATGATAATAACCTCTTCTGTTTTGGTAAAACAGAATTAATTTGTTTGAGTGGTTTCGCTCAAATTTGTAGGTACCCCTGACCTTTAAAATTAAAATCTTGTAGTAAAAGAGCATCATCCAAGATGTTCTTTTTTCTTGATGATCAACTTATTATTGAATATATACGAGATTGGGTAGTTGAACCCTAGGAGACAAAGCGTCTGTTTTTTGTGCCCCTAAAATTATGCAATTTCACAATAACTTCTCCGGGAGGGGGTGGAAGTAGTTATTGACGTCTAAATAAGAGCCAGAGAAAAAACGAATTCAGTTATTAAGGAAAAAGCTAAAACTATATAACTTGGCTTATCATGCCGGTGGTGTTAACAATGTCGCTATATGACGGTTGTTTCTGTGGTTTTGCTTAAACTATCTGGCGGAGGGTAGAAACGTTAATTTGCCTGTAATTTGGCCTAGACTTGCCCGCGGGCTGGTCCGTGCCTCAATTACCCGTTACCGGCTGAGGTACACCACGATGATATGTTATAATTATTTTTGTGATAGAAAGGGAGCTGGTGAAAGGATGAAGTTAGTCGATTTTATCTGGGTTTCGGAAAAGTTACCCTGCTCAGCCCGACGGAGGCTGAATTGATCCAGGAAAAAGAACCGGCGTTGCAAAAGATTAAAGCCATCTATGGCGATTGCGACATAGAGCAGTTTAGAGAATTGAGCCTGAACCAGCTGGAGGATATTGTTAAATACGCAGAGCGTGGAGCTAGCATAAGCAACGCCATAAAATTAAGCCGACAGTAGTAGTTTTAATGGGCTGTGAAATCAGTTTTGGTGAAGTATTTTGGTAACAGGGTAGGCCGGGCGATGAATTTCACTGCAAAAGCCGGTACGATTGATTTTGCCGGCAAATATTCAGTTAGGTTATGTTTAATAGGAGGTACCTGGTTATCCGGGTGGGGTGAATGTAAAACTAATTGATTGTTCAGCAGTAAACTGCAAATGTAATTAAAAGAGGGTTAAAAAATTGAATGCGCCTAAATTATGGACTAAGGATTTTTTGATTATTTCGATTGAAAACTTTTTTGTTTACTTCACCTACTACCTATTGATTACCATCATAGCGGTATATGCAACGGGCAGATTTAACGCTTCCCCAAGTGTAGCCGGCCTTTCCGCAGGCGTTTTTATTTTGGGGGCAATTGGGGGACGTTTATATGCCGGAAGTTCAATTGACCGGCTCGGATGGAAAAGAATGCTTTATCTCAGCTTTGCGTTTTATTTAATGACCACACTTTTGTATTTTTTAGTCAATAGTATAACTTTCCTGTTAATCCTCCGGGTATTCCACGGGGCCACTTTCGGCATGGCTTCGACAGCTACGGGAACTATTTCAGCGGAAATTATTCCGAATGAGCGGCGCGGGGAAGGAACCAGCTATTATGCTCTGAGTATGACTATTGCTGCAGCTGTCGGGCCTTTTATTGGAATGTTTCTCAATCAGCATGCGAGCTTTAATTTAAATTTGATCGCATGTGCTGTTACCCTGGGTGTCGGCTTTATCTTTGCGTTTCCTTTAAAAGTTCCAAAAGTGGAATTTGCAAATAAGAAACTCGAAAGCAAAAGCATGAGGGGATTTTATTTTCATGACTTTATTGAACCTAAGGCAGTACCCATTGCTGTGATTACAGCTTTGACGTGTTTCTGTTATTCGAGTATTCTGTCTTTCATTGCGGCTTACACGAAAGAAATTAACTTAATTGATGCAGGGAGCTTTTTCTTTATTTTCTATGCCGCTGCCATTTTAGTTTCCAGACCCTTTACCGGCCGCTGGTTTGATAAAAAAGGCGAGAATTTTGTAATTTATCCTGGTCTCTTGTTATTTGCGGTTGCCCTGATTATCCTTGGCCGGGCTCATCAAGGTTACTCAGTTTTATTGGCCGGTGTTATAGTTGGCTTTGGCTATGGTAACTTCTTTTCCAGTGCTCAGGCGCTGGCTGTTAAAGTGTCACCCCGGCATCGCAAGGCGCTGGCGACCGCTACCTTTTTTATTATGGCGGACATAGGAGCTGGCATGGGGCCTTTTATGTTAGGATTTTTAGTTCCTGCCCTGGGTTATCGCGGTTTATATGTAAGTATAGCTGTCCTTGTCTGCGCCACGATCTTCTTGTACTATTTCCTGCACGGTAAAAACAGCATATCCCGGCAGTCCGAGAGCCGGCTGGACGGCGGCTCAAGCTGAAGTGGCTATAGACCTGATTATTGCGAAGAATATGTTTAAATTTAATAATTCCGGATTTATATCTGATAGATGAACCTCGGCCGGATTGCATACGGTAGATGTAGAAAACTTTCTTACCCTTTTAAACCGTATTGTAGAGATAGTCTAATTTAGCAGCCCTGAATACGGGGATTGATTCCCTTAATATACTTACACGTGAATCCATACGGCATTTTTAAATTGGATATGACCGAACGTTTGCCAATCGAACAGACTATGAGTTACGCGGAAGGATAGTAAATTATCTGACGATTGCCCTTGGTTAATCTTGCTATTTACCCTTGCATTGGATGTTAAAATGCTTTGATAAAATAATCCATAAGCTCGTGTCCTTTGGATATAATTAAATCACTTTGTTCCGCGGTCTCTTCATTGTATGACGTGATTTTGTTATTAGTATTAATTCCATTTGTATATATAACAAAGGGGACCGGGTTGCTTGAATGAGTGCGTGTTCTCATTAGAGTAGGATGGTCAGGCAGGAGCATTATTTTATAATCCTTAAATTGACTAAGCCCTTTTAACAACTCAGCCAGCATCTTATCCACTTCTTCGATTGCTCTAACTTTGTTTGCCAGTTCACCCTGGTGTACCGCTTCGTCCGGCGCGTCAACATGAATATAGACGAAATCTTTACCTTTCCGCAATTCATCCATGGCTGCCATTACCTTGCCCCGGAAATTTGTATGAATGTTGCCAGTGGCGCCTTCTACCTCAATCACTTCCAGGCCGGCGCAAATACCAATTCCCTTGATCACATCGACAGCGGAAATCACTGAGCCCGTAAGTCCGTATTTGTCAAAAAACCTAGGCAATGCCTGTTTTTTTCCCTGCCCCCATAGCCAAATCGAAGTAGCGGGCAGGTGGCTTTCTTTTATTCTTTTTAAGTTTACAGGATGAATCGGTAAAAATTTGTTGCTCTCTTTCATCAAGCTGATTATAGTTTCATGTCCTTCGCCTTTTGGAAGGTATTCAGCGATAAGCCGGCCTGGTATATCGTGTGGAGGTGTAAGATCGCTTCGCTCAGGCCCGCCTTCCCAGACTAAAAGATTTTTAAAGCCGATGCCGGTATAAAAGTGAATAATGTTGTTACCCAGGCGCTTATCTATTTCTTCGATAAGTTCTCTTGCTTCCTGTGTGGAGATATCGCCAGAGCTATAATCTATCAATGTTTTTTCTTCATATTCGCCATGCTCGGACAAGGTAACCAGATTACAGCGAAAGGCTACGTCGTTTTCCCCCAGGTCGACACCCATACTTACAGCTTCCAGTGGCGAGCGTCCGTTATAGTATTTCCGGGGGTCGTAACCCAAAATGGAAAGGTTGCCGACATCACTGCCGGGCGGCAGTCCCTCCGGGATTGTTCTGGCCATACCTATTACACCGTTGGCAGCTAGGTAATCCATATTTGGCGTGGCGGCAATTTGTAATGGTGTCTTTCCGGCCAGTTCGTTTACTTGTTCATCAGCCATGCCGTCGCCTAACAAAACAACATATTTCATAGTAATCTCCTTATTACAGAGATATAATTGAATTGTAATGAAAATATTCTACAGTCATCAGGTAAAATCCTTCACATGGCTGCGATAACCCGCTGAATACTTCCCTTCCTGTGGTGGTTGTTAGGATAGTTCTACCAGGAATCATATTTTTGGTGTATGAACTTGATTTCCACCTTTGCCGTTTTAAAAAACGGCCTGGAATACCCACTTTTCTGGCGATTCTGGCGTAAAACCGAGAATCAGAATGATAAGCAAACCAAGCTGGAGCTGGCACGGAAAATGCTCCTGGATCTCCGCAGTACATGTGATGAACGTCTGTGGGTAGCTATGGACCGCTGGTTCCTATGCAAGAATTTCTTTAACTGGCTTGCCGAACCTAACTTCGACTGGGTGACTAAACATTACTACAGAAACCCATAAAGCATAATACCAATAACATGTTGAGGCAATACCAGTAATACGGAAATGTTGTGTTAGTGCTACTCTAGTGTGCTTATTCAATCTTTTCTTGGGGAATCCACTTATAAAACATAATGAATAGTAAATTATCCAAAGTCAATAAAACAAAAAATAGCTCTACGAAAACGTGAGCTGACTTTGGATAAT
>MVQL01000157.1 GCA_002067205.1 Pelotomaculum sp. PtaB.Bin104
GACGCCGCTTGGGCCGCCGCTATGGACGCCGCTAGGGCCGCTAGGGACGCCGCTTTGGCCGCCGCTTGGGACGCACAGAAACAAAAATTTCTTGAAATTGTGAGCAGGGAGGGGCCGAAATGAGCCCTCGTTGTGAATTTTGTCCCCATTGTAAACGTTATTATCGGGGTAAAAATAGGAAGCCGCATTGTTTACTGATGGCTTTCTGTGAGCATCCTAAGTGTCCGGAAGAAAGCGGGAAACCCCAAAGACCAAGAAAGTGGATTGCAACGTATCGAGATTTCTTGAGTGATAAAATGGCTACTAGCCCTAGATGGTGTCCGTATAGAAAACACAAGGAGAAATAATGGATAAAAAATGGTATGAAACACACACAGAAAAAGTTTTAAAAGGCAAAAAATGCGTATCGTTATACCCGCTTAAAAATGGCTGGTGTACGCTCCCAGAAGGAACAGTATACACGATAACCAGGAAATATCAGGGGTTAAATTTAACATCGGATAAATGCCCCCATTGCGGAGCACAACAACATATTAGCAGGGTTTCTTATCGTGATATCCAAATGTTACCTAAACAACCGTTTGATATTAATTCGGACTCAGCGGTTGAACGTGGGGAGGCGCCGAAATGAGCAGATATAACCGCTGTCCCAAGTGTGTCCATTGCGACGGGAAGACTTGTGAAGCCGACGGTGAGCCGATTGATGAACAACAAGACACAAGTGAGTGTCTGCATTTTGAAGAAAAGGAGGAGGCCGATGCCTAGACCGAAGAAGGAAAAACACACAGACGGATGTGATGTTCATAGACCGATGTTCCAGTTTTGTTCCTGCGGGGCATCTTGTTATAATTCCGCGATTGACGCCTACACCGCCTGGCTGTCCTCGCCCGAGGTGCGAGATGGGATTATTTTGGTTATCAATAAGCTCAAGATACCGGGATTAGTCAGATATGAAGAAAAACTTGTTGCAGATGCCGTTCTAGCGTACCTGAGGGGAGAGGGGTGAGAAATGAAAATAGGATATTTGATTTGTACGCCGCAGGGGTTGGAGAAGTTAGCAAAGGCTATTCGGACTCTTAATGGGAAGTCAGCTAGATTGGAAGTTCACCAGGACGAGGACACCCATGGGGTTATACGATTATGCTGTTCCCCCGAAGCCGGATGGATTGATTTAGAAAAAGGGTTTTATGATAGCCGCCCCGCCGGGTAGAAAGGAGGAAAGACTAATCATGGACATTTTTTCATTAATATTTTCGGTTTTTATAATCATGCCGATTGGGATATTGTTATGGAGACTGGCTATTTACGACAGTAAAGTAGAGTGCTTTTTTAAAAAAAGTAAATTAAAAAAAGGAGGATGATTTGGATTGCATAACAAAAGATTCAGTTATTAAACTCATGCACGACATAAAAGTTTATGATCCGCCGATAAAAAAGGATCATCAATCCGTTCACGCTTACGAAAAATCATTGAAAGCATACATTAAGCGTGTCGATACATTGGCTGAACGGCTTGAACTTGTGGCTGAGGCATACGAAGATAATTTTAAGGAAATTTTATCTTCCCAAAAGTACAGCCGTGGACACCTAAAACTTGTTATAATAGATGAACTTCTTAACGCTGAATCATATAGGATACGGGTAGCGTTGCGAATCAGGCCCAAAGATCCTAAACAGGAAAAAGGTATTGTGGGATCAGGTGGTCCTACAATAAGAAGAAAGGGGCGTACCGCTGAAAGAATCTGACCAGATGCGGCTTATGCAGGTTAACCTTACCGCTGTGGGGGCGCGAGTGTTTCGGAATAATACCGCCGTTGCCTGGGCCGGAAAGGTTGTTAAAGTTTTTCAGCCGACTAAACTTATTCTAATGCCTGGGGACGTGGTTATCCGGCAAGCATTCCCTATTCATGCCGGGTTATGTGAAGGGTCGAGTGATTTAATTGGGATATCCCGTCCGTCCGGTAGGTTTGTGGCGGTAGAAGTAAAGTCCGGGTCTGGCCGCCTTACCAAACACCAATCAAATTTCATAAACTTCGTTTTAGAATCTGGCGGGATTGCGTTTAAAGCAACCTCACCAGAAGAAGCCGTAATAGAATACCAAAGACAGCTATGACAATCGACTTTAAGGCTTTAAACTCAGCATTATTGCCAAACGCCGATTTATTATTATCGGAATTTTTGCCTGGCGGTAAGGTTATCGGGCAAGAGTATACCTGCGCTTCCCTGCAAGGCGGGGTCGGCCAGTCCTGCCGGATAAATGTGAGGACCGGATTATGGAGCGACTTTGCTACGGGTGAATCAGGGGGTGACATAATATCTCTTTACGCCAAGATTAAAGGAGTTTCTCAGGTAGATTCCGCTCAATATTTGGCTTCCCGTGTAAATTTCCCGGTTCCTGCGGTAGTTGAGAATGAACCCAAAATTATTCTTCCCCCTCCCGGGACTCCTGCCCCAAACATAAAATTAAAGAAATACTCCTGTTTTCCCTCAGCGATATGGTCGTATCACGATAAAGAAGGGCGGGTGTGGTTTTATACGACACGATATGACCCGCCAGATGGCCATGGTAAAGAGTTCTGTCCCTGGGTATACACCGACAAGGGCAGATGGAAAGCCGGCCTTCCAGCGACTCCTAGGCCGTTATATGACCTGCATTTGCTTTTGCATGACAAGCAGAAGCCGGTTTTAATCGTTGAAGGGGAGAAATCCGCGGAAGCGGCCAAGCGCCTCTTGATGGGGCGAATATATACGGTCACTACCTGGGCCGGGGGCACAAATTCTTGGAACAAGGCTGACTGGACACCGTTATACAGACGCAAGGTATTAATCTGGCCGGACGCGGATGTGCCGGGGCTTAAGGCGGCAACCGAAATTGGGAAAGAGCTTCTCTCGCGCTGCCCGGAGGTTAAAATTATTGACGTAGCCGGCCAGCCGGAAGGGTGGGATGCAGCCGACATGGTTGCGGAAGGGTACACTTACGAAGAATTTAAGGAATGGGCACAGTCTAAAGTTAAAGTAATGACGAATGAAATTGCATCAGTTTCGATGCTGGCGGTTCAAGCAACAAGCGTTAAAGTTGACACTCACCAAGAATCCGATATTTACCATCAGTCTTTATACTCCCTTTGGGAAAAAGCCGGAGTTGAAACCACTAGCAACGGTGCGCCGGTATGTAACCTTGACAATTGCCTTCGTGTGTTGGAATACTGGCCGGAGTTTAAGGGCAAAATATGGTATGACGAATTTTATGGCCGGTATTTTACTACGATCCCGGGGAATAGGCCACCGCATCCTATCCAGGAAATCGACCGGCTTAAAATGTCGGTCTGGTTGCAGCGGCATCTTGGCCTTAAACGTATCTGCGATGACGTTGTGCGCAAAGCGATGTTGCTTTATGCTGACCAGGACATCCGGCAGGAGCCTAGAGATTGGATTGCAAGTCTTGAATGGGACAAGACGCCTAGAATTTGGAAGTTTTTTCATTCATACGTTGGAGCAGAAGACAACGATTATACCCGCGCTGTATCGGTGAATTTTTGGGTTTCGCTTATGGCGAGGGTGTTTGATCCGGGGTGCAAGGTTGATAATATGGTTATTTTAGAGGGCGCCCAGGGCAAGAAGAAGTCAACTCTTTTTGAAGAGATCGGCGGGAAGTGGCATAGCGAGAACAACGAGCGCATTTCACACAAGGATTTCTTACAAGTTCTGCGCGGCAAAATTATCGTTGAATTTGCGGATCTATCAACCTGGTCAAATGCGGATGTTAAGCAGCTCAAGCAGCTATTAACCTGCCGAATTGATACATACCGGAAAAGTTATGGAGAAGATGCTCAGGACTGGCCCAGGCAGTCAATTTTTGTGGGGACTACGAATGAATACACATACCTACGCGACGAGACAGGCGCCCGGCGGTTCTGGCCGATTAAAATAGGCAAGTCAATACATATCAATAAATTAAGAGAAGATCGGGAGCAGTTATTTGCTGAGGCAAAAGTTTTGTTTGACAAGGCGACTAGCTGGTGGGAAGTTCCGGCTTCGGCTGAACGCGAACAGGAGAACAGACGGCAATTTGACGAATGGGAACAGATCATTTCCCGGTGGTTGATTGGGCGGCAGGACGCCACGGTTGAAGAGATCGCACACGGGGCCCTAGCGGTAACAAAAGACCGACTGGACCGAGGCACAATAATTAGGATCCGCCAGGCCATGATTGCTAATCGGTGGCAAGCTGGCGAAATTATCAGGGACGGAGTATTGGCGCGAGGATGGGTTCCTCAAAATGGTCATATCCAGCCAAGTCAAGATGACGACTGGTAAACCCCGCAAAGGCCACCGGGACGAATCCCGGCAGCCTTCGGAGGCCCTGACCAGGGGCGCGGGGTTATTTTGTTTGAAAGTTCCTTTTTATATTGTTTTCAATTTCTCTAATTATTGGTCTTAACTCATCATATGTCCCGCGCAGGTTGAACACGTACGAAATACACAAAAAATTTCCATGTACCCAGACTGTTTGATCCCCCACGGAGTGAATATCACACCCCTCATGGTTGTTATTGAATGAACAGAACCCAAACGCCCCGAAGGTATAAATATCCAGCGGGTGGATCTTAATCATTTCAATTAATTTATCAAGGCTGTCGTTTTCTTCTCCTGCCCATTTTGAGCCGTTTGATATTATTTCCATATTAAAATATTCTTTCTATATTTTAACTTCAATACCCAAATATTCTTGTGTGTGCCATTGTGCGCGGTTGTCAAACCCCAGCTTTTCCGCAATAATAGCCTGGCACACCCGGGAATGATAATCACTTGGCGGGAAGTCGTGATTATCGTTTGCGCGTTGTCTTACTTGTTCGATTTCAATAAGTGCCTGTTTTAATAATTCATCTGACATATTATCACATCCTTTCCGCGATGGCGCGGGCCTGGTACATTGCATAGTTTGATCTCATCCGTTGCCAGCATTGGGCGTAAGGGGACCAGTGGAAGCCGGCGCCTTTTAGCTGTTGGCGGATATCGGCTGACGGTTTGCCAGGGGAAAATACCTGTACGCGGTTTTCTTCGGTGTTGTCCACTATCCGGACGGCGCCGATGGTGGTTTCTGTGGTCTGGTCGTTCTGGTGGCGTTCAAGGTGGGCTAGGCGTTGTTTTAAGCGGCGAATATTGGCGTTGTTGTTGGTGAGTTCATAATCAGGAACGCCAACGCGGCCGCAAAAGTCCTCTTCAAAGAATTTGTTTAATCGTTCGGGCGCGTAGGCCGGGAAAGCCTCGGCAAGTTCTTTTTGGCGGATTTCAAGGGGTTTTTTAGATTTGACAATTTTGTTAATAAGTTTAAATTTTGTTTGCATGTCCTCAAGTTTAGCGATTTTTTCTTTTAAGAGGGTGATTGCTTCGGGGTCGTCTGATGAGATTGATGTATTATTTTGGGCGGCGTGGGCTCGTTGTTCGTAATACTCGGCTTTTTTCTGCAGCTCAAAGGATTTCTCAAAGCGGCGTTGGATGCGGTTTCTATAATTGCGATCGCGGCGTTCTGAGTGGTGGCCTATCAATATAGGCTGGCCGAAAGGGATAATGTCCGCCATTTTGTGGGCGGATTCGTGGGCTTGGTCGGCCTGTTGGCGGCACATTTTAGCGGCCCTAAGCAGGCGGTCAATTTTGATTTGTTTTTTGATTTGGTAGTCGTTCATGGTCAATCCCTCCGTGTGTTTTGGTTGTTTAATGCACGCTTATTCTTAACATTAGAGCGACGCAGGCGATTGCCACAAGTGCGCCGATAATATAAGAGGCAATCCCAATCATTCCGTCCGGATCGTTGATAAGTTCGTCTTGGCGGTATGCTTCTTTTTTGTGCTGCATAGTCGGTTTGAGTACCTTTTTTAAGTGCGGGCCGTTCATGGGTCAATTCCTCCTGTTATTGGTTTAATTAGAATCTTTCCAAGTTTTTTGCTTCTTTTTTGCCTTCTTGCGTTAATGGTCGATATTGCCAGCTTTGATTTTTTAAAGCTACGCACAAAATTATCTTTGGGAGCAAATAATTATCTTCGTATTCTTCAACATTTAAAGCGCCACAGGAATAAAGCCGGGCGCATTCTTCTCTTAATTTATTCATAAGTTCGGGGAGCATTTCATCTATTTTACGTTTGCAAGATGTTTTTTCCATGGGTCAATCCCTCCGTGTTATTAGTTAATAGTTATCTGTCTTTTTTATGGTTATGATTATATTATCGCATATTATTTTATTGTGTCAAGGATTTTTTTAAGATAATTTATTAATTTTTTAAGTTGTTGTGCTTCAATGGTTTATAAGTTAAGTCTATTAGTTAATATTATTATATATATCCTCTAATTTGTGGGGGGAATAGTATACAGTGGTAAGAGTATATTATTTATATAATTATGTATCATTATGTATCATTATGTTATTTTATGTCTTTAGTGTGTGTTTTGTGTTCCTATTACCATTGTAACAGTTTTTCAGGAAGTTTGAAAAACCGTTTTTTTATGTTTTTATAATATTTTATTGCTTTTGTAAGATGCTTATTAATAATGATTTACAATTTGTTATGTTTTATTACGATGAAAAGCGTTGCAATTAAATAGTTTATAACTCTTGTTTTTTTGATTGACAATTTTATTTAATATGATATGATGTAAACATAATTAAAATCAACTTATATTAACGTAAGGGGGTGTTTATGGGGCGGAAAGCTGTTGATGTTGAAGAAGAAAAAAGAAAAGCGCTTGAGCGTGACGATTCCGGAGCGCTTGACTTTACCAGTCCGCACACACGGAGCAAGCCGCCGAACGATCGCGTTGCTCCTGGTCAAATTCTTGTCCCGGTTGACAAACAAGATAAGCTCAGGACCGCATTTGGCAAACAAGCCTGGCGTATTAGGTCTATTTCTGAGGGGTTCGCCTGGATCGTGCCTTACGGCTTACCGGATCCGTTCCGCAAGGTGGCGATTTACAATATAGAGGAAGGCGTCCGCACTGGTCGGTGTATTTTGCTATGGTCCGCAGCAGGTTGCGCGCGGAGCCTTAATAAGCTCAGGCAGACACAATATTTACTTACTAATATCCCAATGTCAACACGCGTCCATCTGGATGAAGACCGCGCGCTTACGGAGCACTTGACCCATGACGGCGATATTTAACACATGCGCGGCTTGCGGGCATAGCTGGCAGCAGCGCAAGTACACAGATTCACCGCGCTGTCCCTGCTGCCATACACGCAAATGGCGCGGGGTGAATAAGCGCATCCTTTGGGGATTCGACGACATTAAGCCAGGAGAAGAGCGATCATATACTTTCCAGGCGTCGCCAAGTACCGTGCGCCGGTTCTTTTACGCGCTGAGAATGTTTAAATTTCGAAACAAGGACCGCGCGTTTATAATTACAGCCTGCAAAATTTCCTCGATATCAATTCTCCGCAGCAAATAACCAGCAGAATCCCCTCGCCGGCAATCGTCCGCATTAACGGTTGCCGGCATTTTTTATAAAAAATAGTTGAAAGGTTAACCGTATAATGCTAATAATAATTTATGGCACTAGTAATCCCTGAATATAAGCTCGATATAAGTATGATCTGTGCGCACGTCGCCGAGGGGAAGAGCCTTGCTGACTATGCGAAGGCGCTCCGGATGAGGTACGGCGCGGTCCTGGCGTGGATTGACGAAGATCCCGAGCGCAAGCGCAAGTATGACCTGGCGATCGCCGAGCGTGAGCGTTGGTGTGTTGAGCAGATACTTTCAGAGGTCCGCGCTCTTGCCCTGGTTGATATCCGCAAGCTATACGATGCCACCGGGGCCCTACTGCCGCCGCATGAGTGGCCGGACGACGTAGCTAAGGCCGTCGTGGGTATGGACGTAACCGCGCCTAAGTACGACAAGGACGGCGCCGAGGTGACGCCGGAGGTACGCAAGATTAAGTTACATGACAAACTCAAGGCGCTTGATATGTACGGCAAGCAGCACAGTCTGTTCCGCGAGCGGTTAGACGTGCACACGCATGTAAGCCTTGAAGACCTGGTAATGAAGAGTTTTGAGGGGGGCGTGCCGCAACCGGGGCCGGAAGAGGTAGACTTCTAATGCTGGCAGCAGGGAAGCTCCGCGAATGGCGAGAGAATCCGTGTAAGTTCGTGTTGGAAGTTTTCCGGGCAGAGCCGGACACCTGGCAGGAGAAGGCGCTCGCTGCTTTCCGGGACAATAATAGGATTGCGATGAAAGCCAGCAAGGGCCCGGGCAAGACCTGCCTGGAAGCCTGGCTGGCGTGGAATTTCCTGCTTACCCGCCTTCACCCAAAGATAGCCGCAACATCAATCACCGGTGACAACCTATCAGATAACTTATGGCCTGAAATGGCCAAGTGGCAAAATAAATCCGAGTTATTAAAGGCAAAATTCAAGTGGACGAAGACGCGGATATTCGCTATTGACCATCCGGAGACGTGGTTCATGTCGGCGCGGAGTTGGAGCAAGAGCGCTGATGCCACACAGCAGGCCGACACACTGGCCGGGCTGCATGCGGATTATCTTCTCTTTATATTAGACGAGGTTGGCGGCATCCCTGACGCGGTAATGGCTGCGGCGGAAGCGGGGTTGTCAACCGGGATCGAAACCAAGATTGTCATTGGCGGCAACCCCACGCATACGGAAGGGCCGCTATACCGGGCATGTGTTACGGAGAAGCATTTGTGGTTCGTTGTAGAAGTCAACGGGGACCCGGACAACCCGGAGAGGGCCAAGCGGGTATCAATCCAGTGGGCCCGGGAGCAGATTGATAAGTACGGCCGGGACAACCCATGGGTGCTGGTCAATGTGTTCGGGGAGTTCCCGCCGGCGTCGCTGAATACTTTGTTAGGGCCGGAAGAAGTCCAGAAGGCGATGAAGACCAGGTATAAAGAGCAGGTGTATAATTGGGCGCAGAAGCGGATCGGGGTTGATGTTTCGCGGTTCGGTGATGATTTGACGGTATTGTTTCCCCGGCAAGGTATACAGGCGTTCAAGCCGGTTCCGATGCGGCACCCGCGGGGAAGCGCTGTTTCGGTGGATATTGCAACCAGGGTAATAATGGCAAAGGTCAAGTGGGGCAGCGAGGTTGAATTGTTCGATGATACTGTTGGCTGGGCCCATGGGGCGATAGATCACATGGTGGCGGCGGGATACTCGCCGGTGCCGATAGCGTTCCATAGTCCGGCGCTGAATCCGAGGTATAAGAACCGCCGGGCTGAAATGTGGTTTCGGATGGCAGAATGGGTCAAGCGAGGCGGTGCGTTGCCAAACGTGCCGGAACTGGTTGGCGAATTAACTGTCCCGCAGTATTGTTTTCTTGATGGGAAATTTCAGATTGAGCCCAAAGATCAGGTTAAAGAACGGCTTGGCCGGTCACCTGACTATGCGGATGCGTTGGCGATGACGTTTGCGATTCCGGACACAGAGAAGGAAGAAGAGCTGCTTACCAGGTTGCGCGATTACGGGCCGTGGAAAGACTTGAATAAATGCGTACATGATTACAACCCGTTTGAAGAAGCGAGAATATAAAAATAACAGTTGAAATTACTTGAATTGTAAATAATAATTAAGTTAATGAATATAAAAGACTTTTTAATGGATGGGTTCCCGTTCTTAAGCGCGGAGAAGGCAAAGAAAATTTGCGATAACTGGCCGCTTAAAATTGTGGTGTTTCAGCCGGGGAATGGGAAGATTGTTGGGGTGGCGTTCTATATGTTCATCAGCGACGAAGCGTTGGGAATAATCAGTGATGATCTGCGGTACATATCCGACCCTAAGGGGTTTGATGAGATTGCCGGGATGACAGGCAAGAATCTTCATATATTCTGTTTGCATACGAAGGGGATAAGGAATATTTTCGGAGGGATAAGGAAATTGTTTGAAATGTATAACTGCAAAAGCATTTCGTGGATAAATAAAGACATGTCAAAAATAATCATCATCCCGGAGGAACGGTTATGCCAGCCGAAATATTAGTGGCCTTAGCTGCTTCTACTGCTGCTGCGGCCCCGGCGGTATTGCAAGCGAGCGAATCAAATTCTACCCGAAAAGCAACGAAGTCAGCGATGGAAGAACAGCAGAAACAGCAGGACGCGTACCTGGCAAGCCTTGAGGAAGAAGCCAGTAACGAAAAAAGAAGCGCTGAATCTATTGCTGCCCGTGATCGAGCCAAGGCCATACAGCGTCAAAAAGTGGCTGCGGCGCAGGGGAGAAGGAGTACGATTCTAACGTCTCCGCTTGGCGTTACAGGGTCGGGGTCAACAGCACGAAAAACCATATTGGGGTCTTAAATGGCAGAAACTCAATTACAGAGGATCCAAAGGCTTATCGCGCAAATGGAGAACGACAGGAGTTCGTTCTTGCCGCAGTATAGGGATATTGGTGATTACATCTTGCCGAACAGGGCGCGGTTCACGTTGACGGACACGAATAGGGGAGACAGAAGGAATTTAAAGATCATTGACGCAACCGCCTCTTTAGCGTCGAGGACGTTGCAATCAGGGATGATGGCCGGCATGACTTCTCCGGCGCGTCCGTGGTTCAGGCTGTCTCTGCACGACCAGGATTTAGCGGAATATGGACCTGTCCGCGTCTGGCTTGACACGGTTACAAAAAGGATGGCATCGTTCTTCTTGAGGTCGAATTTATACAATAGATTGCCGACGGTATACGGTGATATTGGGAATTTTGCGACGGCGGCAATGTTCTTAGAAGAAGATTTTGATAATATTATGCACGGGTATGTCTTTCCCGTCGGAAGTTATATGATTGCCAATGATGAGAAATTAAGAGTGCGGGTCTTTGCGCGTGAGTATAGAATGACCGTCCGGCAGATAATCAGGAAGTTTGGCAGGTTGAGCAGCGAAGGGAGCAGTAAACCAGATTGGTCAAACATAAGTTTGCAAGTACAGCAGGCATGGGAACGCGGCGATTATGAAACGACATTCGATATTATGCATATTGTGAAGCCGAACGAAAACCGCGACGATTCAAAATTGGCTTCTAAATTTAAAAAGTTCTCAAGTATTTACTATGAGAAAGGCACGCCGGAAGCGGATGAAAAGTTCTTAAGCGAAAAGGGATATTCGTACTTTCCAGTACTGGCCCCGCGGTGGGAAGTTACTGGCGAGGATTCTTACGGGACATCGTGTCCCGGCATGACAATTCTTGGGTACGTAAAATCTCTTCAAACAATGCAGAAAAGGAAAGCCCAGGCCATTGAGAAGATGGTTAACCCACCAATGACCGGCCCGACTGCACTTAAAGGTAAACGGGCGTCAATTCTGCCCGGTGACATTACCTACGTTGACCAACAGAACGGACAACAGGGGTTCCGGCCGGCGCATGAAGTTGACCCGAAAATTGAAGCATTGCTGCTTGATATTCAGGACCACCGACAAATAATTCGCCGGGCGTATTATGAGGATTTGTTCTTGATGATTGCGGAATCAAGCGATACGCAGAAAACCGCAAGAGAAATTGAAGAGCGCCACGAAGAAAAACTATTAGCGCTTGGGCCGGTGCTGGAACAGGTCAACCAGGACTTGCTTGACCCTTTAATTGACTTAGGGTTCAACTTTGGCCTTGAGCAAGGCGAGTTCCCTCCTCCTCCAATGGAAATCCAGGGTCAGCCGTTAAAGGTTGAGTATATCAGCGTCATGGCCCAAGCGCAGAAACTTGTCGGGATATCAAACATCGAGCGGTTCACGTCGTTCGTGGTTAATTTGGCGGCAACGTCCGGTGTTACTGAGGTTGTTGACAAGATAGACCTTGACCAGACGATTGATGTATACGGGGAGCGGCTTGGCGTTGATTCTGAGTTGATAAGGAGTGACGAATCCGTTGCGGGGATAAGAGAAACTAGGTTGAAACAACGGCAGGCAGAACAGACAATGGCCGGAATAACCCAAGCGGCAGACGCAGCACAGAAACTTTCAAAGACTGATCTTGAAAAAGACAATCTTATGAAAAGGTTGGTTAAGGCATGACAGAAATTGACCTGGCGCTTGTACCGATAGACGACCTTATTCGTGAAGTTGAATCGCGATGTAAGACTTTTGTCATGGCGTATGAACTACCCGATGATGTTAAGTTACGGAATTTATTTGTAACGTGGTTTGGGAAAGGGAATTTGAAAGATGCGGCCGCATTGGTGAATATCCTAAACAACGATTGCCTGAATAACTGGAATGGAGAGTTAAAAACCCTGCAACGCATAAATCAAGAGGAAGAAGATGGCGAATAAACCCCTAGTCCAGAACAGCGCAGACCCTAAACAGATTAAGGCCGCGAAAGAGAAGGAAAGGTTTTCACGTGAAAGCGAGCTGAATGATTTGGTGACAGTGTTGAATACCGTTGAGGGGCGCCGGGTACTTTGGCGGTTAATGAGCCATTGCGGGGTATTTGGTTCAATATTTGAACAGAGTTCAAAAATTTATTATAACTCCGGATGCCAGGACGTAGGGCATTTCATAATGTCCGAAATTACCGAGGCAGATCAGGAGTTCTTATTCGTAATGATGAGAGAAAATCAAGGAGAAAAGACATGACAGAACAACCTGGAACCGCTCAAGCCTCAACTAACGCGGAAAAAGGAGTAGCACCGGAAACAAAACAAAATCAAACTCCGGAAACAAAACAACAAACGCCTGAACAGTTGCATGAAGCGGCTCTCGCAGCGGTAGAAGCCTATCAAGCAGACCCGACTGACGAGCTTAAAGAGGCGGCTAAAACTGCCACGCAGAAAGCAAAAGAAGCGTTTGCAGAATCAAAAAAGGTTGCTGAAAAGGCGAAAAAAGAGGCAGAAGAAGCCGCGGCTAAGAATAAACCGCCGGAGAAGTACGAGGTTAAACTGCAAGAAAAAAACAGTTTGCCGCCTGAGCGCGTTACGAAGATCGTTGCTTTTGCGAAAGAACGAGGATTCTCAAACGAACAGGCTCAAGAGGCGGTAAGTTTGGTTGAGGAAGCAGTGTTGGAACATAAAGCGGCTGAAGAAGAAACGGTTAATCAGTTGCGTGACGTTGAATGGCCTAAACAGGCAAAAGAGGATAAGGAAATTGGTGGCGAGAAGTTCAAAGAAAACGTCGAAATTGCCAAACGAGCACTTAATAAGTTCGCTTCTAAGGAGCTTAACAAGCTGCTTAAAGAAACCGGGATGGGTAATCATCCGGAAGTTCTGCGAGTCTTTGTGAACATAGGGAAAGCAATGGCTGACGATTCTTTGGCTTTGGGGTCACAAGCAACAGGTGAAGAAAAAGACCTTGCCAGCGTGTTCTACGGTGGCGGGGATAAAAAGTAATTTGAGAGGAGAAAAAGATGTCTACTTTAGGAACAAATGTCTTAACGCTTGCAGATTGGGCAAAACGCCTTGACCCGAACGGGAAAGTTCCGGCCATCGTTGAATTGTTATCACAAACGAATGAGATACTTCTTGATATGTTGTTCAAAGAAGGCAACCTGGCTACCGGAGAACGAACGACTATCAGGACCGGGCTTCCTACCGTTGCATGGAGATTGCTTAACAATGGCGTCCAGCCGTCAAAAAGCCGCACCGCTCAAATTGACGAATCCTGCGGTATGCTGGAAGCCTGGTCAGAAGTTGATAAGAAACTCGCTGATCTGAATGGCAACACCGCAGCGTTCAGATTGAGCGAAGCAATGGCCTTCTTGGAAGCGATGAATCAGGAAATGGCCAGCACGTTGTTCTACGGCAATAGTTCAACGGACCCGGAAGAATTCAATGGTCTTTCCGTGCGGTATTCTTCTTTGTCTGCAGCAAACGCCCAGAACATCGTATCTGCCGGCGGGAGCGGTTCGGACAATTCTTCAATTTGGTTGCTTGTCTGGGGCGCGCAGAGTCTTTTTGGGGTATTCCCGAAGGGCTCAAAGGCTGGGCTTTCTCATTATGACCATGGCGAGGTCACAATCGAGAC
Source organism: Pelotomaculum sp. PtaB.Bin104 (assembly GCA_002067205.1). Taxonomy (GTDB): domain Bacteria; phylum Bacillota; class Desulfotomaculia; order Desulfotomaculales; family Pelotomaculaceae; genus MVQL01. The sequence continues at coordinate 13,942 of MVQL01000157.1, forward strand.
CACGGCAGGAATCGCAGGAACGCGTATGCGCGGGTATCAGGACCAATGGACTTGGGATTGCGGTATTGTCCTCAAAGACTGGCGATATGCTGTTCGTATCCCGAACATTGATATCAGCAATCTAACGGGAGAATCTTCTGCCGCTGATCTCCGGAAACTTATGGTTAAGGCCATGCACAGGATTCCGAATATTAGGTTCGGTAAAGCGGCGTTCTACGTTAACAGAACGGTTGCGGAGTTCCTGGATATTCAGGCAATTGAAGCTGTATCTGCCGGCGGCGGGACTACACCGAGTAACGTTGACGGACAGATGATTCAGCGGTTCCGTGGGATTCCGTTACGGACTTGCGATGCATTGCTCGAAACCGAAGCGGCTGTATCATAAAATTAAAGACAGATAAAAAGGAGAGATAAAATGTTAGTTGATGCTCAGAATTTATTTTCAGACGAACAAGCCATTACCGCCGCAGCCGCTTCCGAGAACATCATTGATCTCGGGGAAGCTCGGGATATTGGCACAGGTGAGAATCTTTACGTTGTCCTGGTCGTTGACACGACACTTGACGATTCCGGGGACGATTCAACAGTTGCTGTAACGCTTCAAACGGATGATAACGAATCGTTTGCATCCGCAGTTAACCGGCAGACTTTGTTCACTATCGCGGCTACGGCTGCGGCAGGGACAAAGTATATTGCTCGTATTCAGCCGGATGCGCTGAACGAACAATATGCACGGTTGTATTACACGCCGGCAAACGGCAACCTTAGTGCCGGGGCAGTTACGGCGTTCTTAACCCGCGATATTGACAAATACGTGGCTTATGCGGATAACATCACGATTTCTTAACAATTAAAAACGGGGGCGGGAAACCGCCCCCATCTTTTAGGAGGAGACATGATAAGAGTACGCGCATTAGGAGACCCGGAAAAAGTTGTGGGGTATCATAATCATAGACGTATTAAAGGTGGAGAAGTCTTTGACATTAACGACGAAAAAGAGTTCTCTTCTAATTGGATGGAAAAAATTGATTCATCTATAAAACCAACCATGGGGACAAAAACGACCATCAAGAGAGGGAAGAAAATTGACGCCAAAGACGATTCTTTTGAAACCGGTAGCGCTGTCCCAGCGCAAGAAGATGAGGATGTTCTTTAATGTCAACTCCTAACACCGAAACCTGCAACCTTGCACTCGGGCATCTTGGCGTCAGCCAGACAATCTCTGATGTTAATACAGAGAGGTCCCCATCGGCGTTGGTATGCAGAAGGTTTTGGGATATGGCCTTTAAAGAGGCGTTGCGGGATTTCCCCTGGTCGTTCGCGAATAAAATTGCCGCGCTTGGATTGATTGAAGAAGACCCTAACGAAGAATGGTCGTTTTCATATCAATACCCTCCGGACTGTATGTCGGCACTAAAGATTCAAAGCGGTATTCGTAACGATTCAAGAGATACTCGCGTCCCGTATAAAATTTCAACTGGCGATTCTGGTCTGGTAATTTATACAGACAAAGAAGATGCCATTCTTGAATATACCAAAGAAATAACAAACTACGGGATTTTGCCTCAAGATTTTCAGGCGGCGTTGTCACTTCTATTGGCTTTTTATATCGCGCCTAGTGTTACCGGCGGGGACCCGTTCCAGCTTGGGACAAGAGCATATAAAGCATATCTTTTGTCGATAGCAAAAGCACAAGTAAATTCTTATAATGAACAGCAGGAAGAAGAACAACCTGAAAGCGAATTTATAAGGAGCCGTGAATAATGAAACTCGTAAACATGAAGTTAAGTAAAGAGAAAAAAAAGGAAATGGTTGAGCCAACCATGATGGACGGGCCGGAATATCCGTGGGGTCTTAAAATTAGTCTTGAGACAGAAGCCATTGAAAAACTCGGGATGGACAAGCTTCCCGTCGTGGAAACGGTTGTTGACGTGGTTGCAAAAGCGAAAGTGGTTGAGGTGAGGACAAGCGACGCAGAGAATGGCAGGGAAAACAGAAATATTGAACTTCAAATTACGGATTTATCTGTTGAGCCAACAAAACCAGATAAAGATTATGCAAAGGAACTTTACGGCCAAAAATGACCGCAATAAGTCAAAGAGCCTTTTCCGGTGGTGAAATAACTCCGTCTTTATACGCCAGGACAGATGTTGAAAAATATGTTTCGGCGTTAAGGACTTGCCGGAACTTTATGGTTATGCGTCACGGCGGTGCAACCAACCGCCCGGGGACAACTTTTATTAATGAGGTTAAAGATTCCACAAAAAAAGTTAGGCTAATTCCTTTTATATTCAACTCAGAGCAAACGTATGTTCTTGAATTTGGTGAGCAGTATATTCGAGTATACAGGAATGGCGCAATTGTAACGGTAAGCGGCGTATCAGCATGGCAAGATTCGCACGGATATGTCGTTGGAGATTTAGCTTCATATTCCGGTACGAATTATTATTGTATCCAATCGCACACGTCTGTTTTGGCTACGAATAGGCCGGGGACCGGAACGAGTTGGCAGGATTATTGGTATGCCTTAACCGGGGATATTTACGAAATACCGACGGATTACCTTGAAGATGACTTGGCGACATTAAATTATGACCAGTCTGCCGACGTTGTGACAATAACTCACCCAAGTTATCCTACGGCAGAACTCGCGAGAACCGGACATACAGCGTGGACATTAACGGATATTTCTTTTATCCCAGGAATATCTGCCCCGGCTAATTTAGCGGTTTCTGGGTCATCTGGGACAGCCGATCAATGGGTAGTAACAAGCATCGACGAGGAAAGTTTTGAAGAATCATTACCTACATCACCGGTGGGGTCTGATACCGTTGCCAGCTCTGGTTCTCCGAGGACATTGAGTTGGGATGCCGTATCTGGTGCCGGGGAATACAATGTATATAAATTGTATAATGGTGTTTATGGATTTATTGGGATAGCCGGATCAAATTCTTTTATTGACGACGGAATTGACCCAGATACAAGCGAAGCACCGCCGACGGAGAGGAACCCATTTGACGGGGCAGACAATTATCCGTCTACAAGCACTTATCATCAACAAAGGCATTGTTACGGGAACACAAACAACAAACCCGAAAATGTTGAATGTAGCCGGTCTGGGGCATATAAAAATTTCACGCGAAGATCACCATTGCAGGATGACGACGCAGTTTCATTCACTTTGGCGAGTAACCAGGTCAACGCGATAAAGCATCTTAGAACGATTGGGAAACTTATTGCGTTTACATCCGGCGGTGAATGGGTAATTAAGGGGGACGAGTCGGGGATTATAAAAGCCGGGGCAATAAACGCCGAACAAATTTCATATCACGGAAGCGGAGATTTACCGCCGCTTATTATTGGATCAAGCGCTTTATATGTTCAGGCAAGGGGTTCTTTGGTAAGGGATTTTATAAGTGATGCGGTAGATGGATATGTGAGCGACGATCTTACTATCTACTCTGCGCACCTTTTTGATGCGTATACGATTGTTGATTGGGCGTATCAGCAGATACCACACTCTATTGTTTGGGCGGTGAGAAGCGATGGGGTTCTCTTGGGCTTTACGTATATTAGGAAACAACAAATGTATGCGTGGCATCGGCACGACACCGATGGATTATTTGAGAATTGCTGCACGGTTCCGGAAGGCAATGAGGATTTTCTTTATTTGGTTGTTAATAGGACAATTGACGGAAACAGCGTCCGATACGTTGAGCGAATGAATACGAGAAGGATTGGTGATATTGAAGATTTGATTATTATGGATTGTGCATTGTCTTACGACGGGAGAAACACCGGGGCAACAACAATGACACTATCTGGGGGGACAGATTGGACGTATGAAGAAACCTTAACACTAACTGCAAGCGTCGCTTTTTTTGTTGTTGGTGATGTCGGTAATGAAATTCATATTACTGGTACAGACGGGACCATTATTCGGGCCTCGATAACTGCATATACCAGCGACACAGTTGTTTCAGTCAAGCCAAATAAAACCGTTCCAGAAGCAATGCGAGATACGGCGTTTACAACCTGGGGAAAAGCGGTTGATACAATAAGTGGACTAAGCCATCTTGAGGGAAAAGACATTGCCGTGTTTGCAGACGGGTTCGTTGAAGCAAGCCCGAATAATTCTTCTTATGACACTATAACCGTTAATAGTGGTGTGGCGAATCTTTCTAAATGTTATGTTGTTATACACGCAGGATTGCCAATTACTTCTGATATTGAAACTTTGGATATAGATACGGTAGACGGGGAAACATTGGCAGACAAGAAAAAACTTATCAATAAATTGAATACTTTTGTTGAAGAAACGCGCGGGCTTTTTGCCGGCAGTCAAGTTCCATCTAACGATGACGATGATCCCCTCGAGGGTCTTTATGAGATCAAAGCAAGAAATAGCGAGGGATATGACGACCCGGTTAGTCTAAAGACAGAGGTTTTAGAAATCAGTCTTGAGGCTGGATGGAACTCAAACGGAAGAGTTTTTATCCGGCAAGTTGATCCTCTCCCGGCGACAATATTATCAATTGTTCCGGCTGGGTATATACCATTTCGGAGGTAATATGTCAGAGGGCATTTTATTAGCTGCGTCTGCTTCTAAAATATTAAGTGGCCTTTCTGGTACTTATTCAGAATATGAGGCAAATAAATTAGAAGCGAAATATACTTCTAGCCAGTTGCAGTTTAATTCTAAGTTAGCTGATTTCCAGGCAAAAGACGCAGAACGCAGAGGAGTTGAAGAAGCCAATGCTTATCGAGTAAAAGTTAAGCAGCTTATCGGAAGTCAACGCGCGGCAATGGCCGCCCAAGGTATAGAAATTAATGCCGATTCAGCACTTGAGATCCAGGAAGAAACTGCGGCTTTGGGTGAGCAAGATGCCATGACAATAAAAAACAATGCTTTTCTTGAGGCAACGGGATACAGGATTCAAGCACTTGATTATAGAAGCCAGTCAAGGTATGCAGAAATTTCTGGGAAGGCAAGGGCAAGGAATACGTTGTTGACAGGGGGAATGTCTGCTATTGATGAAATCTTTAAAGTGGGGGCACAGTTAAAGTAATGCCAACCGTACCGAGAATAACAGAGAACAGGGTTCTTAACCAACCAGTGCTCGGTGTCCGCGTAAGCGCGAATACAGATAATGAGGCGTTTGGATATGGCGAGTCTGCACAAAGAAGCACGAAGGCAAGCCAACAGGCTGCATCAACTTTACAAAATATAGCTTTAGTTGAAAAGGAAAAAGCTGACAAGATTAAAGTGCGTGACGCTACGGCAAAGATGGCTGAATTTGAAAATGAGTTTTTATATAATCCACAGACGGGGGCCGTTAATAAACGCGGTGAGAACGCCTTTTCTCTTCAAAACGATTTCAATGAAGCATACCAAAAGAAGGTTGAGGAGATCAATAAGTCTCTATCAAATAGAATACAGAGGATGGCATTTTCCGGGGTAGCTCAAGAATATCGCGTTAATATGGAGAGAACGGTAAACAGGCACATCGCCGGAGAGCGGCTTGAATATGATATGTCCGTTACCGATTCAGTTATTAGAAACGAATCTAATGTTGCGATGAACTCTTTTCAAGATCCCAGAAGGGTTGCTCTTGCATTTGAGAGGATTGATGCGGCGATAGATTCATTCGCCGAAGCTAATGGTATGCCGAAAGAATGGACGGAAGCTAAAAAATTTGACGATAAAAGCCGTGTTCATATTGGGGTGGTTGAGAATCTTCTTACGAGGAACACAAAGGCTGCGATGGAATATTTCATGGCCAACAAGGAAGAGATTAATCAGGGCAACCTTAACGAAGCAGACCTCAAAAAGAAGATTGACGCTTATCAGAAGATAAATGTATATAAAATAGAGGACGGGATATACGACAAAATGATCGCTGGAACGGCGACGGTTGATGATGTCTTGAGCGTTAGCTCCCCGATTGAAGAGGGGGGGATCGGAAGCAAGCGTGCCAAACAATTAATTGACAAGTTAAAGGCTCAACAGAAAAGTGATCTTAAAACGGCTTTATCTCTTATTTCCGGAGAGGTATCGGAAGAAGAGGCAGTAAAGTATATTGATCTTGTTGACAAAATTTTAAGCAGGGATTCGGATAATTTCAACGCAAAGAAGATGCTTGTTGATGCTATGGCCGATGGGATGGTAGATAAGGGCGAGGCACAAAACATTAACAATATAAAGCAACGGTTAGAAGATATAAATTTCAACAATTCTTCTGGTATATTCGTGGATATTTTTAAATGGTTCAAAAAGGTAAGAAAAGATGATAACCTAAGCAATGAAAGAATAATGTCTGAAATTAAGTTTCTGTTGAGGTCTTTTTCTGCGGGTGGGCAGGATCCCGAAACATTTAGGGAGATGGCATCTGAAAGGCTTAAAGGGATACAGCAAGAGAAGGATCCTAGGATTGGCGGTTATTACGAAGGGCAAGAAGTTGTTGGGAAAAACAATCAGGTTTATGTAGTTAAATTCGTTGACGGAAAGCCAACATTTATACCTAAATAATGGAAAAAGAAGCCCTTACATTAGATCAATTTGAATCTTTGACGCCGCAAGGACAGCCGAAAGCCTTGTCTATCGACGAATTTGAAGCATTGATGCCTAGAATTGAGCAGAAAGCTAAGTCTAGGGGGTTTTTAGATACGGTTAAGTATTTCCTTGGGGAAGGAATTTTAAAACCTTTGGCAAGGGGGACAGAGGCTATCCCTGGACGATTTGAAGAAGTTAAGCAGATGAATATTTCTAAACGGCAAGATATGATAAAAAAAATGTTGGCTGATGAAGGAGCTGTTTTCGGGGCAGATATAAGCAAAAGAACGCCAGAACAAGCGCAGAAAATAGCAGAATTGAATAAGATTGTTGACAATTTCGATAAAATCATTGAGACAAGTAAAAGGATGCAAGGGCATTGGGATGAACTTTCTAAAAGCGGGATAGAGGCCCCTAGTGAAGAATTTTTAATGTCTTCTCCTAATCCGCTTGATAAAAATTTTTCATTTACTCGGTTAGCCGCATTGGGCGCAGAGAGTTTCCCTATGTTGGCAATGGGTGCGGCAATTTCTGGAATAACCAAAAGCCCTTCTACTGGGGCAATGTTTATAAGTATGTTTGACGCAGCAGAAGAATATAATATTGCGAGAGAAAAAGGGTTGTCAGAGGAAGAGCTTAATTTGGTATTCGCTTCTGACTTATTGGTGCTGACTGCACTTGAAACTGTCCCGCTTACGACTTTTATGAAAGGTGGGAAAATTCCGTTGCAGATGTTTAAAGTTGGGTTGCAAGAAGGAGGCGAAGAAGTTTTGCAGAATATCTGGAAAAACTCTGTTGCTGCGATAGGATATGACGAGACCAGAAAAGTCACAGAAGGATTAATTGAGTCTTTTCTAGCAGGGTTCATAAGTGGTGGGGTTTTAGGGACGTTCTCTCCTCCCCCTGAGGTACAGAAAAAGCTTGAAGTTCTCGAAGAAAAAGGGGTTGATACAGATAAAATGATTGATACCGTGGGCCGGCAAGTCATAGATAACGCGGAAAAAATTGTTGATAATTTTTCAGAAAAAGTCGGCCCGGAATCCGTACAATTACCGGAAGAGGAGGTGTCTCAAAATGGTAATCAAGAAAACGTCGAAGGGGTACCAGGTCAAGAGCAAGTCAGGGAAGAACCTGTCAAAGCCAACATTGTCGAAGAAGGCGGCAGTCAAACGGCTGAAACAGGTGGAATACTTCAAGCACAAGAACAAGTAGCCACGGAAGAATGGGATGAGGTTGAAGTTGCGTTCGATAAAAGTTCTAAAGGCGAAAAACTCACTCTAAATGAAAAACAGGCCATGGCTGAAATTGAGGTTGAATATGAGAAAGAGAGAAAAGGCGCCGTTGATGAAATAAGGCGGGCAATTGAAAAAAAGATAGCTTTTGAAAGTGGAGAGGAATTTGCTCTTATCCCCAGAAAATTGTTTGCTAAAAAAGGAAGCGGAGTTGCATTAGATTCATTGGCGACAGAATTAGAGGCGTCTTTAGTGTTCTTGGGATATGAAGCAAATTCTGATGGCCTCAGAGAATTTATTTACAATGAAATAGGGACTCAGGGGGAGAAGGGGATATTAGAAGCTCCGCGCAGGAAGTCAGCAAAAAAGACTTTATCTGAAATTAATAAATTGGTTAAAGAACGCGACGCCGGCATTGCAAGGATTATTAGGATTGTTGAAAAAAGACTTGGTAAGCCATTAACGGTAAGTGGGGCTGAATTTTATAAATCGCTTTCTCCCGAGAAAAGAAATATTGAAATATCAGAAGAAGAGGCGTTAAAGATAAAGCTACGGGCCATGCAAAAAGCGTCAAAGCAAGGTGAAAAGGCTGGGGTTAAAAAAGAGAGAAATCGCCTTTATGAGATCATAAAAAACAAAAAGGTCAGGGAAGAAGAGTTTAATGCTGTGAAAAAGATGTTTGATTTTATAGATAAAGTAGCCACGTCTGGAATCCCTCTTGAATATGCGGATGCTATTAATGAAATAAAAGAATCAATCGGGTTCTATCGAGAAGGAAAGAAGCGGGTTACGTCAGCAAGAAATATTCTTTCTCGTGGGAAAGCGGCGGCATTAGACCCGGAAATTTCTAACGATGTTTCTGAGTTAGAAAAAATTAACGCCGCAGATATGGACGTAAATGATTTAATTGAGGTTTATGACGTTATTCAGCAAATTTATCATTCTGGGTTACACCAAAACAAATTTATGATTGCGAATAAGATGGCAAACTTTCTTGAGACGGTTAAGGCAGGAGTTGGTAATATTGTTAAATTCGGAAAAAACCTAGACAATATATCAACAATAGAGTCGCCGCCTAAAGGACATGGGAAATGGAGCAAAGAGCTTTTGCAGAAATATTTTGCTGAACATCGCCGGCCAGAAGCCATGCTTGAGGAATTTGATGGATTTAAAGAAGGCGAAAATTACAACACAATGTTTGTTCCGCTGAATGAAGCATCCCTTGAAAAGGAACGCGGGTTAGATAAGGCGAAAGAACGGCTTTCTATAATCTTATCAGAGATTGATATTTTTAATCTTTTACACAAAAAAGAAAAAGTTGCCGGGATAGAAAGAAAATTGTCTAGGGACGAAATGGTTTTTATTTATGCGAACACACTTAATCCTCAGAACATGGCGCATTTAAAAGGAAGCGGAGTTTCGGAAGAAACGATAGCTGATGTCACAAACAAATTAACAGAGAACGAGAAAAAAATTGTTAATAATATTGTTCAATATTTTAGTGAATTATATGATTCAATCGACGCTGTTTATTCAAAATTAAAAGGTAAACATCTGCCAAGAGTTGAAGGAGTTTATTTCCCCATACAGAATCTTGCTAATATTGGTGACATAGAACAGATTGAACTTCAAATAACAGGATTTAATGAGTTTATGCGGACCGGGGTAGCGAAGGGATTTACAGAGGCAAGGAGCATTAAGTCCGATAAGGCATTTAAGCAGTTTTCTTTTATGAACACTGTTTTCCGGCATATAAACCAGGTTGAGCATTATAAAGCGTTTGCCCTACCATTACGGGACGCAAGCAAATATTTCAAGCATCCTTCAATAAAAAATGCGATTATAGATAATTATGGCACACCTACTTATGATGTTCTAAATAGTTGGCTTGAGAATATTGCTAGGGGCAGAGATTCTCATTTAGGAAGTTTTTGGGATGATGTTGTTTTGGCGTTAAGGACAAACTATGTGGTTTCTGTTTTAGGAGGAAACCTGTCTACGTTAATAAAGCAGCCGATATCTTTTTCTCAGGGGATGGGGTATATCGGCAAAAGAGCGTCGCTGAACGGGTTAGCTGAATTTATATCAGACCCAGAGAAGGCAATGAAATTCTGTAAAGAAAAATCAACGCAAATGAAGCATCGCGCATTTGCTCAAGAAAGAGAACTGCAAGATATCGCTCGTGGGCGGTCGGTTGAAGCTGTTTTTAAACAGAATCCAAAAGTATCAGATTATTTTAAAGACCCAAGAAAACTTTTATTGTTAAAGCAATTTATAAAAGAAGGGTCGATGAAACCTCTTCTTTGGGCAGACGAAGTTACCGTGACTGCATTATGGCTAGGTGAATATCGCAAGCAAATGAATGTTCCCGGCATGTCTGAACAGTCCGCTATTGCTGCGGCAGATAAAGCCATTAGAAGAACGCAACCCCAATCTGGGACTGTTCATCTTCCGGCAGTTTTTCAATCTGATCCGGTAAGGAAACTGTTTACTCTTTTCAAGAATCAGCCAAACCAGGATTTTAATTTAATTTATGATGCGATTGCAAAATACGGTAAAAACAAAAAGAATTTTAAAGCAACCGCTGAATTAGCCGACAAGTTAATGATATATTGGATTTTGAGTAGTTTTATTTATGGGATGGCGACCAGAAAGCGCATGCCGGAAGATAAAAAAGAGATCGCTTTAGACTTAGCGCAGGGATTGATTGGCGGGATGGTTGGGATATCAAATATATACGACAAGGTTGTTTATCCGTGGGGGTCTGATAATATGTTAGGTGCGCTCTATGATGATGCGGCCAGGATAATAAACACAAAAGATGTTGAGAAAAAATTAATGTATGGGATTGATTTAGTAGGGACAGTAAGCGGGGTTCCGGCGTATTCCCCTATAAAAAGATTGTTCACCAGAGAAAGTTTAAAGACAAAATTGTTTGGTGGGGAAAGAAGAAAACGATTAAAACCAGCATCTTTTTGAGGTGAGAAATGTTATCATCTACCACAAATAAAAATGATTATACCGGGAATGGGACTACCGGAACCTATGCGTATTCTTTTAAGATTTTTGACGAAACAGAATTATTGCTTACAATCGCTGATGCTGACGGGGTTGAAACTGAGCTGACGATAACAACTGATTATACCGTAACCGGGGTGGGAGAAACTTCCGGGGGGGATATTGTTCTTGTCGATGATTCTCAAGAATGGATTGATGAGAGCGGGTATTTAGCAGATGGATATAAATTAAATATAAAAAGGCAATTGCCTCTTACTCAATCAGCAGATATTCGGAATCAGGGTGATTTTTACCCAGAGGCGCATGAGAATGTATTTGACCGGCTAGTTATGCTTATTCAGCAAATGCAGGAACAGATTGACCGCTCTTTCAAAATGCCAATAACGTCCGGGGCTGTCCTTGACCTGCCGTCCCCGGTTGACGGTAACATTTTAATGTGGGATGGAACGTCTGGGACGATGGTAAATGTTCCTTTTGATGGCGATGCTTTGTTGGTTGCCATTTCAGAGGCAGAAGCTGCACAAGCCGCTGCGGAGGTCGCACAAGGGTTATCAGAGGACGCTAAGGACGCTGCGGTTGTGGCGCAGGGGTTGGCTGAGGATGCTCAATCTGCGGCAGAGGCAGCAAGAGATCAAGCGGTTGCTACCTTAATTACTGGCGAGATTCGTGAGTGGGGCGGGGCGATTGCTTCAATTCCTTCTGGTTGGTTGTTCTGTAATGGCGCTGCTGTTAGCAGAACAACCTATGCGGACTTATTTGCAGCAATTGGAACTATACATGGGATTGGAGACGGGTCAACGACATTTAATCTGCCTGATCGGAGAGATTCTTCCCCGATGGGGGCGAAAGAAGATGATTCCGGTGTGCCGAAAACAAATGTAAGCGGAAGCCTTACTCAATCTGGTGGGGCGGCGACGCATACCTTGACAACGTATGAAATGCCGATACACGCTCATTCCGGAGTTGCTGTTGCGCCTGTTTCAACTTCTCCAACACACGGGGATGGGGTTGGTGGACCATTTACAAGAGCAGGGTCTACTAATGAAACCGGCGGTGGGGCCGCTCATAATAATTTACATCCGTATCATGCTGCTGTTTATATGATTAAAACTTAAAAGGGAGGGAGAAAGATGAAAAAAATTATTTCAATAATGTTAATTATGTTGTTGATTTCCGGTATAACATCTATTGCATCTGCGCGGTATCTGGCTGTATCAAGAGATTTGGCAGATGCCGATGATGTTGTTTTCTCGGATTATGCACTTACAAGTGGGGTGGCTGTATACAGTGAAACTCTTGATGTCCGGGACAACGGTGGATTTATGGCGTTGCTTGTTACCGAGAATCACTCTGGGGGGACGGGGGATGTTGATATTAGCATTGAATATTCTACCGATAAGGTTAATTTTTATCCTGCTTACACATCAAGTTCCGGGGCCTTAACGGTTGACCCAAATATTGTTACTGGCCTTCAAAATGTAACTCGGTGGATTGTTCACACAATAAGGATGGGAAAGTATGTTCGGTATAAGTTTGACCCGAATGCGGATTCTCAAATAACTGTTGAACAAATTTACCTGAGGGATATGTAATGAATAAATATGTTTTTTTATTTGTTTTATTGTTACTTGCGGTTACGATTTCGGCAGACGCATATTTCTGTGGCTCGAAGTTTGATGATAGCCAATTTATTAACAAAATATTTATGACAGACCCGTTTGGGGATGCTGCTACCCCCATTAACCCCGCATTGCTTTTAGAGGATGGGGATTATTTTTTATTAGAAGATGGCGGCAAATTGCTGCTTGAATAAAAGGAGGAGTTGGATGAAAAGATTGCTCTTGGGGTTGTGGCTGGTATTGTTAATGCCGGGGCTTGTGTTCGCTCAGGTTGACACTAAGCTGTCTGATCTGACCGAATTGGCTACTACCCCGGCAGATTCGGATGAATTTTATGTTAATGACGGAGGCACGTCAAAGAAAATTCAATACTCGACTTTGCTAGGAACGAATCTTTTGGCTTATCAAGACATTGCGCCGTCTGCAAATGCACAAACTTTGCTTGGGCAAACCTTTGCTCAAATGCAGGGTTCATTGAGCATTGACGATATTATAACTTTGACAGGAATGGCTGAGGGGTCGGTTAATTTAGGCACCTTTACGGGGACAACGATAAACGATAACATTACCATTAAAGCTGCTTTACAGGCGCTTGAAACGGCCGTTGAGGGTGCTGGTAGCGCAAACATTGAAGATGATATTTACGGTGCCGGATGGAATGGGGACACCGCAAATGGTGCTTCTCAGAACGCATTGTATGATTATTTGATTCAGCTTGACACAGATGCGGATGGAGACATTGATTCTCTTGACGCCGCACTATCAACTTCGTGGCAAACTACTTCCGGGGTAACACATTTACAGACATCTACCGATAGTGTTATAGTCGGGTCCTCTTCTAATATTGGCAAATTGGGTGTTGTGGGGGACACAGATGAAGTTCAGATCGTCGCCCGCGGTAATGCTACTCAAACGAACAATCTTTATGAGGGGCAACAGAGTGATGGAACAAAAGTTTTTCAAGTAACGAATAATGGAGATATAACAATCGGGGATGGGTCTGCTGGTGGGTCTATTAGTCAAAAGGAATCTTCTTCTGCACCGACGGGAGCAGCCGGGTATGGAACTTTTTATACTTTAGATACGGATCCGACCACGCCCGGTTTTGTTGACGATGATAATGTCGCTCATACCTTGCAATATGGAATTAATTGGTCAACAATAGACGAATTGGTTTTAGATGGAATAAATTGGGCAGATCACGAAGGCATTGAATCAATTAACTGGACTTCCATTGACGAAGTTGTTTTGGATGGAATTAATTGGACGTATTATGCTAATGCAAATGGCGTTAATTGGACAACGGTTGATGAAACAAAACTCGATGGAATTAATTGGGATTATTATGCCGCAGGAGGCGAAGGGGTTAATTGGGATGATATAACCGAACTTGATTTAACCGGCATAAATTGGACGTATTACGGTGAAGCCGGGGGGATTAACTGGACGACTATTGATGAATTGGTGCTTGATGGGATTAATTGGGCCGATTACCTAAACATTGATATCAACTGGACTGAGGTTACAGAACTAGTCCTAGACGGAATAAACTGGTCTGAATACGAGAATGTGGCGATTAATTGGTCGGAAGTTACGGAGTTGGTTTTGGATGGTATTAATTGGTCGGATTATGAGAATGAAGACATCAACTGGACGACCATTACAGAAGCAACTCTTGACGGGATAAATTGGGAATCTTATGGCGATGCCGGAATTAATTGGGCAGATATCACCGAAACTGACTTAACTGGAATCAACTGGACTGATTATGATATAACGCACCCTGCGGAAATGGCGGATGCGGACTTTGGGGACTTTACCTGTTCCTCCGGGGATTGCACTCTTGATAGTGCCAGTTCTGCTAATTTTGTGATGTACCTTCGGCCACAGCAAGCCAAGCTCCCGGCTTCCAGTGCGGCGGCGATTAACCCCGCCGGGAATGCGCTTTGGACAATCCTTTTTGACGACGATGACGCAGAGTGCGTTTACTGGCCGGGAACGTGGTTAAGGCCGTTCTCGGGGACGCTTAAGACTAAGCTGGCTTATAAGATGGCTTCGGCAACCAGCGGGACAACAGAATATGAATTGTCTATCGCGTGTGTCAGCGATACGGACAATGACGACGATGCGCCTACTTTTGGTCCTGCGGATAGCTTAACCGCTACTGTCCCTGGCACAGCGGGTCTTCTTGATGTTCTAGCCGACGCTTCCCTCAATGGAGACAGTTGCGCGGTTGACGACATCATATACGTTAAACTCTGTTCGGACGCCGATGACGAGACAAACGACACGGCAACCGGCGACGACGAATTTGTAGGAGGGGTGATATATGCGGAATAAGATCATATTAATTATTTTGATTAGTTTAATTTCAACACCTGTGTGGGCCGGGAACTTCATCAAGTATGACCCAGATACCGGGGTGGTGGTTCAAGCATGGCACAGCGTTGATGCCGTAAATCTCGGGTTAGATAAAGACCCCTACGTTATGCGTATTACGTATGACGAGTACAAAACCATCACCAAGTATAGCGTTGTAAAGGGGAGCGCGTTGACCGAAATGTCAACCGAAGAAAAAGCAGCCCTTGATGCTAAAGAAGCGGCGGAGAAGCAGGCGGCAGAGGAAGCAGAGGCAAAAGTCCCTACTTTAGAGAAACTGTTAACTGTGTTGATTGATAAAGGGTTAATCAAATTGGAGGATGTGCAAAATGCGTCGCCTATTGAAATTAAGTAGTCTTGTCGTATTGGTAATTTTGCTTATCTGTCTCCCCGTCTACGGTGCGGTTGAATTTGTTGGGGGTGCAAATCTCCTTTGGGATGATACGGCGATTATAGATACCTCTAAAAATCAACATTCCATAAGTGTTACGATTATCCCTTATGATGTTGATTATTCCCCCTCGACAACTTGGGGGCAGGTTATCCTATTCACAGGGCGTAACGGGTTAATGTCATTATCATTTGGTGATACCGGGATCCCTAGATTTCGATGGTATATAGGGTCAACTTGGTATGAAGTTGCTGCCTCCGGTGCATGGACAGACGGAGTCCCGGTTACTCTCGTTGGCGTGTGGCAGAGGAACGCAGCCTGCTACCTGTACGTTAATGGGACGCAGTATGCGGGTTCATCTATTGATGGAGCGTTAGCGGGTGGTGGGGGCGTATATTATAACTCGCTTGGCGGATATGGGTTTGGGACTTCATATAGCCAAAACGACTATACATTTAGGGGCACGATTTCAGAGGCGTGTGTATGGAACGATAATGCTGTTTCCGCACAGGACGCAATCAACCTTTCCTCTAAAGTAACCGCTTCCTGCCGGGATATAGATTCTTCTAAACTTTCAGCCTATTGGCCTCTTGACGAGTACCCCGACGGTACAAGCGTAATAGGGCAATATTATGCGTCCCAAGACCCCTCGCATGCAGGGAGCACGTCCGCCAACCTATACGGGTCGGGAGCCACAAGCATAACGGCTAAAGCCGAACCACAAATGACGCATAAATGAGGGGTATATATGAGGAAATGGGGGTAATTATGAGTAGATGGTTTGGATTATTTTTGGTTAGCATCTTTGTTGCGTCCTGCGTAACTGTCATATTAAATACACCGTCGGCAGAAGGGGCCGTGGATAACCTTG
Organism: Pelotomaculum sp. PtaB.Bin104; assembly: GCA_002067205.1. Lineage (GTDB taxonomy): Bacteria > Bacillota > Desulfotomaculia > Desulfotomaculales > Pelotomaculaceae > MVQL01. Next base: position 30,005 of record MVQL01000157.1, read on the forward strand.
ATTCTTTCGGCGGATGGGCTGATAAGCAGGCAAGCACGATAACCACGGTCAACCGCAACGCTGACGGTTCGGCACACGCCACTTCCGTTACGGCAACAACCTTGACCGATACAACCCAGAATTGGGCGGTTAATTCTCTTGTCGGGTATAACTTACAGCCTAACGTGTCTACCCACATGTATTTCGAAATTGCCAGCAATACTTCGAATACTATCACCGTGGTTGAGTCAGACAGAACTTCGACCAACTATCGGGGGGTTGATGATTATAACTCTGGGACGGATGAGTACAGGGTGCTTAATGATTGGCCTATTGAGAAGATTGATGACCGATACTGGTTTATTGACCCGCAGGATAATGTTTTTTTAAGGCAGGGGATTAATAACTTTTGGGATGGAAGCGGCAACAACGGACAGGGCGTAGACCAACACGGGAACTCCCTTGATTCTGTCCTAGACGCAAAGTACGGGGAAACCGAACCGAATGAAATGTACCGTATTCCTACACTTAAAGAGTTCCATTTTAACTGTTTGGGCGAGTACGCAAACCCTGATTTATACCCCGGGGCGGATGCAGACGTAACTTCTGAATATTACATGCCTTACATTGAACTTATCCGTCCATCAGTTTACTGGCGGCCTGACCATTCTTGGACGTATGCGAGCGACGTGGAAATTCAACCGGGAAGCGTATTCCATGACGTTTTCGACTCCGGCTGGGAAACTGCGGTATATGGGTCATTGGATAGTGGGGCGTTTGACGATATGGGGGCGACTCACCAGTCATATAATATCACGCCCTATAATTCCGGGTATTTGAATTGTGCCGCATCCCCGTATTGTATGGGATTTAAAGTTGAGGATGAACCGAGCGAGGAAATGATTTATGAGAATACTGCCGGCGTCCTCACTTGGATAAAAGATGACGACGGGGGCCGGTGTTCGGCAAACTTTATTCACATGGGGTTTCACCCATTTGTGGCGCATATCCACAACGGAACGGAAGTGAGCCAAACTAAAGCGGTCTTTGTTAACTATCTTCGCATCCTTTATTCCGAAGGGGGCGAGGCCACCTTTCTAGCCAATATCACAGTAGACGGGTCAGACGAAACGGCCACCTACGACACGTGGTCTGGGGTAACGGGATATGTTTCTGCGGCTAAGGACACTGCGGCATTGGCTTTGCTCAATACCGCTTGGGGGACTTCTTTCGCTTCTTGGGAAGAAGTTTATAAGTGCGACAACGCCGACCCGAGCGATACTAAGACAGGAAGCTCAAACATTTCTTTTGTTGACTCTAATCCCGATACGATAACGATTTCCGGGGACACTTGGGATTTCTCCCCGGAGCCGTACTATATCAAGATTTCGGGTACGTCACACAACAACGGGATTTTTGAGATAGCAAACTACAATACCGGGACAATCACGCTTCTTGCGAGTGAAAGTTTAACCGCAGAAGCGTCTACTTCCGCAACCCTCGCTACCGTCGGAGAACTTTATGGAAAGATTGCAAATGACCAAAACGGGTCTTATCTGACTGACCTAACCCCTAACGGGCACAGCTCTGCTCCGCGCTCGTCTACCCCGGAACAGATTTTAACAGACCTCGACGCAATGTCTGAATTGTATTGGCGCCGGTGGGCCAAGCCGATGGATGATTGGCGAGACGATAGGTTCCACGGCACAAAAATTTTTACGGTCATGCACCAGGATTTCGCAAAAGCCCAATCTGAAAAGATATCCCGGTGGTACGGCTTCATGTCGGAGAATTACGCAACCCATTACGTAGACATGATAGCCGGTTACGGTGACATGCCGGTCGTGCTTGGCCTTTCCGGGGAAACGTCAATGCCGATATGGACAAATACTTACTGGCACACAGCCGCAATAGACACACCCAAAGGGGCAGAGGGGACGGTTGACGCAATCCTATACACCTCAATAATTACCGGGGTAACGGACGCTTCCGGGAATACGGGGAAGAATGTAATTGACACCGATACAAGCGATACGGTTGTAACTGATCGTCCAACCCAATACTCAACAACGAGCTTAAATATAGCCGATAATGCTTGCTCTAACGACTTTTGTGCCACTGTGTTCTGCAACATGGACGCCGACCCGGTTGTATGTTCGGATGTGGAATTTTACGGGAACAGAGAGGGCGGAGCTTCTGGTGGTGCCGATCTTCCTCAGACCCAAATTGTCCTCGTTGATGAAGGCGTTACAGGAAACGAGATAAATTATGAATTGCGTTCATACAACAAGCTCTATGACGCTGATGGGAAATTTGTTAGCCCGTGGGAACATGAATACGATTACAGGAAACTCTGGTATGTCTCAGGGCAAGAGAAAGCGCTGGCGCCATACGATTTTGTTGCCGGTACAGATGGCGACGGGATGTCATGCCGTATCGGGAACCTCCCCGATGGCACGACCGACACCATAACTTTAACAAACTATTGTACCGGTGGACATTACACCTGCGCGAACACGCGCGGAAGAAATTGTTATGGATACAGGTGTATAAATCTAAACCATTGGCTGCCGGTTGGGACTCATTATGTGATAGGGACTAAAGTAGAATACGGAGGATGTCCCACTGAGCCTACCGGTAATCTTTCTCAGGCTATCCGGGGCCAGGAGTTTTACGATACCTCTTTAACCAAATTTACATACCAGAACAGCTCCGGGGATTATTGCTTCCTGGGAAATGACTGGTGGTCATTCTGGGACTACGGACAAGGGTATACCGAAAACGTAAACTTCGGCTGGGCGACAGCTACCGACAATCTCTATGACGGGGACGAAGCAACCGCGCTCGGCGCTGATGATACCGCCGATACCGACGACGACGAAGAAGAAGATTATGGAGATTTTATAACAACCGCATCCTCTCTTACTGAAAATTTATATCAATTACTGACAAGCGAAGAAGAACCAATTTTTTTTAACTCTTATTTTTCTGGAAGGTGTTTATTAGAAGGGCAGACACTACTTAAATAGGGGGTCCTACATGCCTGAACATGATTGTATTCATGAAACAGATTGGGCGGAAACTAAACAGATTTTAGGGGAAATCTCAAAACATTTCAAAGATAACGGGGAGTTTAGCCTGCCAACCAAAGTAAAATTGTTGTGGCAGGACAGAATTTCCCGCAACAGGTTTGCCGGGGATATAGGGACATGGATATTTAGAGCGATATTGATTTACTTAATTTGGGGGAAAATTCCGCATCCATGATGATAAAAAAGTATGAGTTTATCGTCGGGTTCGTTAAGTATATCATTCGGGTACTTGAGCAATCATTACCAGAAGAAGGGTACGAGGGGGAACTGTGGGATAAGTCCCTTGAGATATTAACAAAGAACAAGACACACATTGATTCGGTCTATAAGTGGCCTGGGAGTTAATTATGAAAAGGATGCATAAATTTAGAACAGCATACGGTGATTTCAGGACGGGGGATATTGGGCTTTCAGCAAATAATTCATGGATGGGGAAAGCGATCAGGTTCTTTACGTCGTGGCACACGTCATCAGCCAGCCGAAATCACGCCTACCTTTACCAGAATAAAAATATTATTGTCGAAGCTCTTTTGAAGGTCGCTGTAAGCCCTGCATCAAAATATTCAGACAAGGATATAGTTGTATACCGGATTCCTTTAACAGAAGAGGAACGGACTCGGCTTGAACTTACGATTGCCAGCAGTATAAATGGCGCCTATGGTTATGGGAAGTTGGCTTTGTTTGCTATGGATGCGATCACCACAAAAATAAAATCTCTATTCGGGAAAACAGAGCCGTGTTTCTTTTTCTCCTCACATTTTGGCGTGACCAATATCCCGGTATGCAGCCAGCTCGTTGTTTGGGCTATCTATAAAGCTACTGATTATAGATTTAAAAACGAGAATGGGTGTCCTGTTCCGTGGCGTATTGTTACTCCTGATTATTTAGAAGACCTTTTAAAACTTCCTATAAACAAGGCGGTAAAAATATATGAACAAAAAATTGTTAATGATGATCGTAGCTAGCGTATTGTTGGTTGGGTGTTCCGGGACAGTTAATAAAAGTCTTACCGTGGATATAAAATGCACAAATTGTAAAACTCCGTATGGTTCCGGGGATAAAGTTGAAGTTCGCCTTGATAGGACAATATTCGCAGAATCAAGAAATGAAAAATAGAACTTCATATTTGCGTATGTTGGTTATTACAATGTTGTGCGTTACCCCGTTTTTTCTTGTTGGCGACGATAGATACGGGAAAGAAGTTTTAGTGTTATTGATGTCAGGAGCTATAATATTTTTATCCTGCATAAAAAATCCGATTACCGGGCTGGTTGCTTATTTGTTTATCTCTCCGTTTTTTGCTCCCCCATTTGAACTTAGTGCATTAAATCAAAATGTAGCTGGATTCTGGCAGTATAAACCATTGGCTTTTTGCTTGATATTTTATTTTCTGTTTTCAAAGCTATCTTCAATTCCGTGGCCAAACAGAATCCTAGATAGAATCTTGAAGGTCATGGACTGGTCGGCATTTATTACTGCAATATATTTGGTTGCCCAATATTTTAATCTTGATCAATTCCTAGTTACTGCTACTGATATGCACACGATTCACTCTACCAATCCGCACATGACAGCGACGCTTACAAATTCAACTCTGGCATCTGCGTTCTTAACAATGTGTCTGCCGGCATTGATTTACAGAAGGGCATGGATTCGGTTAGCCTTTGTTTGCGTGATGATGTATTCTTGCCAGAGCCTTATGGCTATTGGGGCGGGGATTGTTTCTATTTTAGTTTATCGGTTAATTAAAATAAACAAAATGATTGCCTGGGTTTGTTTTGGCCTTTTATTAATTTGCGTTCTGATTTATGCCGAAATGAATAAAACTTGGGTGCTTTATCAATCAAATGGACGTATTCAGGAGTGGGGGAGAATAATTAAAGAAGTGGTTTCCCCGAGTATGGATTTGCGGACTCGGGCTTTAACCGGATATGGCCTCGGGGCGTATTCTTATATTTATGTTTCTCAACATACGGTACGCTGGTGTCCAATCTGTAAAAGATGGGAAATAGGGATGTGGCGTGCACACAATGAGTTTATTGAGTTCTTTTATAATGCCGGGATTATCGGTTTAGGGCTGTTAATTTTTTCAATTATCAGCTTGATATATAAATCAATACCATTTATAATATTAGATGAACGGATGCTTGCTTTGCTTTCCAGTTTTTTGGCGCTTTGTTTATTGGCTTGTGGGACATTTATCTGGCAAGTTGAGCCGTTCAGAATATATACGGTTGTTATCGTTTCGATATTAACACAAAAAATTAATCAAGGAGTGACCGCATGAAAAAATTTTTAGTTTTGTTTGTAATGTTTATGCTTGTCTTTTCACAAACAAGTTTTGCTGTCCAGGTATTGCAGGATTCAACCTTAAAGGGTAACGCGGCAAAGTTTGATTTTACTGGCCCGGCTGTTTCAATCAGCGGGGATAAAGCCACTGTTGATTTGACAGACCTTAACCAAAGTTCTCCTACCGCAGAAACGGAAGTCCTTAAGGTTACTCAGGGCGATGCTGATGAAGCATTTTTGAATTTCAATGGCCAAGTTGGACAAGGGAATAGTATAGATTCTTATACCACGAAAAATGCTGCTAAGTCCGGAACAATAAAAATATATTATACGAATGCCGAAACCGGTCTTAAAATGCCGGGGTATATTGATATTAAAGCTGGTCCAGATTAATTTCTCATGGCGGTCATGAGAATTGGGGAAACAGGCAATGCCCCGGAGATAAACTCCGGGGCTATTGTTTTACTTGCCTACTCTTGGAATAAGTATTCTTGTTGGGCAATTCTTTTTAGACTCCTCAACGATCTTGTTGAGGGCCGCTAAAGCGTAGCCGTGTGCTGCGGTAAACGGTGTGCCTGAAATGTGCATCCGTATCATGGTATCGAAGTTTGGGTCACAAGATGTCTTCACTTTTCCGTTTGGTAAATCTTCAATCGTGATGACAATTTTAGCCATTACCAGTCGTCCTCCTCTTTTGGCTTTTCTTTTTCCTTTGGTTTAAACAAAGAAAGTATAACTTTGTCCCGGTTGTCTTCGTTGGGTACGCCGGCTGGGTTGAACGTGCGCTTGAGAAGGATAAACTTCCCGTTCTCCCCCTCCATTACAGCGCCAACGTTTTCGTATCTGCCTTTTGTTTCTCCGTCCTTTTCATACGTGCCGACTTTTACAGCGACATCAAATATCTTCTCCATGTTTTTCTTTTCTCCTTTTTATTTTTTTCTTTATCCATTCTCTCACTTCTTCGTTCTCAAGGCAAAAATCTTTATCCGACGGTAAGGTTGAAATTATTTCTTGTTTGAACTCTTGATATAATTTCAAAGCGCATGCCTGCGGCAGAAAAACCAGTAGAATGGCGAGAGAAAGCTGCGCCGGCCCAGACCCACAATATCCCCAAGAGAATCCATCTGGGCTATGATTAATTATTCTTTGGCTTTCAGAAGGGAAAAGCTCTATCCCGTTTGCTATAAATACTTGTCTTGTTATCGCATGCCCGCGTATCATGTTATCACCCCCTTAAAACGGCAGATCGTTTGGCCCGGACTCGACTTTCTTAATGTCGATAATGTTCTGGTATGTCTTCCCGTACCGAGTTGCTTCTTCGTAGCGGATCTCAATCGGGAACTTATTGTCAAAAGAATCCTGCATGATGTCAAACAGGGTTTTGCTGAATGTGCCGTAATATTTACCGTTGATAGCGCCTCCGAACTTGCGCCATTTCTTGCCGTTGGTTTCCCCGTCTTTTACTTTGATGTCATCAATAATCCCGCAGATAACCATGTTGTCATCTGATGGCTGTTCTTCAACAACCTGCTCTTCAACAATTTGGGCATCTTCCACCTGTTCAGTCGCTTCTGTGGTGGTGGCCTCTTCAAGCCTGGACTTCTTTTTGGCAGGTGGCTGTTGATCTGCTGGGGTGGTTTCTTCCTTTGCCGGCTCTGTTTGGTCAAGGTCGTACATTTCGTCGTCACGGTACATAACCTGCTCAACGTCAGTTGACATCGGTAAGCGCTTTGAAAGTCTGCGTATGGCGGTCTTACGGCGCATTTCGTCGGCAAACGGGCCGGTCCAAGGGCCGGTATTAGCTTTTGAAACCTTTTTAACGTCTTGGATTTGTTCTTCGGTGAGCACCTCGACATAGGTGCCGTCTTCTTTGGTTTTGGCAACGGCGTAGGTGTGGGTAGGTTTTCCGCGGGGCCCGGACATTAATGGCTTGTGAAGCACATGTTCGCCGTTGTCGTCTACCCAAAACTCAAAAGAGTCTTTTTCGTAAACAACCTGAGCGGTAATGTTCTTGAGTTCTCCGCTGTTCCGCACCTTCTTTAATATGCCATAAACCATCGGCATATATTGGGCTGTTTCTCCAAACTTAACCAGGGCGGCTTCTTTCCCATCTGGGATAAGCCCGTCCTGAGCGCAGGTCCGGCAGGCGTTGTAAAGTGACGCGCGGTTGCACTTAAGCAGACCCGGGTTCTTCTGGACTGCGATCAAAACCACGTTAATAAATTTGTTGGGTTCAATCGTTGACGGAAGGACGGCTTTTAATTCTTCTCCCATCTTTGTGAGGCTTGTTTTAAATTCTTCGTAAATGGTGATATTTGCCATCAGAAATTCTCCTGTTCGGTTAGTGCTGTGATTATTTCTTTTAGGTATTGCCGGACTTCTTCCATCAAGGCTAAAGAGCGTTTGCTTTTAACCTTTGGAATTTCTATTTTTCTTATCTGATTAGCCAGGGAAGCAATTTTCTCGGCGTCAGATGCCCTAAGCAACCGTTCTGCTTCCTGATCTGTTTTTTCTTTTTGTTTCCTTTCCTGTTCGCGTCTCAGGAATAATTCTCTTTCAGCCCGTTCTCTTTCTCTCCTTTCTTCTGCTAGTTTTCTTTCATGTTCTGCTCTTATTTTTTGTTGCTTTTCTTCGGCTTCCCGCTTGATTTTCAGTTCCTTCTCTTGGGCTTGGCGCCGCTCTTCTGCCAAGACTCGTTCTCTTTCAGCGGCCTCGGCTTTTAACCTACGGTTCTCAGCTTCAATTTTTGCTTGTCGTTCTTTTTCCTGTTGTTCAAGTTTTATTCTTTCCTGCTCGGTTTTCCTGTCTTCCTCTTCTTTCAATAACTGTAAACGCTTGGCTTCTTTTATCTCGACAAACTTTTCCTGTTTTTCAAGATACTCCTCAATCGGGACAATGAGTGCTTTTAAGACATTTGCTATCCCGTCAATCGCCTTGCCTTCCCGCAAAGACTGTTCTTTAAGGTTTTTCCTCGCCTTTTCTACTGAAAGTCTTTTCTCCCGCAAGAAAAGTCTGCCGGTACGGGCGATCTTCATTTCTGCTACCTGGGTTTCATCTGTCACGACTATCGCCTTAGCTTTCCGTTCCCATTCATCAGCGATATTGAAGTAATCCTGAAAATTATCAAGAATGTATTTCGCTTTTGTTTGGTCTAAATTGCTGTTTTCAATTATTACTACAAGTTGATTTTTGGGTTGTTCTTCAAAATCAACGAAGTCAAGGTTTTCTGCCATAATCATTTCTCCTTCTTCCAACTGATTCTGAATGTCCGGTATCCTTCCCGGTCATATTCGATATGTGCCGGGCCAACCATGCCTGCTGATATTGTAAACTGTCCACCGACAGCTTTCTCTGCGTCGGAGATAACAGACAATAGTTTAGCTTTTATCTCTTTACACCGACTGTCGGCCACTTTTATTTCGTCGCCGAGCTTACGGTATTCTAAGGCTTCGGCAAGTAAGTCCTGATCTCCGCTGATGTCAACCACTTTCCCGGCATCAGCGTACCCATAAAGCGAACACATAAAGGAAGCGTCTTTCGCTAAGTCCGGTTCAGGTTCTTTACCTGATTCAATGCTATCCCAGAACGCCTTAACTTTTGACTTTATAGCAGAACAGACCTTTTCATTGCGCTGTCTTTCAAGCAGGATGAGTTTATTTCCGCCGACAAGCGCGCCGATAAAAGCGTAACTGCGATCTGAAACCAACAACTGATGCTGTACCTGAATCTCAATATGAAGAGGAGCTTCGATCAACCCGTCCTCGTCCTCTTCCCATTGCTGCTTGAATACAAGGCCATCGACATTTTTGATCTCAAGCAATCCTTTTTCTGGTTTGCCGGGGAACTCTTCAATGCTAAAATCAAAACTGCTTCCGATCCGCAATGATTCTTCTCTTATATATTCATCCATCCTGCGGACGCCCCAGCCTTTTTCTTCTGCTATTCCGGCGGCGATGGCATCTTGAAGCCGGGTTCCCCACTTCATACGCTCATTCTCTTCGATCTCAACAATGTTCTGGTTTTTCTTCCGGTGCCATAATTCAAAAGCGGTTATGTACGGGCTGAATCCAAATAACGCCGAAACCTCCGTTGATGTAATGTCCTGCGCGCGGAGATTAAGCCAATGCTCTTTATTGTCTGGTGTTATTATCTGTCGCATTTTTAGCCTTTCTGAGCGCATCTGCAATCAGCGCAGTAATAAATTGCCGAATAGTTATTCTGTGCTTTGTACAGTGTTCCTTCATCCTTTGATGAAGTTTCGGGTCCATCGCATAAGACAAATATTTAAATTCCATTGTATCACCCCCTTTCTGGTAAGAGTATATTCTTTTATGCTTGGCGTGTCAAGTTAAATATTTCAATATTTAATTGTTGACAGGATATTTTTGTAGTGATAGAATTTTGGCATGATTAAACTCCGCGACTACCAGTCAAACATTATTAACAATGTCCGGGCATTGATGTACCACGGTAATAAAAGCATCTTGGTACAATCTCCATGCGGAAGCGGCAAGACGCTCTTGACCGCACACATGCTTAAAACTGCTTCTTCCCGAGGAAAAAGATCATTCTTTATTGTTCACCGGAGAGAACTTATTAAACAATCTCTGGATGCCTTTTCGTTGCTTGGATTAAAGCCTGGCATAATATCTAGCGGTTGGTTTGAAATTAAAAATAGCCCGATTCAGATTGCTTCAATTCAGACGTTATCAAGGAGATTGAATAGGTATAAAGTCCCTGATCTGGTCGTTTGGGATGAAGTGCATCACGTCGGAGCGAAGACCTGGGGGAAAGTGTATGAACATTTCTCTGGGGCGTATCATATCGGCTTAACAGCGACTCCGTGTCGATTAGATGGTACGGGGCTGGATAAATGGTTCTCTAAAATGGTGTCCGGGCCTTCTGTCCAATGGTTAATTGATAACGGGTTCCTTTCAAAATATAAGATATTCGCTCCGGGTAAAATTGATACCTCAAGTGTGCATAGTCGTATGGGTGATTATATCACATCCGAATTACTTGCCATTGTGGACAGGCCAACCATAACCGGGGACGCCATAAAGCACTATAAAAAACTTTGTCCGGGTAAAAGAGCGATTGTGTTCTGTGTTTCAATCGAACACTCCAAGCACGTTGTTGAACAGTTTAATGCTTCCGGTATTCCTGCTGAACACATAGACGGAGAAACTGAAAAGTACCAAAGGGACGCGGCAATTAAAAGGTTTGCTGACGGGAAGACAACTATATTAAGTAATGTTGACCTCGTTGGGGAAGGCTTTGATTTGCCGGCAATTGAAGTCGGGATATTATTAAGGCCAACGCAAAGCCTGGGAATGTATATTCAGCAATCAGGGCGAGCGTTACGGCCTTATCCGGGAAAAGAATGTGCCTTTATTCTTGACCATGCCGGAAATTGTCAACGACATGGGCTACCTTGCGACGATAGGGAGTGGACTCTTAAAGGGAGTACAGGGAAAAATAAACAAACAGAATCTTCTGTTAAAATAAAGACCTGTCCAAGATGTTATGCTGTACAATTTTCTGGGAGAGAAGTCTGCTCGTATTGTGGATATGAGTTTGATAAGAGCCCGCGTAAGGTTGACTACGAAGAAGGGAACCTGGTTGAGGTTGATCTCCAAAAGGCGCGACGGATAAGATTAACAGAGCAGGGGAAAGCTGAATCTTTTGAGGCCCTGGTTGCTTTAGGGCGGAAGCGCGGGTACAAAAGACCGTTCTTGTGGGCAAAGCATGTCTTAAATGCTAGAAAGGCGAGGGAGGCGTATGCCAAGCAAAATTGAAATTTATAATTTAGAAAACCATAAAAAGCAAGGACAATTATTTTGAATCCCAAAATACTTCCAACAATTCTGATGATTATTGATATTGGGGCATCAATCCCTTACGGATTACAAGGCGACTGGCGAAAATGCCTTTACTGGCTTTTTGCCGCAGGGTTAACTTTTGTGGTAACCTATTAATGAAAGTTCTCTATCCCTCTGAACGCAGAGAAGTTGAGCCGATATTAAAACTATTCGGCGGGAAGGTGGTTTCAATCAAAGATGAATGGGGAAAATATATTTATGGCCATGATGTCGTCGGGAAAGAAATTATTTTTAAAAATCTCTTGACATTGGCTTCTGAGAATGTTAGCATAAGTAAAACTTGCGAGAGGTAGAAAGATGGACAAAAAACTAAAAATTAAATGCTCGGTATTAACGCCGGGCTTTTTTTGTGTCCTCGCCGGGCCTCTCGCAAGGAAGCGCAGGGATTTATCCCTACTGGCGGGGACACTTTATTTCTGGTGGAGGGAACATGCCTGATCGGATAGCTCAAACACATAAGAGCGCCCACAACGCGCGCGGGGATATGCCGGAAGTGACCGGCGAAGATCAGCGGTGTTCCTGCTGGATTTGCGAAGGTACTGAGTTTAAAAGTATTGGCAGAGCCCCAAACGGGATGCTTTTGGAAGTTTGCGAGGAGTGTAACTGGTAATGTCAAGACCATTAAGGATAACAAAAAGACATAAGAAGGGCAGAGAAGCCGTTCTCAAGGCCCAAGCCAAAAAGGTTGGCAAGGGAAACAATAAGCATCTTCTTCGCCACGGTGAAAGAAGACAAAATTAACGGGAGGTAATCGAAATGAAAAACCTAATTTTAACCATGTTGATTATTGCGGCTATGTGTTTAATGGTTATGCCGGCTTACGCTGACATCACAACCATTAAAGATAATCCCGTTACAATCAACAACAACGTAACGAATGTCGCTCATATCAGCAATACCGAATTGGCCAGGTGGAACCTTAACGCAGGGACAAAGTTGACCCTTATTAGATTTACAGAAGGGGTCGATCTTAATGTTGGACTGTATAAGGAGTGTCTGAATACAAACCGTGAAGAAGGGTTCTTGGGTGTTGTTGAAGTAGCGATCACAAAGCCGTTGATTGACTTTAGTAAAAAATAACTGTACGGTGGGGCGCGCATACCTTATCACGCGATTATTATGACCGCCATTATAATAATTTTAAGTTTGTCAATTCTTGTCGCAGTATCAATCCTTATCGCTAGGCGAGCATGGGAAAGTTTGTTTTTATCATTTGGACTTCTTTTATTTATTTATTTCTCATATCCTTTGTTCATTAAAGCATATAAAGATGTAATGAGTTTTCCAGTAATCGGGAAGATTAATGTTCTGGTTGGTATTGCACTTATATTATGGATATCATTTAATGATGAAAGCAAAGATCCGTGGATTTAGGGTAAAATACCTGCCGCACCGCAGATTTAGGGGAGGGCAAGCCATGAAACTCTATGAAATGCCGGATACGGTTGTAGAATTAAGGTCAAAGAGGGAATATGATGAGTATAATGAACTCAGGCGAAATGCGGGGTGGCCGGTTTGTGTGTTTCCCTGGGAAAGAATGTATTCAAATCGGTGGCGCCATCATAAAATTCAAGTGACAAGCAGCTCGGTAGATAAAGAACATGTTGAAATAAAAAAATATCACGTCCTAACTCTTCCCGAACTCAACGAGTTACTCCGCAAGAAATCCCTGGCGGAGAAGAAGCCAGTTAAGAAGCGGGCGAAGTATTGGGTGGAATTAAGGTCCTTTGAAGATGGTTGGGATTTTTGTTTATATGGTAAAAATGGTTTTTCTATGCACACGATGGCCATATATCATACTAAATCCCGCGCCAACCAACAGGCCAAAAGGATAGTCGAGAACATCAATAAATATGGGGTTGAGTTGAGGAACAAAGTTTAACCCTTTAATTAACTAATAGAACAAGGAGAATCGAATGAAATGTTTTTATCACACTGATGTTGATGGAAAATGAGCTGGAGCGATTGTAAAAAAGTTTTATGACGAACATGACGATAAGGGACGAGAAAAGACAGAGGAATATATAGGGATTGACTATAAGGATGATTTTCCTTTTGAGTCAATCATCTTAAACGAAACGGTAATTATTGTTGATTTCTCGTTACAAAAAGAGGGCGACTTTGATCGGCTTAAAACCATTACGGATAAAATAATTTGGATTGACCATCATAAGACAGCCATTGAAAAACATAAAGATTTTCAATGTGCAGGGGTTCGATATGATGGGAAATCAGGGTGTGAATTGGCTTGGGAATATTTTTTCCCCCAAAAAGAAATGCCTTTAGCTGTGACTTTCGCCGGTAGGTATGATGTATGGGATTTTTCACAACACGGGAATATGCTTAATGAATTTCAGTCTGGAATACGGTTGTTTGATCATTATCCAGAGTCAGAAATTTGGAATAAATTACTAAACGGCAACGCAGAAATTGATTCAATTTTATCAAAGGGACAGATTGCTTTAAGATTCCGCACTAACAGATATACCTCTTTGATAAAATCTTTTTCATTTTATGCTGAATTTGAAGGGTATAAAGCAATATGTTGTAACGTCGGCTCAACATCAAGCCAACTGTTTGATTCCGTTGATGAATTGACGTATGACATTATGTGCCCGTTTGTATTCGATGGCAAACAATGGACAGTCTCAATTTACACTAAGAAAGATATTGATTGCTCGGTGATAGCAAAAAAATATGGCGGTGGCGGTCATAAAAAAGCGGCTGGTTTTCAATGTTTAGAATTACCTTTCAAAAAAATTTAGTTTAACCCTGCCGCCAGCTGACCGCAGGGGAAAGGAGGCCCCCGATGCCAATGCCGACAATTAAAGAGATTGAGAAGGCGGTACAAGTAATTAAAGAACACCATTCCTGTTTAGGTGTATACCAAACAGAAGGTAAAATGGCCGAGCAAACAATGATTGACCTCGCCGAATCCGTCCTCACCGCCGAGTGGCCGGAGAAAAAAGAAGTAACTGGAGAAGAGTGCTATTGTCATTCAAACGATTCTGGGTATTTTCAATGTAATGTTTGCAGAGCAAAAGAAGACAATTCTTTGATTGATTTATGCCTCGCCGCCCACCTCAAGCAGACGGCGGAGTTGAGGGAGGCGTTAGTGTTTGCTAAATCTCTAATAAGAACATGGGCTAACATAAATTTACCGGAAGGTACTGAAAAAAGAGCATGGGAAGTTTACCAAAATTCTCCAGAAATGCAAAGAATCAATAAGGCGTTAGGGGAGGATCCGAAATGTTAACCACTACCTTAAACCGGATTAAAGCCCATTCGCCTTGTAAAGACGGATGGGGAAAGTTGCTCAAACATCTGGGTAAAACCAAAGCAGACGACGAACTATTGCCCTATAGCGTAATAGTGGAAAGTAACGGTATTGATGACGCTTTATGGTATTGCCGGGCAGAGCCACAATATGAAAAGCAATGGCGGGAGTTCGCTTGTTGGTGCGCGTTAAGTGTAAAGCATCTGTGGGATATGCCGGAAATCGTTGAACGATATCTCATAACAAAAGATGAAACAATCCGGGACGCCGCTTTGGCCGCCGCTAGGGACGCCAGGGACGCTAGGGACGCCGCTTGGGCCGCCGCTAGGGACGTCGCTTGGGACGCCGCTAGGGACGCCAGGGACGCTAGGGAC
>MVQL01000158.1 GCA_002067205.1 Pelotomaculum sp. PtaB.Bin104
CCGGGAAACACTTCTCATCAACCGGGAAGTGGTAATAAAACCACTGATGTACTCCGACATGCCGAGGGCACGGGATTTCCGCGAAGCCATAATAAAAAAATTCTGTTTTTTATCCTCCGGTTTTGGAAAAAACGGAAGCCTAGCCCCGCAGTAACAGCAAAAATAGCCGTCAGGTGGAACTCTCTCTTGGCGGTATATGCAGGTAAAATGTTTTTTTACATGAGTTATGCAGTTTCAGGTAAATAATACCGGTCCCACAACCGTAAAAATGGATGTGGAGGCCAAAATTTTTCGATGAACCTTGAAAACCGATCGCCAGTTGTGTCAAAATAGAGCAACAGCGCAATTGGAACGTACCGCCAGCGTCTCATAGGCTGACCTCAGTTTTTGCAGGTTCATTTATTATCACCCATATCGATAATGTAATGGTAATAAATACCATCCATTTTGATTATTGGGCGATTTTGAAAATGTCAAGTGGTTTTGAGTATTTTTCCGATTTTTTTTGGTACTAATTTACTGCAAGTGCATAACTACTGTTAATAAAAAGACCTGGCAGGAAGATTCCGTCGTATTTCTTGAGACTTGCGTGGAAATGGGTATTTCTGCAGCATTGGAGCGTTCCCGTTCCGGTAATGGTGGTCATATATGATTTTTTTCAATAGTCCCATTACAGCCTCTTTAGCTCGAAAACTGGCTCTACTATCCTGACCCGCACAATGGAACGAAGGCATCAAATAGGTTTTGATTCCTATATCGGGGAAGGTTTTGATGACGCTAGACTGGGCACCCTTTTTCTGGTTATGCCCATCTCCTGGCGAGGTACACTGCAGCAATATGCGGGTCGCTTGCACCGATTGCATGATCAAAAGCGAATCGTCCAGATTTATGATTACGTCGATGTTAATGTACCTGTGCTAATGCGCATGTATGAGAAGCGCCTCAAAGGATACAACGCCATTGGCTATAGAATTCAGGGAAAAGAGAAGATGTGAATTTGAAGAAGAGGGCAAAAATAACGGTCCTATGACCCTTTGATTGCTGAATTAGTTCCCAGCCTTTGGTTTCTTCCAGACCTATTTAAGTATGGATCTATATATGGTAAAATTAATATCAGGTTAATTATATTTGTAAATGATCTGTGGTGTGATCAGATGAAAATAACCTCTTTGGAATGGGATGCTGCAAATAT
>MVQL01000159.1 GCA_002067205.1 Pelotomaculum sp. PtaB.Bin104
ACCGAGCAAGAAGTCATTTTGGAGGTTTGGTTCTTCCTTAAATACTGTGCCTCCACCTAACCTATGGAAGTGATTTGAGGCTTCACCTTCAAGCAGTACGGTGTCTTTCTTTATTGGTATTCCGTTAGGTATGGTTTCGACCTGTAATAGAAGTAGGTCGCCGTGACGATACATCTTAAGTTTTTTCATGGTATTTATTGGTTAAGAATTATTGTATTAATCGAGTGAATAAAGCCCAAAGGTCGTTTAGATGAGTGAGCAGAAAAATAAGTAATACTGCTCCGATTATTTCGAGTGCGAAACCTAGCATGTTGTATTGGTTATGGATTAAAATGGCATATCCCCTTCTATTTTACATTCAACAGGCCTCAAGGAATCAACGCACTTGTCGATATATTCGGATAAAGGGCGCACGTCTCCAATAAAGTCCTTGTTGTCGGTCTCGATGAATTGAGATATTTTCCCCGCCAGATTTTTATATTTGTCCACTGCCGCCCTAAAAATAGTCTGACCTCTTGCAAGTCGTTCTTTTAGTTGCTTAATTTCGAGTTCGTATTTGGCTCTCAATTTAATCCCATCAATGACATTAGTTACCATAGTAATATCATTTAGGTTGTCGCAGTGTTTTTGGAATGCCTGAGCGGCATTAACCATTTCAAGTACACTATTAATCGTCTTCCTTGTGTCGGCTATATCGCTGTCATAAAGTTTTGCGAACTCAAGAGTTCCAATTTTGAGGTTCTCAACTGCTTGTAAAAGTTTAGCGACTTGAAGGTTGGCAGACGCTTCAATAATTTTCTATGAATTATCTTTTTCTTTTTTCATGGTTGTAAATTGATTAAGTTATAATTTTGGGGCTTGGTCGAATTATTGCTGTGCTGAGCAGCTCCCCCTTCTTCGCCGCTGTATATCGGGGGCGGCCAATTAATGTTGATGTTTATAATGGCTTTTTAGTGTTCTTAACTTTTCCGCACTCACAGGTGTACTGGTAGGATATGGGTTTAACCTTCTTTCCCGGCAATACTCTCCCCATTACGGCGTGGAGTCGCCAGGCGTGTCTACGATGCTTAGGAAGTCCCGCAGGTACATTGTGCATAGTGGTTCTTTGAGATTAGTTTTAGTGATTAAAAGCGGTTTTCCACGCTTAACTTTTTTTAAAGCAGCGTAGACTTTATCCATACTGAAATACTTTTTATAGGCTTTGCATTGAACACCAAACGGTTCTGTATTATCGAGGTCTACACCTAGGTCGGCCTCTTCTGTCTGAAACTCCAGATGCCTTTTAGCCTTTGGCCACCCCACCTCCCTAAAAACGGTGGCAATGTTTCGTTCAAAGCTATTTCCTTTTTGTCTAGAATTTATTGTCATACTGTAAGGTATTTAAGATGTGCTTCCTGTAAATCAGGTTGACTTATGTGAGTGTAAACTTCGGTAGTCCCGATTTGGCTATGTCCCATCAGTTCTTGGACTATTCTTAGGTTTGCTCCATTCTGTAATAAGGTTGTGGCCAGGCTATGACGGAGGACATGAGGTGTAACCGTCTTATTAATTCCAGCCAGCTTCCCATAAGCGCGTACTATATTCTGTACTTGGGTAGTGGTTAGGTGCACTCGACCCCTGGTTCTACCTTTGAAAATATAGCCCTTATAAACGTTATTTAGGCGGAGGAGGTTACATACTTCATCCGTGAAGAAGATCGTGCGTACACGGCCACCCTTGCCACGTATAACGGCCTTCTTAGATGGGAGGTCGATATTCTGTGCCTGGATATTGACCAGCTCGCTTACGCGTAATCCGGTGGTATAGAGCATGTTTACAATAAGTCTATCTCTGATTTCATGTGGTGGAATCACTGAGATAAGAGCAGAGATTTCATCTCTATTCAGGTATACTGGCATAGGACGGTGTATTTTGGGGAGATCAATCCATGCTGGATTAGGACATTCTACACCGTTACGCTGGCAAAACTTAAAGAACGATTTTAGGGCTGATAGGTAGAGAGCCATGGTACGTTGAGATAGTTCTCCCTCATAAGTTTTGACTTCATCCTTTAACCAAACCTGGAATCCGTATATGTCAATGAGCTTGATTACTTCCAGTTTCCTATTGCCCAGATAGTCGGCAAACTTTTGAAGCATCCGGCCATAATTGACAATGGTAGACCTGGAGTAGTTGTTGATTTCTAATTGTTGTAGGAATTGTTTTATTAATAAATTAAGAATCATTAAGTGAAAAAAGTTATACCCGCCTATTAATTTAAAACGCGCAGGCGGATTGCACGGCCATACAGCCGTTTACGGCGACTCTTCGTGCTCCACTTCGGGGTTTAAAAGGTGTGGCACTGTACTGATATTTTACTATTTGTCAAGCTCGTCTTTTCCACTGGATGAGTAGATTCAGGGCAGTAATTCTGGTGTGGCGGCTGGTAATAGCGATGGCCTCTTCGATAGACATTTTGTTAAGGGCTACCTCTAAGGCGATTCTTTCGCTATAAGTGGGGTCAGTAATGAGAGGAGGGGAATAGTGCTCACTCTCAGTCAGTTTAGCCTGTAGGAGCATAGCTACAGGGATATAGCTGAGAGAGCGACACGTTTTGCAGATAGTGTGATGTCGGTCTGGGAGTTGCGAATGTATGTGATAATCAAAGATCGGTTTGGTTTTGTGACAGGCAGTACATGTTTTGAATCTGATGCTTATATTAGGTGGCGTATTAATTCCATGGTCATAGAACCGAGTAAGCAGATAAGACATATTGCATAAATATAAAATATTTCCTGCTTAGTCATAGTTGGTTGAGTATCTGTAAGATGCTTTCTTTGGTGGCTCCATGGTCGGAGGCGAGTCTCATAGTGATTTCAAGTGCATTGATGGTGTGGGCATAGCTCATGTTCTCATGGCCATACTTGACCAGTTCGCCTTCCTTCCATGCGAGTTCTAGGCGAGATACGTTGTCGGACATTTTCTGATTGTTAAAGAATTTTTAGGACTGTTTGTATGTTTCTGGTTCAAGAGGTTCTATCGTTACTTTGAAGTGTGTTCCTGGATCATATTCCTCAAGGGGCATGACCTGGTGCATGATTGAACGGTCTATTTCCATTTCAACTGCTACCTGCTGTCTGTTTTTAAGGACTTTATTGTTTTTGACCACGAGATCATTGCAATAAAAAATGTGTTGCATAGATCGGTTTTGGTTAATGATTAAACTTTGTTGAAATTAAAAAGTTTTGGTATCAATGATTCTTCCTGCTTTTCTAGCCTGCTTAACAAGTTATCGATGGTGAGCTGTTTCTCAACCAACTCTTTCTTAAGCGCTTCCACGGTAGAGTCATCAGTTTCTTTTTGCTGATATACGTGGTTTTTAACTGCCTCAATAAAATTCTTCAGCGCTATTTCGAGTGCTGGTGCAGCACTGGAGTTATGTTTTGGCATGGCCAACCTTACTGTGATTGGCCTAGGATTGTCGGCTATTATGATTTTTCCTTCTGCAACAAGTTCCTCAAGTGCAATGTGGGATTGGCCTTTGCCGTGCACCCACGCCCACCAGAGGGCTGAAGAAGCAAATCCGGTCCTGGCCCCTAGTCGAGCCAAGGACATAACCCCGTATTTTTCCATTTGCTGCATAATAAGGTTCTTCAGAACCTCTTTACGCCTTACCCCACTCAACCCGTATGTATTAACATTATGTTTACGCATATATTTTTTTATAAATGATAAAGTTAGAAGGGGAGGTCGGTATCATAATTTGACTTTTCTGGTGGTGGAGCGCCTTCCTGTTTGGTCTGGTACTTCTCAAACTTTTTCCAGAAATATGCACCACCAGTTTTATATGTACCAAGCGTTGAAGTAGCCCCACATTTCCCGCATCTACGCTTGAGATAAGTGTGACCTTCTTCAGTCTTGTTACCATCCAGGCTGATATCAGTGCTGTTACAGAGATTGCACTGGTCTTTGATGGTAAAAATTGCACCTTTGAAGAGTGCTTCCTTTACATCTTGAGCTTCGATTTCCAGCTCGATCTGACTACTGCCGTAGTTCTTTTTAACGATTACTTTCATAGTAAAGTTGGTTAAAATTAATTAAGTTTATTTTGCCATTCATAAGCGAGCTTGAGCGCTAAAAAGGTTTTAAGCGGCTCGTTCATCTCCTTAAAATTAAATGTACCGTCGTCTACCAGCTGGAGTATGCCCATGTGGTCAACCTTGCAAAGTCCCATCTCTTCAACAGCGGTCTTATAAGCGACTAACTGTAACCCCATTTCGTTATAAATGCCGTTAGAGGTTTTAAAATCTATAAGCCACGTCTTGCCAGATGAATCTTCCACAATCGCATCCAGGGTCCCGGCATAGCCGTACTTCTTAGAGTAAACGGTATGCTCAATAGGCATGAACTTATGGGGAAAAGCATCTTTCCATTTATAATAAGCCATGACGTACTGATCCACCTTAGATGGCGGGTTCATAAACTCATGTGTCCCTCCGGCTTCAATGTATTCTAGGCATTTATGAGCTTGCGTACCTTCCGAACCAGCTTTATCTCTGCTCTTGTAGATTTGGGATACGGCCTCATCCAAGCTGGCCCCTGGATTCTTAAAGGCATAGGTAGCAGCTACCCTTGCAGCCCATGGCATCAACTGAGGTTTGGACAATGCTGACAGAATGGATGTCACGGAGATTAGCGGTTTATCTACTTCTCCAATGTAGTAGAGTCCGCCGCGTTTATTTGGGACATCTTTCTTGTCGCAAGGTTTACCGCAAAGGCGGCAGATTTCATCTGTGCCATTCCAGGATCGGCAGGTTGAGCAGTGATACAGTGTTTTTTTTGTCATATATCGTTAATTAATTTCCCGTAGCTTCGGCCTCTGTAACTTCGAGGTAGTTTATGTGGGCGCAGTCATCTGAACAGAAACGCTGATCCATTTCAGCCAGCTTTCCGCAAACAGGGCAGAGCTTGTATTCGGTGAGTTGTAGTTTTTCAATGGTAGTCATAGGTTTAGAGTTCAACGGTTTCCTGTTCTGGTACTGCTGGAGCAGGCATTAACCCCTTAAGGCGCTCTATGGCGCAGTCTCTTGCTTCAGCAAAGGTTTTCCCCGCCTCTGAGAAGAGAGGGGAGTCATTACCATCCGTGACATAAACCATGCACGGATAGATAAGTTTAGGATCATGTGCGTAGGTGAGGGTGTATCTCATATATTTTTTTGTAATAGAATTAAAATTTAGCAATGAAATAAATGTGTTATAATTTAGTCCCTGTTAGGCGGTGTCAAGTGCCTCCTCTTTGGTCCATTCCCTTCTATTTTGTGCAAGCATTGTTGCCGCTAGTGCTTTTATGCGTGGACCTATGATGGATGGCTTACCTGAGGGAACTAATTGAATTTAGTGTGTTCATTATAGCACCTATACCCCATAAGTCAATAGGTATTTTTAACGTGTGTAAAATTAGAAAAAAGTTACGCCCTGATGTTGTGTAGTTATAGTTCACGGCAAGGGCAGTAGATTGAGAAGTTTTTATTTATAGGCATAATTTGATGGCACACGCTCTTAAACGCCTGGAAGCATTAGGGAGCGGTGAGCATTTCCAGGCGGCCGCTCCTTTTTGCTTTTAAACCTATGGCGAAAGAAAGAATTATTAACACTAAGTTTTGGTCCGATCCATTTATTCAAGAACTGGATCCGGACACCAAGCTGGTCTATTTGTACCTATTAACCAATGAGCGTACCAGCATTTGTGGTATTTACGAGATCACAGAAAAAACAATCCTATTTGACGTTGGACTGCCTGGGGACAGACTGTCACAGTCTGTGGACAGACTGGTACAGGCTGGTAAGATAAAAAGATACAAAAACTGGATAAATTTGACAAACTTTGCAAAACATCAAAAAAGTAACCCTTCAGTAAGGCAAGGGATAGAGAGGGAGCTAAAAGGGCTTCCACAGGACGTCTTTGACAGACTGGGTACAGACTGGGTACAGTCTGGTCTACTTAAACTTAAACTTAAACTTAAACTTAAACCTGAACTTGAACTTGAATCCCCTGGCGGGGTTCTTGACAAAAAAGAAAAAACTTCTCCTACGGATAAGTTTTTATTAGCACTTAAAACAACAGATGGAAACACTTGAGTCAACTCACCGAACTCAACTTGAGTCTGGTGTACTATCGGCGTTATGTATTCACCCTAATTGGTTTGGATTGTTTGATCTGAGCGTTGCGGACTTCCGGGACCGGGTGACGCGGAAAATATTTAAATTCATAACCAAGCTCAACGAAAAAAACGAAGAGATTTCGCTTGTGGCGTTTGCTAACGACTTCGATATCAGTGAGATTAAATTTCTTTTCGACACCGAGTTTGGTCCGTTCGCCACGCCGAAAGATTTTAGTGTGGCTTGTGAAAAACTCCGGGAGGATACGATCCGCTGCGAAATAATCAAAAAAACCAAGGAGTGCGGCGATTCGGTGGAGTACATGAATTTTATCGAAACCGTGAAGCAGCTCAATACGATCGGAACGCTTGAAAGCTTCGAGGAGCAGTTAAAAAAATATGCCGAGGAGTATGAGGAAATTGACCGCCGCAACAAGGCTGGTCAAAGCTCTGGCCTAATGCTTACCTGGAAAACATTTACGGAAGCAGCCTCACTTTTTCCCGGTGACTATTGCGTACTAGGCGCACGTACATCGATTGGAAAAACGTCTTTTGCTCTAAGCTTGGCAATAGACGCAGCCTTTATGGGGCAAAGTGTTTTGTTTTTATCGTCAGAAATGCCAAGGAAGCACGTTTTTGATAAAATGGCGGCCTGTTTAATGCAACAGCCGGTTTGGAAGTTTAAATACGCCAAAGCTCCGTTGGACGAGACGATTAATGCCTTGAGGTCGCTAAAGGACAAAATTTCTTTTGTGTATATGCCGACAATGGCTACTCACCACATCAGGGCCATGTTGCGTAAAGCTCCGCGGTTCGACTTAGTGATTGTGGATTACTTACAGCTTCTTAAAGACTATCCGCGCAAAAGTGACACGGAGAATTTAAGACTTGGGCGGATTTCTGCTGCGCTTAAAGCTATTGCCGGGGAGTTTGAAACGGTAATGTTCGTTCCGGCCCAGCTAAACCGCGAAAGTGAAAAGCAAAAAAGAAGGCCAATGTTATCCGACCTAAGAGATTCTGGCTGCATTGAGCAGGATGCGGATGTTGTTTTACTTTTACACAGAGAAAACAGGGAGGAGGTTGAGGCAGACCTGATTATCGCTAAAAACCGAACGGGGCAAACTGGTGAAATACAGTTTTTATTTAATCCCGAATGGAGTTATTTCAGAGAGGCGCCAGACGCAAAGCTCACTTAAAGCTGAATATGCTAATAAACCATGGAGCGGTAAAGGCGCAACACAACTTTTAACTTCCACTTGATTACAAAAGTTTTTTTGAGAAAATCGAAGTATGACTAAATATTGCCCGGAAAAAACAGCTGAGTTCTGCAAAAACCTACGCGCTACAGGTATGCGCACTGCTGCCTGTGAGCGATCGCAAATTGGTTACGATGCCTTCTGTGTGTGGATGAAGAAGCCAGAATTTGCCGAAGCTGTAAAAAAAGTTGAGCGTGAAATTACCAAGAAACGTTTTGATAAAGCCGTAGATTCGATACAGGAACACATGAAGAAAAACTGGCAGGCTGCCGCATGGTGGCTTGAGCGTAAGCATAAGAAGACTTTTGCCAAACAGGAGAATGTTGACCACACCTCTCAGGGTGAAAAAATTTCTTTTAACGTCATCAACTATGGAAAACAACCCAAAGGACCTAAATCAAATTAAGCATCAGCTCTCACCTGAAGCTCAACGTTCAATCGAACCCACAGAGAGTTTTAACAAATCTGAAGCCATCAACCAGGTCTATAAAATCCAGGAGCAGTACATGGCTAAAGCCAAAGCGTCTGGAGATCAAGGCAAGATTAGGGAGGCTGA
Source organism: Pelotomaculum sp. PtaB.Bin104 (assembly GCA_002067205.1). GTDB lineage: Bacteria > Bacillota > Desulfotomaculia > Desulfotomaculales > Pelotomaculaceae > MVQL01. The sequence goes on from MVQL01000159.1 coordinate 7,950, forward strand.
CCGGTTCTGCCGCAACCTCGAAAGGGAAATTTCTTTTTATCGTAACTCTAAATAAACATGCTCACAGAACAACAACAACAACGTTTTGATGAATTGCAAGCTAAGATCAAAGAAGTTAAATACATGAAGCTTTCCATGCCTGAGCGTAACGAATACCAGGAGCTTAAAAGTTTATCAGTCCAGACTGAACTACCGCCTGAAACTCCAGCACCATCAGACATACTAACCTCCTCCCTGCCGTTTCTGGGGAATCGACGTGAGTTGCTCATGGCTGCATTTAATGAACTATCTGATTCCGATTCCAGGTCAGGGCTTGGCCAGGTTATCGCTACTGCTGGACTGGAAGAACTACCACAGCTCGATTTCATGTCGCTTATTTTTCATCACGTTAAAGACGGTGATGCCAGATATATCATCCGCAAACATTTAAACTTGCTCTAGTTGGACATAACCATTCCCTATAATTTCAATCCTGAATTAAGACCATGGCAACTCGACGCGCTTTCAGATGAACGTAAAATGAAAGTACTGTGCGTAGGTAGACGGCATGGCAAGACCTCACTCGCTCTAAACAAACTTATTATCGAGGCATGTTTACCAGAAAATTCAGGTAAACTTTTTATGTATCTCTGCCCGACTCAGCGCCAGGCTAAAGACGTGGTGTGGCGTTCCAATGAAATGCTTTTCAACTACCTGCCTCCAGAAGCTATCGACAAAAAGAATGAAGTCGATCTTACCGTCAGGTTAATTAATGGATCGTTAATCTATATTCGCGGGACTGATAATGAACATTCCTTACGTGGCCTCAACCCTTATGGGATTGTTTTAGATGAGTATGCGCAGATGAAGCCCACCGTTTTTGATGAAATCTTTAAGCCCGTACTCGCCGCCAACGGCGGATGGGCTTGGTTCATCTCAACTCCATTTGGTAAAAACCATTTCCACCGCCTTTATCGTTACGGCTGTGACAACATGACTAAATGGCAGGTGATACATCTTAAAGCCAGTGAGAGCGGTATTATCCCGGAGGAAGCTCTTGAAGAAGCTCGGCGCTCTATGCCTGAAAGATTATACCTTCAGGAGTTTGAGGCCGAGTTTATGGATGATGCCGGTGCCGTGTTTAGACGCATACGTGAATGTGTTGGTGGACAGTTTGAAGAACCTAAGAAAGACCGTCTCTACAAAGTTGGGGTGGATTTGGCGCGCACTACTGACTGGACCGTAATTACCGTGATTGATAGGCATACACATAAACTGGTGTATTATGATCGTTTCAACCAGGTTGATTGGAACCTACAGAAAGCCAGGATTGAGGCGGTGGCGCGTAGATATAACAATGCACCAGTCACGGTTGATGAAACAGGTGTAGGTGCACCAATTACCGAAGACCTGCGTAGAATGGGACTCGTCGTTACCGGCTTCAAATTCACCAAGGAAAGCAAGAAACAGCTTATCGAAAACTTGGCGATTATGATTGAACAGGGCAAGATCACCTATCCTGAGATAGCAGAACTCATACGTGAGCTTGAAGAGTTCACCTATGAACTAAACGAAAAGACCGGCTATGTATATTATCGCGCACCAGAGGGCGGCACAGATGATTGCGTTTGTTTTGTTAAGGGTACAAAAATTCTAACAAATAAAGGTCAAGTGCCTATTGAGAAAATTAAAAAGGGCGACATGGTACTTACGCGAAAAGGGTACAGAAGGGTAACTAATATAGGCTCAAGGTTTGCGCATGTCATAAAGCATATTGGCCTTGAAGGAACGCCAGACCATCCGGTAATTACAACCAAGGGGATAAAGAAACTAAAGGACATCAATTCTTATGACACATTATTTTTATGGAACGACAAACTATCTTGTATAGAGGAAAAAAATATACTCGTTATCCAAAGTCAAAAAGAAAACACCTGCAAGTCTATTTCTGAGAAGCTCTCAAAAAATATATGCTTGAAAACATGGAAAAGTTCAGAAAGCAGAGTTCTGAAAACGGGAAGAAGGTTTGCAAGAAAAGCCTTAAATGCCTTTTGGAATGGAAGCGTAATAATCCAGAATTGGTTAGAGCGCAAAACATTCGACTTGGCAAACTTAATGGGCCTAAAGCAATACTCGCTTTGCACAAGTGGCGAAGCAATCCAGCCAACAGGAAAGTCGTTACCTGCCATGGCTGCGGGAAAAAATTCACCTACCTTTCTTCAAACCCAGCGAAATGGTGTAGTAGGAGGTGCCTCAACAAACACCTATACAACTTACCAGGAAGTTCACAATTTGAGCGTAGAGGAAGAAGAGGAATACTTCGCGAACAATGTGTTGGTGCATAATTGCAGTCTAGCCTTGGCGCTTTGGCAGATAGGCGAGCCGATTCCAACTACGCAGGAAAAGAGCAATTACGGATTTAAGTTTTCTGTTAACCAAAACCGTGGATACGGTAAATTAATTTTCAAGTGAGAATGAAAGATTTAATTTTATATGAACAATTACCTACGGCCTCAGCTTCCATGACAGAAGCCGAGAAGGCCAGGGTTGAACAAGTCAGAACCAGGTTCTATTTTATGGCCAACGCTAAGAGCAACCTCGAAGCTAAGTGGCGCTCGATCAAACAGCTGTATGAGATATACGAGGCCAAGATCACCCAGGGTGAACAATGGAATGAGCCTTTTAGGTTCGCTGAACTATTTGGTTCATGCCAGCGTAAATATTCCGACCTCATCAAAAACCTGCCGGAGGTTAAAATCAGAGCAACCAAAAACTCATCTCAGAACTTTGCCATTGCGCAACAGGCTACAATTGAGCATACCGAACGCACTACTAACTCCACTCGCGAGAAATCCAGGGCTATATGGGACTCTATCTTGTACGGTACAGGAATCCTTTTCGAGGGGTTTACTAAACTGGAGCGCAAGATAACGGACATTGATCCTAAGACTGGCGAACTCACGGGGAAGGAACGCCTTGCTTGTTTGTACGCAGGATTGGTTTCTGAAAGAATAGACCCTCGCGACTTCTTTATTGATGAAACCGCCACAGTATTCTTTGATGAAACCGGCATAACAGGTGCCCGCGATTGTATCCGCCGCAGGATTTATCCGTATTCTACCTTCCGGGAAAGGTTCAAGGACTATAAACACGTGGAAGAGATCGTCCCTGTGGTGTGGGGATCAGATGTTATGGGATGGTCAAAGGTTCCGTATGAGAAAGAAAGTCAGGAGAATAAAACTATCCAGCAGTATGTCACCGTACTTGAATACTGGAATGTTGAAGCTGATGCAATATGCTTGATAGCTAACGGAATAGAAATCTATTTCGGGGCTAATCCGTTCATGCACAAACGTTTACCCTTCACCGTTTACTACAACTATCGGCGTGATGATTCTCTTTGGGGAGTCTCAGAAGCAGAAATCTTGGCACCGTTTATCTATGCCGAGGAGGAGATTATTAACCTGATGATTCTGGATGCAAAGCTTGCCCTACAGCCAGCCCTGGCTGTGTCAGGTGATGTTATGTTCAACCCTGAGGATAACGAATTACAACCGGGTGCAATCTTCACTCTACGTGGACTTAATGGTGGCAAAGTGGGTGACGCGATTGCACCGCTTAGGTTCGGTGGTATCCCCACTGAAACCTTTAATGTTTTAGAGAAGCTTGATGATCTGCGCATAATTATCACGGGCGATGACATCCGGTCTTTGTATTCCAACCCTGACCAGCTTGCTACGCAAACATTGTCTAAGCGTGAAGTATCACAGAAGAGATTGGCCTCTAATATTTATCAGAATACGGTGGACTCTGAACGTGGCCGTATACAGCAACGCCTTTCCAATATAATCCAGTTTTACGCCAAGCCATATCAAACCATAGACGGGCGGGTAGATTTACGCCGGATTATGGTCGAAGGATATGATGTTATGCAGCAGGATGACGAAAACGCGCCAGAGTTTAAGCAGAGATATGGTGCACAAAGTTATTTCACTCTTAATGACAAGTCGCTAGGGTCTTCCAGGGAAGTAGAAATCGAAATCATTGACTCCAAGATGGAGGATGAACTGCGTAAAGAAGAGCTTGAAAACCTTTCAAACTACCTAAAGACCGTTGTTGAACTTATGCCAATCGCTCCTCAAATGCTGGATGGTATGGATGTTCGCGCACTTCTCAAACAGATGGCAACTAAACTTGATCTCAATATTAACGAACTGTTCCCAACACCTTCTGACGACATTGGTTTTGACTCAGTGGATATGGCCATTGAACTTTGCCTTATGGGGATTGTTCCTGACCCGGACCAGAACGTTGATCCGCTCAAAGTTACAGATAGATTAATCAAGTTCATGTCTACTGAAACCTATAAGAACGCAGGTGCAGACGCTAAAAAAGCTATCAAAGAATTTTTATCTTTAACCAACCAATATGTCGAAACGTACTACAAACAAAAGCTCGACGAAAAGAGAGGACGTGCCAGAGTTAAAACTTTTTCCCCTACTCAGCAAGGAAACATGGGAGGACCTGGGAAGGTTCCTGGACAGGGAGGCGGGGCAGGCGTTCCTGAAGTATCTGGAGTACCTGTATCAAATGGCGGGGAGTCAGGCATTAACACTGCACCAGTCAACGCACCAACAGGAGTCGCTAAGAGACTTGGCTTTCAGCCAGGGGCAACTAGCGGTAATTAGAACTATCTACACTTCATTAAAAGCCCAAAATGCTCAGATGAAGAATAAGGAAAACCCCACAAACATCTTAAGAACATTTGCGACAAAACAACCGCCGCACGACGCAACCTGATTTTTAAAAATACCTTGCTGACAAAAGTTTTTTTGGTTTACTGAACTTAGATAGGCGTATGCCTAAATGATCCTTAACTGACTGGCAATGCCATCAAATGACAATTCTACTCCGCTCACTGGAGAGATTCAGATGGGTGAGGGTATGACCATTGGGCAGGAATCTATTGATACACCTGCCGCTGGAGGAGAAACTACCAGTGCAAGCAATAACGAAGTAAAGAAACCTGAAAGCGTTGAAGCCGCTCAAGAAGCCGCAACTCAACCTTCGGAGGACGATACTAAATTTGTTTCTGGTTCGCGTAAGGCGAGAGTTTTAGGCGAGTCCAGGCGCAAGCTTGCAGCGGTAGTCATTGAAAACGCAAAGAATAATGCTGAGGGACGGGAACAGCTCAAACAACTTTTGGCTGAATCCCCTGAACTCGACAAGTATCTACAGAAACATTGGAAAAAAGACTACGAAGTAATCTTCAAAGACCGCATTGAGCGGGAATATGAAGAGGAGCAACTTGAAGCCGAAGACAAGGCTAAAATGCGTGCACGTGCCGAAATCCTTATTGAGCAACTCAAAGAGGAGAAAATAGAACAGGCTTACGACTTAGCTGAACGTCTGAAGTTCACTGGCAAAGAAGCTGAAGCATTAAAAGATTTAGCTTTAAAGTTGGAAGGACAGACGATTGGTGACGAAGAACTGAACTACGAAGAGGCACTGAAGCGCGCCGCTTATACAATCAGACCAGACAAATCAAGGGCAGGGATAACTTCTCTACCTCAGGGTATAACCATGACGGAACCCCAGACTCAGAGCGTTGAAAAAGAAGTTGAATTGGATAAGCTCGCAAGTTTGAGTAAGAAATACCGTGGTGGGAAATACCAGGAAGTAAAAGACAATCTTAAAATTGTTGAGAAGGGACTCCGCAATGGAGTCTTCCAACTGCCGATGGATGAATGATGCCAGGAGGTTGAGGAGTATCTAATACTCTTTAACTTCTTTATCTCAAATGGCAAACTTCACATACCAAGGTACTGTGGGTGGAGTGAGTCCTGAAACTAAAGTCTTCAACGTAGTTGCTGGCGGTTCAGGTGGCTCTATTCTTCAGGGAGACCTTGTAACAGTAGACAACGGTTATGCAGCCCTCGTCGGTAACGGTGGAGGTGCGGCAGCGGGCCGTTACGGTTTGGCTCGCACAACCTCAACTGAAACAGGTGCCGTCAACGGAACAGTAGAAGTCATCTATTGTCCAAGCGGCATTTTGGTCAAAGGCAAAGCAACAACGCCAGGCAACCTAGCCGCTGGTGTTCTTTTCGATAGGGTCTCAGTGGACCTTTCTGGGACAGTTCAAACGATTGATGAGAACGATCCAGGTGCCGCTTATGCCCTGACAATCCTCAGTTACGACAACGCTACAGATGGTAACTGCATTTGTCAGTTACCTTGGCTTGCTTAAATTTTATTTCTTAATAATTGATTAAACATGGCTTCAACAAGTTTGAATCCATCCGACGTAAATAAGCTCGTACTTGAGTCTTTTACCTCAGGATGGAAAAGCTATCAGCCTAAATACCCTTACATCTTCGAAGAAAGAGAACCTCAAAGAAAGGATGAAAAGTTCTCAATCACCGCTTCAGGTGGGGACATTACTCAGGTAGCTGAAGGCGCTGCTTTCCCGCAAGTAGACATCACCGAAGTTGGCAATAAGACAGTTAGCCAGCTCGAATATAAGGAAAGCCTCCCTGTCACAGAACTTCTGCGCAGGTTCGACAATTACGGCACTGTAGTAGAAGAAGCTTCTAAACAGGGCTATCGCGCAAGACTGACTATGGATCGCGTCGGTGCGACCTTAATCAGCAATGCCACCACAACCACAACCACATGGGATGGATTAGCTTTGGCTAATGCTTCTCACCTTATTGGTAACACTGGCGTTACACAATCCAACGTAGTTTCCGGTGCGCTTACTGAGTCAACACTCAATACAGCCATCATCAACCTTCGCAAGATGAAGGACCACAATAATCAAGAGATGGCACTTATGCCAAGAACTCTCTTGGTCCCAGCCAATCTTGCCAAAAAGGCTTTTGAATTAACAGCTTCTCAGGGTTCACCTGAATCGGCTAACAGAAACTCAAACTTCTTCAATACACTTGGTCTTAACGTGGTTGTTTGGGAACTTCTGACATCAACAACCGCATGGATGTTGCTGGCTGATAAAGTCTTCACACGCTTCCGCTATCTGATCTCCATTCCTCCAAAGGTTGAATATATCAGGAGACCAGAAACAGGTAACTACGAATACCAGCTCTCCTTCGATATGGGCGCTGGAGTTGTTGATTACCTCGGAGCCGAACATTCAACTGGCACCTAAAGATTTTACTTCTTAACACTTATTAATAAATGGCTGGTACAAACATAGAATCAGCTCTAACGTCTACACTCAAAATCAGAGAGACGGATTCTAACGGTCTTATCTTGTCTTGTACTTGTACTGGAGCGCCTCCGACAACTGCTAATATTTTCCAACACGGAGCTATTGCAGTTAGGACCGACTCTGGCACTGGAACAAAGGCAATTTATGAGAACATTGGAAGTTCCGCCTCACCTTCTTGGAATCTGATGGGTGACGTTACAGCTGGTGAAATCACATTAGCTGAAGGCAGTATCCTAGTTGGTGATTCATCAGGCGTAGCCACGGCATTAAGCGCAAAAAGTGATGGTAAGGTTTTAGTTGGGAATGGCACTACCATTACTTCTGTATCTGTTAGCGGGGATGCCACATTAGCCTCTGATGGTACCTTAACTGTTACATCGGCCTTTTCTTCTGTGACCTTTAATTTATCCAAGGCCGACATTTTAGCAATGAATGGTACTCCAGTAGTGGTGGTAGCTGGACAAGCAGGCAAAACGATTGAATTTTTAGGCGCTACCATCGTCTATGATTACGATACTGCTACTTATGGCGCTGGAGGGGATGTAACTTTTGTTGAGGAAACCTCTGGAACAACACTGTCTACAGCTGTGTCTGCTGCCAACTCTTTTGGAGCAGCCGCAGATAAACTTGCAGAATTAAAGCCCGTGGGGACAACCATTGCCCCTACTTCTGGGAAGGGGCTTTGCATTACTAATGGGATAGGAGCTTTCACTGATCCGGGAACCGCTGCCGGGGTAGGGAGACTCCACATTAGGTATCGCGTCGTCACCACTTCTCTATAAAGATCATTGTGCTGGTTCTCGGAAACGGGAGCCAGCCAAAGGTTTTATTCCATAAAAAAATAGCATCATGTTGACAGGATTCTCTGATGAAAATAACCAGGTTCGGGAGGTGTCATACTCCGATCCACTCCCGGTAACGACCTCTCATTCAGGTCGGCTCGTAACCAAAACTATCACGTTCGACGGCACCGCGCATAAAGGACAGGCAAGCAGTGTAATACCTCTATTTACGGTGACAGGAAATGTCTACGTTAAGATATTTGGTATTTGCACAAAAGACTTAGTGAGCGCAGGCGGCGGCACTTTGGAGGTGGGTGTGGCTAATAACACTGCAGCTTTAATTGCACAGACTCTAGGTACGACAATAGATAGCGGGGAAATATGGTACGACAACACACCGGTAGTCGGCACCACGGTTGCTACCAATGTTACCGAAAGGATCATAGCCAATGGAGCTGACATTATAGGTACCGTAGGAACTGCCGATATTACCGACGGAGTCATCACGTTTTACTGCTATTTCCAGCCATTTGGCGGTGTCGGATCGGTAGAGGCAGCGTAGTTTTTAACTTAACAATTTAACATGCAAAGAGGAGCTTCTAAAATAGCGACGACACAGACGTTAACTGCAAACTACGCGGCAACCAATACGATTGCCAGTTTTAGTATTAATGAGGAAACAATAGGACTTTTGGATATTTCCTATACCACTGGAGCAGCTGAAACCAACAACTCGCTGTATTTCAAAATTGAATATTCACCTGATGATGGGGTCACATGGATACAGGAAAGTCAGAGTTCGTTGAGTTCAAGTGTTAATACATTGACTGGAATTGAACATGTACTCACGGGTGCGGCAGCAGGAACAACCTATACTGCTCAATACATGATACCGTTCTGTTCTCGCACGATCCGCGTCACCGTTAAGGAGAGTGGCGTGGCGGCTAATTATGGGGTGTTGAATATGTGGCTGACAGTAGCTTCGGATGCCTCAGTGGCAAGAAATATACAGGAATATTTACCCAGTACAGCATTGTCTGGATTGGCAACTGAAACTACACTTTCGACTTTAAATGGTAAAGTAACGGCCTGCAATACTGGAGCCGTAACTATTTCAGCAGCATTACCAGCAGGCACAAATGCAATAGGCAAATTGGCAAGTAACGATGGCGTTGATATTGGCAATGTTGATGTGGCATCAGTAGCGGCAGGCACTAATACGATTGGGCACGTATTCCAGTCGCCACAGGTGGGGACGGTGTTCTCTGGCACGGCAACGGCCACGGTGGCATCAGCTTTTGCCAATGTAGCGGCCTCGCAAACTGATTCAAGCATAGTTGCGGCCAATGGCTCTAAAGTTATTTATGTACTTGGTTTTCAGGCGGTTTGTGGGGCAACAGCAACTAACCTCACTTTTAATTCGAAAGGCGGTGGAGCAGGGACGGCAATTTCGCCACTATACGCCAATGCAGCCAATGGTGGTATCAGTTGCCCACCTTCAGGCATCCCTTACTTCAAAACAAGTGCTGGTGAGGCGTTAACCGTGACAACGGGAGCGGGTTCAACAACTGGCATAATCATACAATATATCCAAGTCTAATGGCTAAACTAATAACTTGTGCAACTGGCAACTTCACCGCCGCTGGAACATGGCAAACATGCGACACCAACGGAGACAATATCGCAACACTGGGAAATGCGGTAGCATTAACGACCAGTGTGGTATACACGCCAACCTTTACCCCTGGAGCCATCACGGTAGACGGGGTATTACTTTGTCTTTCTTACAGGAACGGAACCACAGGGACAATGACAGTAGAATTATATAATCATACTGACTCCGCCTCCGTAGCAAGCGTAACAGTCAACGTTTCGGATTTGCCGCCAGTGACAAACGGAAAGATTGGTTACGTATTTTTCCATTTTGCAGACCAAACTTTAATTGCGGGAAAAGCCTATAAAATCGGAGCGTCTACATCTTCATCTTCACAGGTTACCTTATATCGAGGGTCATCCACAGCAGGGGATTTCAGTAAAGCAATCAGGACAACTACCACGGCAGCACCCGGAGCGGGAGATTATCTTTATATCCCCGCGGAATTCAACTCGACATCATCAGTCAACACCTACACGGTGACAATGGATAACAATGACACTACTATTTTTGCCAATATTTACGCTACGGGCAGCAATAGCGGAACTTCAACACTAACTTGGAAATATGACGCTAATACTCAACTTCAACTTAGCGGTTACCTTAATTCCTATGCGGGTGGATTGATAACAATCGGGACAGCGGCTAATCCGATAGGGGCAAGCTACACAGCACAGATTGTGTTTAATTCTGCCAGTGTAATGGGTATGTTTTCACAAGATACAGGACTGACTCATTGGTACGGAGATAATAGCCGTAGCATTGATTGGTGCAGACTCAACGCCGATTCCCTAACAGGGGCAACTTCACTCACAGTCGACACTGACCTTTCAACAAACTGGAAAAACGGTGATGTTCTTTGTCTGGCTTCAACCGACAGGGACTATTCACACTGCGAGAAAATCACAATGGGAGCAGATTCTAACGGTACTTCCCTTCCCACGGTATCGGCCTTGAGTTACGACCATGAAGGGGGCGGGACAAATGCAGATGTTAAAGCAGAAATAGGGAATCTTACCAGAAACATAAAATTCTCAATGACTGGTGGCGGTTCATGGACAATGTATTATATAGGGTCAGGCGCACCGAACGGAACATGGGCTGAATTTAGCGGCTTTGGGTATAATGGTAATGTTTTTAATAACCAGAAAACTGGAAACGCAGTATTCCAATATAATAGTTTCTATGATTTTACGGCGACAAATTCCACGGCAAGCTGGAGCGCTGGTAACGTATCAAATACCTTTTCTAACAATATCGTTTACAACTGGCCGGGCGGTGTTTTTGGCAGTTTCGGGGCTACATCAGGAGCACACACAATTAACCACAACCTAATGTGTCTGACTACCAACTCATTATTCAGCGCAATATTGGTCTTCACCAGAGATGTGGGAAGTACAATAACTAATAATGCAGCAGCAGGAATCCGCAAGGGCTACTGCTTATATCTTAATGAGAATGCAGCCTTTGGAACAATAACCGGCAATGTAGGGCATAGCGGAAGTGGCATAGCCTTTTACTCCAATAGCACATCATCCCCTGCTAACTTATTTGACAGCAGCAACATAGCCTACCGCAACGATACGGGCTTCTTAGTTTCCGGATGGGTAGGCACAGGGGTAGCAGTTTCAGGACTAAAGAGTTTCCAAAATACAACCGATAATGTGAAATTGGCTTCCGCTTCAGGTGGGTGGTCATTTACATCCTGCACCTTAACTGGTTCAGCTAGTTACGCCACCACTAATGCACTTAATATTGAAAACTATATATCTGCTTCACCTTTGACCATTTCATCTTGCAGCATGGACACAGGGGTGACAAACGGTATCAATATTTCAGCGGCAGTTAATCCCCAAATCAGCAGTTACAATACCTTATTCCCATCTGTGCCAATTACAGGTTTAAGCAACCTGACATGGGATGAAGATTATTCTATCGGAGGATATTTCCGGTCTTCAAAGCATAATCAGGTTGTCGGGGATTATTATTTTGCCTGCAAATACGGGACGATAATGAATGGAGCAACCTACAGAACATCAGCACCGTCAGAACAAATTACACCTACTGACGCTACAAATAAAGTTCATTCAGCATTTAAAAGAGTAGGAGTTACAAACGGAGCAAACAAAACCGTTTCAGTTTATATCTACAAGTCAGCAGCCTACAACGGAAATCAGCCAAGGCTTAGGCTCCGGGCAAATACGGTGGCGGGAGTTTCTGATACAACACTTGCCACAGCTACGGGCGGTACAGAAGTTTGGGAGCAATTAACTGGCACAATCTCAACTCATACCAACACCTGCCAAATCGAAATTTATATTGATTGTGATGGGGCGAACGGCACATTATCTATTAGTGATTGGAGCGTTTCTTAATTTATAATTATGATAAAAAAAATATTGGGATTTCCGAGGCACAGAATAAGTGATGATGGGGTTGTCTATACTACCATTGGAGGAAATTGGAAAAAGAGGAAGGAGGTATTATCTCCATTGCTAATGCAAAAAAATGATTGGGGATATTTAAGATGGAAGCACATAACCAATTAATTTATGGACAAAACGTGTGCTTATGAGTGGAATGCCCTGCCAGAGATGACGCTGGATAATCCCATTGATGCGCAATGGGCGTGGAGTGCGCTACCAGAAGCAACTTTGCAGGACACGATAGTTATTACCACGGCATCACCAAAGAGGACATTGCTAGGAGTAGGGTTATAAAAATTTATTCTTAATCAAACGACAATGGATTGGGCACAGATCATAGAGGCAATCGGGAAGGTAGCTACGGAGAGCATAGCGATAGTAGTTCTTGGCGTGGGGCTTTATTTGTTTGCCACGTCTTTTAAAAAAGTGTCGGAATCTATAGAGAAGCTTGCCGAGGCCAGTTACCGCCAGAGCGAAGCATGGGTCAAGATGAGCGAGTCAGTAAACGTCTTAACGGAATACGTTAAAAACTTAAACTCAATGTTTGAAAAAGGGGAATGTCCTTTAAGCAAGCCAAGAAATGACACATAGGTTATTAGAACATTTTGAAAAGGAGCACGTGATGTTTAAGGAAGGGGTCAAGTGTGAACCTCCTGGCGATATCAAGGTAAGGCTCGAAAAAATCTCTGACAATATACACCGGTTAATCTGCCAAGCCTCAGCGATGAGGGATGATGGCAAGGATATATCCAAGATATTAGACCGCATAGAAGCGGAGTTCGATAAAATTTAACAAACGACATGAGTACACTTGCTACTTACAAACAGTCACTCACATACAGGTTGGCCTCTTCCAATACCTCATACCATGATGATACTGAAAGGGAAGCCGCGATCAATGAAGCCATTGGAGATATAGCAGAGAGGTACGACATCCCGGCTCTCTATAAAAGGGGTAGCCTAACTTTTACTTCTGGCATGGCTACGATTCCCGCTGATTGTCTACGCATAGTCAAGATATGGAATCCGACCACGCAGACTATTGAGTATGAGTACATACCTGAAGATGAGTTTGATGGAAAGCCAACCACGGCAGCCAATTACTGGAGTATAGATTACGATACCGCGTCATCAACCAGGAAGATTAAGATACTGCCTGCCAGCATAACTACCGCCAATATAAGGTATATTTTTACACCAGCGGTATTGGCCAATGATTCGGATGTATCCAGTTTGCCGACTCAGTTTGATGATGCAGTTGCCTATAAAGCTGCTGCCATACTTTTACGCAACGAAAGAAGTTGGGACGCATTTAAAGCCATGGATGATGAAGGCAATAAAATGACAATTAAAGCTATTGATGCCTTAAAAATCCAGGGTGGCACTAAAGCAGGCACACGTCTAAAGAGTCGGTACGAGAAATATCCACTAATTACTAATTGAGATAATGCCTAACCTAATCATAAACAATTTTTCACCGGGCATGAATACGTTGTTTGACCAACGTGTTCTGGCACCGAACGGTAGCGAAGGAGATGCCGAGAGTCCGTGGATTGAGAACATGGATATTACAGGCAAGGGATCGGTAGTTACTGCTCCTGGATATTCCTTGGTTAGCTCTGGCGCAGGACTTACCGGAGGCACTAAAAACCTTTTAAGCTATGAAAAAGATGATTCTACCAAGTATTTAGTCATAGCCCATGACGACAAATATTATTCAATCACACCATCGAGTGCGACATGGAGTTTGATTGGTGACTATGGCACAGCCGCAACCAATGTTGGAGGTGTTGTTTTTAAGGGGTTGAGCGGAATCAGGCGCGCCATCTTAGGCAATGACAACTCTACCGACCTTTTCTCTAAATGGGATGGCACCACGCTTAGTAACGTAATGTCGCTGAAGAGCACTTGTACCATGACCATAGCAACTCCGGCGGTGGTGACAGCAACAGCACACGGCCTGAGCGTAAATGATCCTATTAAATTTTCCACTACTGGCGTTCTTCCGGCAGGGGTTTCAGCTGGTATCATATATTATGTTATATCTACCGGATTAACAGCAGACCAGTTCCAGTTTTCTCTTACGGCTGGAGGTGCAGCCGTCAACACATCGGGCACCCAAAGTGGGACACACTCTTTATATACGCAGAGAGCAACCCCAAACAGCCCGATAATGGAGGTGTTTATGGGAAGGCTGTTCGTTGCCAAGGGAGCTACTCTTTATTATACAGACACAGAAGATGAATCAGATTTTGATGGAGGTGGTGTCGTTGGATTCAATGACATAATTACCGGCCTCAAAGTTCAGGGGGAGTCATTATTGGTCTTCACCAAGAGGGAAGCATACGCTATCCAGTTTTATTATAACGACAGTTTTTTTCTTTCCACTCCTCTTAAAAAGCCCTACAAGGCTGCTTCCGGGTGTGTATCACATAAGACAGCTACGAGTGTTTATAACGATACCTATTATCTTAGCACAGATGGAGTACAGAGGTTCGGCGCAGACGCTCAGTTCATTGGTCAGAACTTACGTGTAAATTCCCTGAGCTGGAAGATTAATCCATCCGTAACAGGTACGGGAGTTAATCCTACTTACCTGGATCGCTCTTGCGGGATTTACTTTAACAAAAAATATTATCTGGCTCTACCATCAGGAACAGATTTCTATAATTCACGGGCTTATGTATACAACTACGACTACGACTCATGGACAGTCAGGACGGGGATTTTCCCGTCAAACTTCGCCATTATGCCAGACTCCTCTAATAAGGACGAATTATATTTTGCTTCCCAGCTTTCACCTGACCTATATAAATTTACCACAGCCACATTCGACTATAACGGAGCTGGCTATTCCAGAAAATATCAGACCAAGATTTTCACAATGGGCGATCCCATGCGGTCTAAACTCTGGAGATACATAGACCTCCGCGGTTCAATGTTTATGAATACGGTGTTTTACGTAGCGGTCACGGTAGATGGCCAGACAAAGACGTATAAGGTTGACTCTAATAATCTTGAAAGGAGCTTTTCAGGTGGGTTCTATGGAGACGATTATTTGGGAGATGTCTATTTTGGCGGACAGGCAATAGATGAGTTTAGAAGATACGGAGTCAGGATTCCTTTCACGGTAGACATAAAAGAAGGAAGAGAGCTTCAGATAATGATTTATAACTCTGAAGCTGGCCAGCCATGGTCAGTGGATTATATGAATATCGCCTTTGACTACAACGATGCCGTAAAGATACCAACACAATTTCAAACAGCTAATTTAATTTAAAGTATGGCAATAACAATTTCACAGGTTAATCAGGAAACAGATATATCGGGGACGATTACATCAGCAATCGCGTCTACAGGGACGACCACGTTTACTGCGGTCCTAAAAGATTCAAAGACCGGAGTGGTTAGAACCCCGCAGTCAACAACGTTGCTTTGGGATATAGATAAGGATAACTCCAGCCATGAGCAAATCTTGATGACTTCTCATTCAACATCTGGAGGGATAACGACATTCACTATTAATACAGTTACCGGAAGAAATATCCCGAAGTATGGTACAGGGAACGGATCGAACACTGGCTTATCACACGTGGTCGGTGCCTCGATAGGTTGCGTATCTACAGCTAGGCCGCTGAATATACTTGCAAATGAAGCGGCGGCAAAGGCTGGCGACACACTAACTGGTCCATTAACAGGTCCAGTTTATGCAGATGCTACTGCAAGAGATGTTGCATTGCCAACTCCTTCAAACGGTATGTCGGCTTACCTTACAGCTGAAGGTAAATGGACTGATTACGTAGCTGGTGCATGGGCGGACAGGGCAAGTGGGACGAATCCTAATGCCTCAACGACAGTGGCAGGAAAAGTTGAGGTAGCGACTCAGACTGAAATTGATGCTGATACTGGCACTGGAGGAACAGGAGCGGTATTGAGCATTGATCCCGCAACGCTGGTTACTTCTAAATACGGGACAAGATTACCTAGCGCAGCAGAAAAGACATATCTAACTAACCTGGAATCTTCTGGAACCACAGTAGCCGAGATCGATCAGGCGCTTGATGGAATTTCCGCTAATGTTACCGCCACCAATTTAGACACCCTAACTGCCAGTACGACCAGTTTAGCGGATGCTCTTCACATGCACCAAGGATTAGTGCCTGCCCCGATTGGGTATTACGCTTGTTCTGGAGTTCCAATGAACGCGTACGGTGTAGTTAATTATACGGCGGGAGTATGGGGAGCAAGTTCGTTTGAAAGCTCGGACAATGGTTATGCCCTACTGTACAACACGGCATCCACGATTGTGATTCACCCCGGAATGACTGACTGTATATTCCAATGCCGGGGAATGTGGACAACCTCATCAGGTACCGGCTTTGATACGATGGGATATAGTTTCGGCATTGATGCAGACACAACCAATTTCACCTCCGGTGCTGGTCACAACGAACACGGAATTGGAAACTGTATAATGTTTAGTATAGATGGGTCCAATGGGCATATCTATTCCAAGGTTTGGGATGGTACGACGTTTACCAACACGGACCTGTCTACCACCCTTTTAAAAAATACTTATGCCACATTCCGTATTGAGAAAACATCCTCTTATATTAAGTTCTATGTTAATGGATCACTAAAGACGACCCAGACGACAAATATCCCGGGAACGTTTGCCACTTGGTTTGCCGGAACTGGTAAAAAGGAAATGACCGCCACTGCAAATAACAACGGAACCACAATCAACAACATGTGTTTATTTTATAAAACAGCTTAAACTTTAATAATTATGGCAATACTAAAACCCAAGAGGGGAAAGGTTAAACCCATAAAAATTATCACACCATTAAAAAGTTCTGATTCTAACAGGATAAGGTTTGATCTTCCTGGGATTGAACAGAAAGCAGCACCAAAGAGACAGCAAATTAAATTTGATTTTGATAAGGTTTTTAAACAGTTTAATAAATTAAGAAAGTAATTATGGCAACCCTTAACGCCTCACAGCAGGCAAGATTAGCCTCGCAGCAAGCTCAACTTGCAGGTGGGGCAGCAGGCGCAGCAGCGAGAGCGGCAGCAGCAGCGGCAAGACCAATATCTTCACCGAGTAAAATCAATTTTGATACATCTTCATTCGGAAATGTCCCGACCTCGAATGGCAATAAGAATGTTACTTTTGGCAAAAACTTAACGCAGGCGGTGACTAATAATTCACCGTCACCGTACAATACGCCAATCCAGGTAAATAGTAACAATGACAAGCTGTCTGACACTTATAAGAAAAAGAATCCAGTGCCGTCATCTCAAACACTTGGAGCTGGTAATGCGGGAACTCCGCAATTTTCCACGGGGCCCAATATACCAATTTCGACACAGATTATTAACCCCACTGCTCCTAATACGGTACAGTCGTCAGGCATAAACCAGCCGATGCTAGGATCAGGGACACCTCCCCAGCAGGTAGAGAAGCCAACTACCTATACGCCCTCTTCAGAAGTAGGTACGATTCCCGAAGCAACGAAGGAGTACAGGTTTTTTGATGATTATAAAGACTCTGATTATTTTAATTCATTGGGTGGTAAAGCCGAACCTATACTTGACTACATAGAAGAGTACGAAAAGCGTACTGGTAAAAAAGTATGGGCTAAAGGTAGCGAGTTTGAGCGGTTAATGAACCAGCACTTAGAAGACCAAAAGAGCTGGGAAAATATAATGAACCGATTTGGAATACGGCAAAAACAGGAGAAGGCGCAGGAGAGTGTTAGCGAGCCGACCTCTACCACAAAAGAATTTGCAAAGGTTACAGAAGAAGAGAAAGGCACTGGAACAGACGTAGCCACTTTATTAAATGACCAAGGGTCTGACACCTTACACTCACAACTGGAACAGCTTTTAAACCTAGATCCGCAGACACCTGGTGAAGCACTAATCAGAAATAGCCTCATGCTGTCACTTGGAGCAATAGATGATCCGAGTATTGCTTCTTACCTTGATAACATGGAAGCCAGAGCTACGGCTTCCTATATAGATGGTATAGCCAGAGCTAAGTTAGGCCGCGAGGAGATAGACAAAGCCATGGACAATACCTTGACTGACCCCGAAACATACGAGGGGATGATGGCTAAACTGGAAACGAAGGCGCTCGACCTCAACCGGGCAGCCCTCCAGGAAACCAAAGACTATATAACAAATCAGTATCAGATTTCAGCAACACGGTTACGGAACCAGAGAGCTGACCTGGAGGGATATGCCAAGGCCAAGCTGTACTCGATGGGGGCAGAGGATTCATCTGCTGGCGTAGCTTTGGTGTCAAAGATAGTGTCCGAGGCCGACCTGCAAATATTGGCTTCAGATACAGAATATAACCACAGTATTGCACAGCTCAACACTCAGGGTGCGCAGTTAATCCTGTCTTATACCAAAAATATTGAGACTCTGATTAATGACGTTAAGACGCAGGAAGATACTGCGGCATCAAACTACGCCACCAAATTAGATGAAATAGATAAGGAAAGGTTCACCAATGAAGCTCAAAAGCGCAAAGACACTTTATTAGCGTACAAGGAATACAACGACAATATAGCTAAATATAGGGAAGATCAGAAGAAGCAGGAGCTTGAAACGATGGAGTATTACACAGAGCAGGCTGAAAAGATCAGGGATTATGGGATCAAGATTTCCGGTATCACCGGTACTATATGGATTCCAGATGCTACTGGCGAGTTGACGGATACGGGTATAGCCACATTTGAAGCCAAGAAATATGCCTCAGATTATCAGAAGGCGTTAATGACTCTTTCAGTAAACAGCGATACTCAAAGGAGGTTGACCGCGAACAACCTTCTTGATGCGTATGGTAGTGCGGCTGCACCATTGGTTGAGCAACTGATGGGTCTGCCTTCAGGTTCTCTTGAAGGATTCCAGACGACAGATGAAATCAAGAATGAAATCGCCCTATTAGGGAAAGTATCTTCAGACATGAACGATAGCGTACAGGACGACCTTGATGGTCAAAACGGCACCGTGATTAATCAATACTTGGATGACGGCGGAGGTATTAAAACCAACGGACTAAAGATTGATCCGCTGAGTTTGCCTGATGTGAAGTCGTACCTGTTAGGCGCGAGTTCAATCACTCAAAAGTATATTGGTCCTGGGGGAGGAGGCACATATAATGATGGCTCTCATCCAGCGATAGACGTAGTATTCAAAGATGGCAACGTCCACTCTATACGTGAAGGTACGGTAGTTAATGTAATCCCCTGGAACGGCACCGATCCTTATGGTGGCCAGGTATGGGTAAAGGACGTGACCGGTTTAATCTGGAGATATGCCCACTTTGGTAATAGGAACACCGGCGGGAATCCATTTAACGTCACAATAGGACAGACCGTGGACAAAGGAGAAGTCCTTGGCAAACAGGGCAACACTGGAAACGTGACATCGAGGAAGAGTCCAAAAGACCCGACCTATGGAGTGCATACGCACATACAGACCATTGGCTATGAACCAGAATCTCAGTATACAGATAAAACCGTTTTAAGTAGCCAATCGACGACGGCAATAGCTAATTATTTCCTTGGAGGTGTTAGTGATAATAAAATCCATCTTCCTGAGGGGAGTATTCCAGCATGGACTACCTCTAAAAAGAAGGTAGACCTCCAGGGTTTGAAAGATATTTACTTTGAAACTTTTGGTAAAGAAGCCAGCGGTGCTGACCTTGAAGCCCTGAAGACGCGCGGCATGGATGGATTGCAGATAATGATTGATAAGCGCGGCAAGAACACTACCACGGGTACAAACTTTGATTTAACCTTAAACTCTGATTACTGATGGATTTATCGCTTTTAACAGACCCTACCAAACTTGTAACAAAAAATAAGGATAAGATAGTATCCGGGTTAAAGAAGTTCCAAGGTACGCTTCGGACTGACGCTGAAGTGGCGGCAGATAAAGAACAGGCTAAGAGCGTTGGTCAAGCATTGAAGTTGCCGGAATATAAACCAGGTCCGTTTTTGAGTGAGGAAGCGGCGCAAATCGGCAAGACTTTAACCGCTCCTTTTACTGGTATAACAGCTCCGGTGGAGGCAGGCCGGGCATTACAAAAAGTTTTCCGAGAAGGCGGAGGTTATACGCTTAAACCGTTTGGCTTTACCGGCATTGAACCACCTACCGAGGAAGAGAAGGCGCGAGGAGAGGCTTTATTTAAACCTGCGGCGGACTGGCTGTCTGACAGGGCAAGTGAGGTTGGATATGTTTTTAGCCAGCCCAATGTTTTATCTGAGGCAGTTAAACCATTTATTGAACCGGTTTTACAAACCAAGACAACGGTAGATAAGTACATGGCTGAAGATGAATACCAAAAAATCAAGGAAGGATATGAAACTGGAAACGTCGCTATTAACGCATGGAATTACGTCACCGATCCTTCATATAGAGCATACCTAGCGGTCAAGCGGGAAGGCGGAGATCGTGCGGTTGAAACTTATAGCAATTTCGTTAAAGCAATGGAGACTGGTGGAGGAGACAACGCCATAGCTAGAGAAGCATTTAAAGCTGGCGCACTTGGCGTAAACTACCTAGTCGACCTTCTTGAAAGGCCAATGCGCAAGACGATACTGCCGCAATATTTTAATATGATGTTTAATCTTTCCTCTATGCTCAGGAGCGGAGAGGTTACAAAAGAAGACTTTGAAAGAAATAAACTAGCGGCTTCCTATGTTGCAGGTGGACCGGTGGACTACGCACCGAAGTTATTAAATGCTGGCGTACAAATATTGAGCAATCCTATTTTATTATTCAAGGAAGCCAAGGGATTAGTTGATGATATGTTTCAAACTGAAACTGGATACAGAGAGTCACTGAAGAAAGAACACCCGGAACTACAGGCATGGGATTATCAGGATATATTTGGAGTGCCTATGCTTTCAATTTTTGATACTGCCATAAGCTATGCCGCAGGTATAGGCGAGGCGTTGATAACTCCGTACATGACCTCGCTGGGTTTACAGTTAAACTCAAAGGCAATTCTTACTGGTTCCAAGGTTTTAAGTACAGCACAACAGACAATTTATCCTACGGCACTTACAACGCTGGCTGCCTCAAAGGGCTGGTTAGGCCAGAATGTGAAAGACTTTATTGACCAGGAATCGGCAAAAGACGCTGACTTCGGCCAGGCCATGAGCGTCCTTTCAGGCATGGCTATATTGAGTACATTCTTCAAGGGTACTGGGGTAGTTTTAAAACCATTCAAAAAGGTTTCATTACTTGACCAATTACAGAATTTTGAAAAACAGTATGAGAAAGCTAACAACGATCCAGAGGTCGTAAAGCAAATGGTAGAGGACTTTAAGAGGAAGTTCGAGCAGAACGTGGAGGTCTATAAAAGGAAAGAGCTTGGCAAGAGTGGAGGCATAACCGCAGAGCAGATCAATGAGCTTTTCAGCCAATGGAAGAACATACCTGCGGCAATCCAGACCAAGCTTCAAGACCTAACACTCAAGCTGTTTTATCGGATGGCAGAGGAAGGCGGTGCGGCTGGATATTATAAAGAGCAGGCCAAAGCACTCGGAATCAATACCGATACACTGACCACTAAATATGGTTCAGGCACCGAGTTCGGCCAGGTGATCTACCATGAGTTCGCACACGCTATTGAGAGAGGAGTCATGAACGATCCGGTGTTTGGACCTATGTGGAACGCTCTGACGGCGAAGGTACAGTTTGAGAACGTCAAAGGTACAACTGCGCCAGCCAAGACCTACGGAGAGTACAAGTACGCCAATGCTGGTGAATACTTTGCCGAGAACTTCAGGACATTTATAAAGAATCCTACCTACCTCAAGGCCACCGATCCTGCAATGTATGACTTCATGGGTAAGGTAAACGAACGTATAGGAGAGGCTATGGACGTAGGGAAGGTTACGGGAGGTACGGAGTTTGCACCGAGAACTGAGATACAAAAAAATCTTTCTAATGCAATATTAAATGGCACGGAGGAACCTGTTTATTTTGGGAATATATCTCAAGCTAAACTTGATGAAATAAACGCAATAAGGAAAACCCTTGGCCAACCCGAATTAACCAGTAAGGAACTCTATGTATTCCCCAGAGTGGTTCAAAAGCTTAGAACTAAGCGAATTAACATTGACAAGCTTACCCCTGATGAGGTTGCGGATATAGCTTATAGTGCTGTCTATAATAAGGATAGCAAAGTTACAAGTACACGTTACCCACAGATACAGGCATTAATGACAACCAAGGAGGGTCGCGCCAATTTCGCTTTTGTCGGAAAAACGGCAGATGACTTATCTTCTTTGAAGAGCACTTATCCAGTTAAATATGGCGACATACAAAACACCCTGGGCCGTAAGGGGGTGAATAGCGCGCCTACACTTTCCCAAGTCCAAGGTGACATTAATAAATTAGCAGAAACGGGTGATAAAGTCAATACCCCGTCAAGTTCCGACACCAAGTTCTCCCCACGCCTAAAAGACGACCTTGCACCTCTCTACGAAGAAGCCAGGAAGTACAAGAGTGCGGAGGAGTTTGTAGAAGGAATCAATAATAAAAACTTTAATAGAATCTCGGAAAATCTTCAAGAAATAGGACAAATACAATCAATGAGACATCAATTACATTCACTTGATGCCAAAGATATTTTTAATACAGGTTCCGGTAATTCCAACGATTTATATCATTTAACTAAGGACATTTCCGAAACCATAGAGAGATTAAATTTGACGGGAGATGAGGAAGGCGTTGCTGAGAAATTATGGAAAATTGCTGACAATACAGATCGTCCTAGTGATATGGATTTTGATTTCGATGATGTTTATGGAGATTTAGTTAAAAAAGTCGATAATGGAGAAATTCCACAGAGTAAACTTGATGAATATATTGATAATTATACCTATGAATCCCTTAGCAAGATAAATGATGAGAAGGAAGTCGCTAATAATATAATTGAAGATTATCTTAAAAAAATTGATGACCAACTAAGAAAATATGGGGCTGAAGATATAGATATCCCCAGTAAATTTGATGGATATTTAAATGATAATAGTTTTGCCCCTACTGGATTCGCTAGGGCTAGGTCATTACTGGGAGAGGGTGATAATAATACAGCTAAGGGACATATTGGCGATATTCAATATTCTAAAGAGCAACTTGCTGGTATCTGGGATCAGGCACAAAAAAACACACCAGAGGCTAACGTAAGTCAGCGTGATGTGTCCGCTATGCCACGATACAAGTCACCTGAAGGTGACGACGTGGACTTACAAGCTTTTACCTACAAAAGTAGGAACGCCAATAACCTATCACCAGATAACAATATAGTCAATAAGGCAGGGGATTCAGAATATATGCCAAGAATGAAAGATGGCTTTGTACGAGAGGTTAACAACTTACTTAAAGAGAATGGTTTTCCGCAAAGAATTAAGGTTGAAAACGCAGATATAAGCAAATTAAATCCGCTTCACGAGGTTGGGTCAGGGGGTCAAGAATGGGCATATATAAAGGATTTAACAAGCTCTATTAACTCCAAGGGTGTCCAGCAACCGTTGGTTGTAGATGATGACGGTACAACTGTTTTAAACGGTTCGCATAGACTTCATGCACTTTGGAATACCGACCTCTCAACCGTGCCAGTTTATAAGATTGTAAACGGCAAGCTATCAGACCTTCCTGATAATATATTGGAAAGATTCGATAATATTTATGAAAGATATGGTGGAGATATTGAGTTTATGCCACGCCTAAAGCAAGGCGGAGCAGTTGAGTTACCTTCGGGAAAGACGGCTGAGTATCAGGTATTAGCTGAGACTGGTGGCGTACAGACACCGCCGACGATACAAAAGAATCTCCGTGAGCGTGGTTTTAATATGGACCAGCTCAACCTCAACCCCAAAGAAGCTACAAGGGTTGCGGAAGTAGCTTCGGCTATGGGGCTTGGAGATTATAAGGTTAGGACATGGGACGACGTAGAGAAAATGGCGCAGGAACTTCTGAGTTCTCCAGATGATCTTTTAATAAATATAAAGACCTCAAAGCTCAATGACTATGAGATGCAGGCGCTCAAGGACATGATCTCGACTAACCAGAAATTCATTTCAGAAAATGCTGATAAGCTTTCAGGTCTGGAGACCAAGGACCCGAAACAGGCACAACTTTTAAAAGACCAGCTCGCCCATGCTGATGACCAGATAAATAAAGCACTCCAAAAACTTTTACCTGCTTCGACTGAAGCTGGCCGCGCGTTGAACGCCCATAAACTATGGGCAAAGAACACCCTCGATCCTACCACCTGGTATATGAGAGCGCAGAAAGCGTTAGGCGAAAGGAAGCTTACTGTTGAACAAAAACAGGAAATCAGCGGACTTATTAATGAAAAGAATCTTAACGGATTGTCAGTGTATGTCATGGGGCTTGAGAAACCTACCTGGGCGGAAATTGTTTCATCACTCTATAAGGCTGGTTTATTGACTTCTCCTTCAACACATATTGCCAACCTTGGGAGCAATACAGTCATGGGGATAGGAGAGGGGATTATAAACGACTACATAGGTGCACCAATCGATAAACTGGTTTCAGTATTTACTGGCAAGCGGACAATCAGCTATGTAGGAATTTTAAAAAGGCTGGGATATATACCGGACGGATTAGCAAAAGCCTATGACCAAGTTAAGTACGGTTATGATCCATCTACGAGAGGTGAAATCTTTAAGGAAATACGCACCGGCAATAAGATAGTGGATACATACTTAAAAGTAATTTTCAGAACGCTGTCAGCGGAAGATAAAGTTTATAAGCAGGTGGCGTATGATTCCTCAGTGTATTCTCAGTCAAAGGCTCAGGCTTTAAATGAAGGCTTAAAACTAAACTCACCTGAATTTAAGGTCAGGGTTGACGAGCTGAAAACTGATACGGGAATAACAACTAAGGCAACGAATGAAGCTTTGTTTGCTACATTTAACCGCGATAATATAATCAGCGACATTGTGGGTAAAGCTCGTTCATACTTAGGTGAACATTCTAAAGCTGGCTATTTAGCCACACAGGTAGTTGCTCCGTTCGTCAGGACACCTACCAATGTTGCCCTTGCGGCTATTGATTACTCTCCTCTTGGATTAATTAAGACCATTGCCAACACGGTTAAAGGTGACCAACGTGCAGCGATCTTGAGTTTTGGCAGAGCGTTGACCGGAAGTTCATTTATAGGTCTGGGAGCTTACCTTAACAGTCAAGGTATGATGACTGGTACCTATCCGTCGGGCGGAGAGGATAAGAAGTATTTTCAGACTCACCGAGTTAGGCCGGGGAACCTTATTATTAACGGTATGCAATTTGACCTAATGCGGCTTTCTCCCATGGGTAATCTCTTACAATTAGGTGCCGCAATGTCAGAAAACTACAAGGATAATCAAGATGTGTTGAAGACGTTATCGACTGCTGGCATGGAAGGTCTTAAGGGCTTGACTGAGCAGACCTTCTTGCTTGGAGTTTCAAAGACGCTGCAAGCTGTCCAAGGTGGAGGCTATGCAGAAAACTGGGTTGAAACAATGGTTTCCGGCTGGATACCGACAGTCATTGCTCAATTAGCAGAATCTTCCGACCAGTATCAAAGAGAAATTAATAGTGTAAAGGATGCACTTTTCTATAGGATACCAGGACTCAGACAGACGCTTCTTCCAAAGAGAGACGTACTTGGTAAGAAAATGACTACCAATGATGAAGAAATGGTCAAGATAGAGGACTGGCCAGGATTTGTTGTAAAGTCAGTCAAAAGGCTATTCGACCCACTTAAGGCAGGTAAAGTTTATTCCAACGAATTAATAGATGAATATGATCGGCAGTTTAAGATGGGCTACGAGAAGGTCTATCCAACAATACCGAGCGACAGCCGTACACTTTCAACTAAGGTAACTGTTGACGGCAAGAATGAGAAAATAAGCATTAAATTCAAAATGACCCCAGAGGAATATAACGAGTTCCAGAAAATCCGTGGAGCACTTTTGTATGACAATGAGGTCAGGTTAATTCAAACGGAAGCATATAAGGCAATGACCGAAGACCAGAAAGCGTCAGCCAGGGATAAAATTGAACGTACTGCAACCGAGGCTGCTTTCGAGTCTATGAGGGCGGTCTTTAATCAAAACCATCCAGAAATCCAAAAGGAGTTTGAAAAACAGTATGATCTTTTAACCAATAGATAAATGCCATTTGTAAGTCAAAAGCAGCGTAAATGGATGTTAGAAAGTATAGTTGACCGTGCTTATTTAGCTGGAGCGATAGATGGCGAAGGGTGTATTCGTATATTTCATGGTAAAAATGGCAGAAACACTAATTGGATTAGGCATAGGGCTTTCTTACAGGTCACAAACACGAACAGAATTTTACCAGATTGGTGTAAGTTGATAACTGGGATGGGTTTTGTTAGAGCTATTAAGCCTAAAAACCATAAATGGAAAACACGTTATGACTGGATAGTTCAGGATGGTAATGCGATAGATGTTATAGAGGCGGTGCTTCCCTACCTAAAGTTAAAACACAGCCATGCCTCTTTACTTCGTGATTGGTTTTATGGCAACGAGGAAACTCTTAATGCTGTAACTTTATTTAATACTCTTAACCAAAAGGGAAATGCCGTTCAAGTCTAAAGCACAAATGGGTTATTTTTTTGCCAATCATCCGACAATGGCTAAGCGCTGGGCGGAGCATACGCCAAACATAAAGTCTCTACCTAAGAGAGTTAAGAAGTCTAAGAAAAAATAGTATTCTTTGTAATGCCAAGTTTAATTTTGAGCTTTTGCAGGCCAAAGATTGCACCAAAGACAACAATGAAAATTATTACATGAAAAGCACTTGGTATCGGCATTATATTGAACTGAGTCAATATAATGCCTGAAGTATCAAAGAGTCCAAGTGATAACCAGCCAAGGAACAAGATAACCTGAATCGCTGTAATGATATAACCTAACTTCTTCATAACTAAATTATACCATAAAACGCAAATAGATGAAACTGAATCTAAGTACAGGTAAGGTTAACAAAACTTCTTTCAAACAGGGGAAGTTATCGCTGGTAAAAAAGAGCAAACTTGTTGCTACGACATGGCCAGAATCGGTTAAGAACATGAAAGCAGAGGAGCAATGGAAGTATTATGAAGAGAAGAGAAGAGATACTGCGCACACTGGAGACGTACTGGTGAATGGATTTCCAAGTATAAATACCTGTTCTCCCACAGAAACTCCTAATGCCTATGAATGTGGAGGAGGCTGGGGAGGCTATAACCACATTGAAGAGGGAAGTACCGTGGTTTCACGCATCAAAGGTGATCCATTAACTAAGAACGATTATGCTGATGCTCTCAGTATAGCCAAGGCCAAGGCAGAAGAGCTGCGGCAAAAGAACAGTAAGTTAAATACTACTGAATTGCTTTATGGTACCGGGAATAGTCCAGGACTTTATAAGAGGGAAATAGACAGGAAGTATGAGCAGGCTTATGACAAAGCCCTTAGCAACGGATTCAGTGGAACAATGCCTCAATGGTTAAGTAAATTCAGTGGTCCAGTGGGGAGGAGGGCACACGTAGAGTATCCAGTCCCGGCTGAGTGGAAAGTATATGTAGTAGATGAGAAGGTAAACGACCCTAACGATTGGTATGTCGACCCTACATGGGGACTAAAACGTAAAAAATAGCTAACCTGTCCAATATGCCCCGATCACAACAACTTTGTTTTTAGCGGGTTTAGCACGGACAGGCAGAGATGAGACCCTACTGCTCTGCCTAACAAGTCAGTTGCGCAAGAGTTCAGCCTGTATACGGGTTGAGTGAAATAAGGTACGCAAACGTAGACGGTTAGGCGGAGTGGTAAATATAACTTTAATTATTATGAAAATCATCACTTTAAGCCAGCAGGATAAACGGTGGGGGAATATAACCCTCGGTAATACCAACTACAAAATGTCCAGGTATGGTTGCTTAGTTACATGTTTAAGTGCCATCTCTGACTGGTGTAGACAGTTTAAAGGCATGTATATCAATCCTGGTGAGGCGGCGCGTGGACTCAGGTTCAATAAAGATGGCCTGCTTTTATGGGAATCGCTGGGTGGCATCTTCCAGTTCGTATTGGAAAAGCGCCTCTACCATTCATCTCCTACCCTGATTAAGGCAGCTATGGATGATCCGTACCGCTGCGTGGTACTTCAAGTAAACTCTAACCATTGGGTGTGGTGTTTGGGTAAATCGCTCCTAGGAGGCTGGAAGATCATGGACCCATGGTACGGCGATGTTTCTACTACTAGGCGGTATAAGAACAACATTTCTGGATTTGCTATCCTTAAACTTAAATAACATGTTTGATATTTTGCAGTTACCAGCTTTAATAGTAGGGTTTACCCAGGTATTAAAACAATCCGGGGTGCCTACACAGTGGCTCCCATTAATCGCTACGATCCTAGGAGGTATACTTAATCCTGCGTTGCTCAGTGATTGGTCAGTATCTACAGTCGTTCAGGGGTTATTTGTAGGGCTGTGCACCAGTGGGGCAGTAAGTTTTATCAAAGATACTGTTAAGAAGACTTTGCCATAGGTAGGTAAGTTAGAATAAGGATCGGTGTTATTCCAGTTTGGAGGCGTTTCCTAGTGGTGACATTCAGTGCGCCCTGAAATTCCGCACAGTTCACATATAGAATTTTTCAAAACTTGACCACGGCACCGCCTTCACTATCGCTGCCTCTACCTTGTCATAGTTTGTCATTTGTAATCTAATTAAGTGTATAATCTATGTATATTCTGTGTTTACTGTATACATTTAGCGCTTCCACATTCTCCGCCACCTATCGCGCGGCGACTCTCGCCGCCGTCTGGTTGTCAATTAAGTTTCTATCAATAGCTCTGGTTGCTCTGATAATTTTTCTGCCACTTTCCAAAGTTCAGGGAATGTCCAGCATTTAGCACGCCACGGTGACTGATTCTCAAACTCTGGCGGGACTCTTAAATATATTTT
>MVQL01000160.1 GCA_002067205.1 Pelotomaculum sp. PtaB.Bin104
AACCTGTAAGCCTCCTTTTTTTCTACCCGCCTTGCCATGGCTAGTTCCCGCGCTGCTTCCATAGCGTCTATAATAGAGTCCTTATTCATATTCACTTGTTCAGTAATAAATCCTAAAGATGACGCTAATTCACAAACTAACCCCCCACCTACAATCACCGTGTCGGAACCTTTTAACTGTTCAAGAAGGTGTTTTAGATGGTTGTGATTATTAAAAATAATGGTTCTTAAATTGAAACCCATAACTTTCCTTATTTCATCTAATCCTTTAGGCAAGGCTCTGTAAGAGAACAGTGTCATATTGGGGCTATATTTTTGTGAGGCTCGAGCTAGCGGCAAAAAAATATCAAAATTATTTTCCGGAATCGAAATAACAGGTAAACTTGTGTGTTCCTTTATGAACACAGAGTTTCCCCGGGTAGTGACCAGGGTCTCGACTCCTTTTTCTTCAAATATTTTTAAGCCGTGCAATGATTTTTCCAAGGCGCCTTCATTAATTAATAATTTAACACCCGGTATACTAATTTGACGGCAAAAAGATGTTAATCCGGCATGGGTAGCTATTACCCCAATTAACACTGGACTTCCCATAAAGGCCTCCTAGTGAACAATTCATTTATCTTGAATTCGTGATAATTCTGAAATAATCACCTTCACTTGAAGTTATTATAACCTTTATAAAGAAAAAAAGGAATCAATTTACATGGTCCCTAGGCTCAAATTATCCAATTTATGTTATATGGTTGTTATAATCATAATGCTGCCTGGTTATTTGAAAATGTAATTGATTCAACAGGCAAGAAATATGAGGGATCTGTAGCCGTCGCTGTCCTGGGTGGGTCACGGGAAATTTATGCAATGGCGGACAAAGAATGTAAGCATTTTGCGGTCAAATAAACAATGAATATTAACTTGCTAGTGATTTACATTTTTTGAACTGTACGAGAAAAGTTGTCCCATTGGCGCTGGTTTCTACTTTTATCTTTGCGTTATGCCTGGCCGCAATGCCATAACAAACCGCAAGTCCTAAACCCGTTCCATAATCTTTAGTAGTAAAAAAAGGTGTACCTATTTTCTCAAGCACGTCAGGTTTAATTCCTTCCCCCTGGTCCTGCACTGATAGAATAACTTCTTCTTTATCCATAAATGTTCTTATGGTTAAGTTTCCACCAATGGGCATTGCTTCCAGCCCGTTACGAACAATGTTTAAAATTAGCTGACGAATATCTTTCTCGTCCAGTAACAAATCCGGAATGTCCGCCAGTTTCACGTTTACAAATCTATCGGAGTTCATTGCATCTGCTACAATCAAAGGTGACAGGGCTTCCACTATCAAATTAAGGTTCTGCAACTTTAACTCCACTGCGTTATTCTTAGCAATGGATAAGTATTCTGTAATGATAGAGTTTGCCCTGTCCAGTTCCTCAATCATGAGATTAAAGTATTCCTTATATTGTTCAAAGTGCTTTTTACTTCTGTAAATCTGCAAAAAACCTCGTACGGTAGTCATCGGGTTTCTGATCTCATGAGCGAAACCGGCAGCCATTTCTCCCACAAGGCTCAACTGGTCGAGGCGGGCAATCTCTTTTTCCAATTGCCTGCGCTCAGTAATATCATTTATAACACCAAGAATACATCGCTTACCGCCAAGCTCAACGATGTCTGCTGATAACAACCCCACACGTACCTCTCCAGATTTCATGCGGAAGTTAACTTCCAGGTTATGACTAACTCCCTGTTCCATGACTATCTGGATTATTTTAGCACGATCCTCCGGCTCTACATAAATATTTAAATCTATTGTTGTACGGCCAATTACTTCTTGACGGGAATAACCGAAAACACTAAGAAAACTGTTGTTTACATCAATACATCGTCCATCTGAGAAAGTTTTTATAAACATTGCATTAGGACTTGCATTAAAGGCTTTGGAGAAGCGTTCTTCGGACAGGCGAAGTGCTTCTACCGTCATCATTTGTTCAGTGAAGTCGCGAATGGATTCGATGGCCCCAATCAGATTTCCCATACAATCATAGAGCGGCGAGGCCACCCCCCATAGATAAGCTCCTTCTCCTCCATATGTAAGAGGTACGAAGGCCTCGGCGAATACTTTGTTGTCTTTTTTTTTGATGTTCGTATATTGCTCTTCAATTTCTTTTTCATCCGAAAAGATGAGATCGATCAATATTGGCCTCGGTTTTCCGTAGAACGCCGCACCGTAAACATAACCACTCTTGCCGATAATATCTTCTTGACGCACGCCTGTCATCTCTTCCATGGCCCGGTTCCAGGCGATTACCTTCTTATCACGGTTGATGACAAAGGTGGGGTCAGGAAGAAATTCGAGAATATCCTGAAGCTGCTGTTGGGCAACACGCAGCGCGACTTCCGCCTGCCTGCGCTCTGTGATTTCCTGCAAGAGGTGTTCGTTGGTGGCTTTTATTTCATCGGTGCGCTCTTTTACCAGCTCCTCAAGGTGGTCACGGTGTTTTCTTAATTCATCCTCCATACGCTTGCGTATGGTAATATCGTCTTCCAGTTCTTTTTTAGAGGCTTCAAGTTGGGCGTTACGTTGCTCCAGTGCCTCGGCCATTTTATCAAAAGAGTGAGCTAACTGGCCGAACTCACCCTGCTCATGGGGCAGGCCGGTACGGGCACTGAGGTTACCAGACGCCAATCGTTGCGTTGCACCTAGCAACGCATTTAGCCTGCGCATGAGGAATATATTGCCTCCTACCCAGCCAATGACAAGTACCAGGACAGTGACCAGCCCCAGCCCAGCTAAGCTGCGAGCCAATAACCGGTTGACACCGGCAAAAATAACCTCGGCAGGGATACCTATGTATATGTATACGTCAGCCCCCCCCTCCGCACCGTATAGCGGTCTGAAAGCATAGAAGCGCATTATGTCGTCTGTATCAGTGCTCCCAGCCGTGCCCTCGTCTTGCCGATTAAGAACGGTTTGGACTATAGGTGTTTCCGACATCGACTCCCCGACCCATTTCTCCGGGTCGGGGTAGCTGGCCAGAACCGTACCGTTTTGGTCTATTACGGTTAGGGTTGTGCCCGGGGGTAGCGCTGCTTCGGCTGCCAGCTGGTTGAGCCAGGCAAGATCCAGCACAGTGACCAGCACTGCCTGTACCTGGCCGGCCTTGTTAAGGACGGGGTAGCCGAGGTATAACGAAGGCTTGCCGTTTGTGCGGCTAATATGATAATCACCGATGACAAAGTCGCGTATCTCGAGAACACGTTGGAAATAGGCACGGTTGGCTTGGCTGGTTCCTCCGATTGGGATTGGAACGGCGCTGCATTGTAAGGTGCCGTCTAGGTTAAATAAGGCAATGTTTGCATAGATCGGATTCTGTTTCAGCAAGTCTGCTAGCAACATACTACACGAAGCGGAATCACCGCTACGCACTTCGGGCAGTTGCGATACAATAGTGAGGAACTGGTGTGCCCCTTCAATTAACCGTTCTTGATCGTTGGAAGCTACTCGCACTAACTGAAGCGCTCTTTCTTGCACTTGAACTAGTGTCATTTGGCGTTGTTCAGCAGCCGTGTACAGTATCAGTCCCAATGCAGGAAGAACGGCTGACAGGATAATCAGTAGCAAGCGGGTACGTAGGCTATATATAGAAAATCGTGTCATGGATCCACCCTTTTTCTATGTAATATTCTTGTCAACATTGTCAGCTTCATAGATAAATAAAAAATATACTCTCTTATTGAACCCTACTTACCAGGAGCCAATAACTGAATTTCTTACGTAACTCCTTTCAGACATTATTTTGCTAAATAACTATAATTCCAGTTTAACTTTGGTCATTCCAAGTACTTATTTGCAATAATATCTGTTTTTCCATATAATTCATAAAAATCCTTCATTTTGTTTGTAACATTTCCCATCACTATTTGACAATATTCTGCATTTATGTGAACCTCATTCGATACTGCTTTCCGGTAATGGCGAAAATATCGGACTTACAACATTCTATTGAAAACACCTCTGTGCCCTAAGGCTGTTTGAGGTGGGATCCTATGGGTATTACTGCTTTGCCTAGCAAGGGAAAAGGAGGGAAAAGAGGCCGCTGTCGCTCTGGAGAAAGCCCAGCGGGAATACGGCGTGGATATCTTTCAAAGAACCGTGGTGAGATGAGGAATTAGCGGCGGACTTTAATTATTGAAGCGCACGTGCTTGAGATCGGTCTCTTTACTAACGAGACAGCACATAGTGAACAGCGTTATTATAACCTTTATAAAGAAAAAAAGGAACCATTTAACATGGTCCCTAGGCTCAAATTATCCAATTTATGTTATATGGTTGTTATAATCATAATGCTTTGTGTTAGGGCTTTGAGTTGTATATGCGTCAACATTTAACGTACTACTCAAAGCCCTTCTCATATTCCCCCCAATTTTTGTAACAGGCAAGCCGCCAGGCCGAAAGATCCATATACCCAATGCAACGGCTGCCGTTGCCAGTAAATAATGGCCTGGGGTGCTAAACCAGCAAACGGCTTTACTATTCCAATAATTAAGCTGATTAACGCAAATGACAAAACTCCTAATATTCTAAATTTTTAAGGGAATTATACCCCCTCACATGATTAGTATAGGAAGTAGTGCCTAATCGCCTCCACACCACTGTACGTGCTGTCCAGCATAGCAGTCGATCATGATGAAAGGTACTAGTGAGTATCTCCGCTTTAGTGAAATATTTTAAATAAACCAAAGTAGGACCCGACAACCATGAAAGTCATTCCTGCCACAGCAATTCCAAATAAGGTTACGAATAGCTTATGCTCCTCTTTTGGGCTTGGATTAAAGTTAGATCCATATGCTGCCATCATCAGAGCGCCTGCTGTTGACAATGGACTCACGCCTGCATTTTGGGAAGTATTAACTAACGCAGAAATCATTTCCGTTGCAGTAATACTTTGAGGGTTGCCTAGGGTAGCAAGAATATCCTTGATGGTGGGAATCATTGTGGGCATTACAACCCCCGATGTTGAACTAAAAAAGGTCATAATACCACACGTTAGGGCTAAAATCGGCGTGGCCGTACTTTCATTCATTAAGGAACCTAAGAAAGCAGCCATCATTTTAATGCCCTGTAACTTCATAACCACTTCCATCAAGACGTTTACCCCGGCTACCATCACCAGTATTCCCCAAGGAATACCAAAGACAGCTTGCTTCTCATCTGCAACCCTAAGGAAAGTCAACACCCCTGCAACTAAAAAGGCCATCAGACCAATATTGAATTTACCAAAAATCACTAATACAACCATAACTGCGACACCTGCAAGGGTAATTATCTGATTTCTGTTGAACTTCGGCAGATCGTCCATTTTAAAAGGTGCGTCCGATTCAATTTGATACGCTTTGAAAAAGAAGTACAAGACAATGGCAAACAAGGTATATGACAGCAGGGAGTTAAAGAAGAAAGGCATACCGATACCGGTAAACCCTGATTTGGCCGCCAGATCAATCGCAATAATCCCTGATGGAGCGATAGGGGAAAGACCCCCTGCTGCCGCACCTGATACTGCAATGGGCACCAGCTTAAGGGGATTTATCTTCATCTGGGCAGCCAGGGCCATACTGAACATGGCCATCAAAGCCATAACAGGTATAGATCCTGGTCCAATTGCCGCGAGAAAGACGCCCAAAATATAAAGTACTACCGGGATAAGCTTTGCCCGCTTCCCTGCCAGAGCCACAGACTTTTTGGCAAAGAGCTCCAGGGTCCCGTTGCAGTTAGCTATACTGAAAAGATAGGTAACGCCTAAAAGCATTACAAACAGCGACGTGTTGAAACCAGCAATAACATCTTTGTCAGGAATACCGCCAATTCGGCCAATTATTAGGGATAAACCAATGGCAATCAGGCCTGTATTCATTTTTTTGACAAAACCTAGGATAATTGCGGCTAGTACGAAGATAAGGGATAGAATTGCTAAATTCATGTAACTACCTCCTATAATAATAGTGTCAGAACCACCAGGCAGCTAACCGTACCTAAATTTTAGTGGTGATATCTAAAGAACCTGAAGTTACCTGACAAATATCAAAAATTGGGTAGGTTCAAGCGGAGTCCTTAATTGAAGCTTCTCTTAATTTTTCATAAACCAGACTATTTTGAACAGCTAACTCTACCTGTTCAGCAATCATTTCCAAGTATTCAGTTAACTCACTACTGAATAGCCTGCTTTGATATCTTTAATTAAATAAGCCCAATTCGTTTACTTATGGCTTTAATAGGTATTCGTGACACAGATTCACATTCGCTGGATTTGCTGCAGAAGGGATCATGTGCATTTTCTTATAGAATAAGGTTATTGGAATTGTTAGTTGGAAACTAAAATGACCAGAAAATTCTTGATATTTACCTTAATACTCAAATTCACTTGTTACTTTAATGCTGTCCCATCGACGAGTCAGTTTATTATCAATATTAAGCAAATCTAATATCCGGGAGACCCCCCACCTTCCGGAGCGAAATTTTGAACATATTTTACTTCTTCATGTACCGGACCTGATTCTACGATAACCGGCGGTATCGGATTCAACAGAGCTTTATTCCATTGTTCATCAATTTTGTCTGGTGTAGTGTTCAACGCCATTGCATAAATTTCCCGTGACCCACCCAAGAGGGCAACGGCTACAGAGCCCTCATATTTCTTACCTGTTGAATCAACTACATTTTCAAATAACCAAGCTTTTCTTTCACTTTCCGGGAGTCCCTTATACTGCCATCTAACAATTGGCATCAATTCCGTATCTTTGTTGATTGCTTTCGTAACCCTGTTTAGTTTGCCCTCCTTCTCCAGCATGGCGATGTACTCCCTTAAGTCAGCATGATACTACTCATTTTTGAATCCTCCTCTTTTTTTGAATTTTGGAACTTGTAAAAATAAATAAGCAATTTCCATGCCATAAAAGCATCTAGAAGACCGAATTCCCATTTTAATAGCCGAACGTTCAGTTTCTAAGGGTTAAACGGTTTTACAATAATGCTTGGGAAACTTTGTTTGCCTCAGAAAGGCATATTACCATATGCTTCTTTTGAAACATTGTCTATCAAATTTGAAACATTCCTGAGGATTTCTGGAAAACAATGATTAGTAAGTCTGTCTTTTAGAAGTATGAAGGGCGTTGAAGGCAATGTTTGAGCGATATTTTCCCTAATTGAAATCGGCCTCCGGCTGATTTTTACTCAATTAGCCATAAGACAAGGAATTAAAAAGCTATATTT
>MVQL01000161.1 GCA_002067205.1 Pelotomaculum sp. PtaB.Bin104
GGCGGTGATGACATTGGATAACCGACCGGTTAGTTCTTTGGACTCCCTGGTGGACTGTCTTACCCGCGAGGACGGCCTCATGGCCGGCCTCTATTCGGCTTGTGAGGAACAGATGGCGGCCCTCCGGGATAACGATGTGGAAGCCATCGAAGCAGCCGTCAAGCGGGTTAACAATCTGATTGCCGACATAAATGCTGTGGAGGAAGAACGCTTACGTATTCAGGCGGCGCTGGATACTGAACTGGGGCTTTCACCCGGCAGTAGACTTGCCGATGTTCTTTCCCACGCAAGCGGTGAAACCAGGGAAAAATTGGACATGCTTCTAAAGAAAATGCGCTCGAAGGCCGATCTGCTGAGCGAAGTGAATAAGATTAACGCGATAATGACCAGGCGGGCGCTTACGTTGAACAGGCTGATCTTACGTGCTTTTAATCCGGTTGGGGAGTTAACCTACCAGGGGAACGGGGTTGTCGAACAAGGCGCCTCAATAAAATCGTTAGTGAACAAGACTGTTTGAATCAGTAAGTCAGTAAGCATGCAGCTTCTAATGTTGGTGTGAATACGGGATAATTTCTAGATCATAACTGACTTTGTTTTATATAGCTATGTAAGGATTCGTAAAGGTGGTTATAAGTATGTCGGGTCCCGGAACATTTTTTGGTCTTGAGATTACTCGGCGCGGTCTGCAAACCAGCCGTGCTGGCATGGACGTCACCGGCCACAACCTGGCTAACCTCAATACAGAAGGCTACACCCGGCAGGAATCGGTGCAGACAGCTTCCGACCCCTACTGCAACCCGGTATTCAACCAGATAGTCGT
Source organism: Pelotomaculum sp. PtaB.Bin104 (assembly GCA_002067205.1). Classification (GTDB taxonomy): domain Bacteria; phylum Bacillota; class Desulfotomaculia; order Desulfotomaculales; family Pelotomaculaceae; genus MVQL01. The sequence continues at coordinate 821 of MVQL01000161.1, forward strand.
GCCGGGTCTGATCGGCACAGGTGTTGAAGTGTCGCAGATCCGCCGCATACGGGATGAATTCCTGGACGCTAACTTGAGAAATATTATCAGCACAACAAATAAATGGGATGAACTGGATTCGGTTAATACCAGAGTGGAATCGCTTTTCCCGGAGCCGGATAGCGGGATGAGCAAACAAATTAGTACTTTTTTTGACTATTGGAGTGATTTGAACTCCAGTCCTCAGTCTATCGGTGTCCGTTCGGCCGTACGGGAAGCGGCCGACAGCCTGGCTTACACGATCAGGCAGACCTACCGGCAGGTAACCGATGAAAAAACCAGTACTACAAACACTATAGCCGATAAAATTGACCGGATTAACGGAATAGCTTCGGAAATAGTCAACCTAAACAAGGGAATAGCCAACTCGGTTTACCTCGGCAAGCAGCCTAACGACCTGATGGATAAACGCGACCTGCTTTTGGACGAGTTGGCCGGAATTATAGATGTCAGCACAGTACAAGATACGAACGGCATGGTATATGTTCAAATCTCGGGCAAGGACCTGGTTAAAAACGATAACACCACCGTGACGGCGGGGGCAAGTCTTGAAGTGGATTTTGACGCCGGGATAGCCCATAAGTATACAGTCAACGGTGTGGAAATAAACCTGGATTACAACGCGGCGAATACAGTGACCGACGCTGTCAATGCGATAAATTTACAAACTGCGACAACCGGAGTCGAGGCTGAAGAGGTCGGCGGCAAAATAAGGTTTTACAGCACTACATCGGCGAACAGGGAGCTTGATTTTAGTTTAGCGGTACAAAACGGCGGCAACTGGCAAGGAGCAGTATTTGATGATAACTCACCAGTGACACTCACAAACGGCAGCACTTTTACAGTACAGGGCTTTCTGGAGGGCGGCTCATTAGGTACCGCAAAGACCTATACTATAGATGCTACCAACAATACCCTGGCCACCCTGGCTGCCGCCATAAACGCGGACAGCGCCACCACCGGAGTTTCGGCTATAGTTTCCGGCGCGGGCACGGCAAATGCCAGCTTAAGACTTGTTTCAGTCGGTGTCGGGCCGCTGAAAGTAAATGATGGTGTGAACGCGCCGCTCGCGCAGCTTATGGGCGAGGAAGCGGCTGTTCCATACAGGGTTGACGAACTGGAAGGCACATATTTTGACGACAACCCCCCGGTAAACCTGACAATCGGCAGTACGTTTGCCGTGCAGGGTATCAAATCGGATGGCTCACTGGGTACCGCAAAAACCTATAATATAGATGCTACCAACAATACCCTGACCACTCTGGCCGACGCCATTAACGCAGACAGCGCCACGACCGGAGTGAAGGCTGTTGTTACCAATGCTGGTACGGATCTGGCTAGCATAAGCCTGGTATCGGCAGGTGGCGGGCAGTTGAGGGTTACAGATGGAGTTAACTCGCCGCTCAGTACTTTGATGATCAAAGAGCCTCCGGCAGCATCGTACGATGTCAGCACAGAATCCGGCGCGCTTGTCCTGGATTTTATCGATACGACTGGTAGCGTGACCGATAGCGTTTCTCCAAATGACGGCGCGTTGGCAGGCTTGGAGACCGCCAGACAAAATATAGACAAGTACCTGTCCGGCCTTGACACATTGGCCATGGCTCTAAAAGATACAGTGAATTATTTGCACGAAAACGGCGGTACCGCGTTTTTTGACGAGACTTCTGTCGGAGCTGCGGATTTTGACCTGGCGAGTGAGATAAAGGACGACTTAAATAATATTAACTCCAACCAGGCACTCAATATAGCCGCCATGCGCACCGAACTGACTATGTCCAACCGTACCGCTACTTTTGAAAACTATTACGCGGGTGTGGTGTCGGGCATGGGCGCTGATGTAAAGACAGCGAGGGAGACCATGGAAGCACAGGACATCATTTGTGAGCAAAACAAAAAAATCCGCGATTCCGTCACCGGAGTTTCATCAGATGAAGAACTGACCAAATTGATCCAGTATCAATATGCCTTCCAGGCTTCATCAAAAGTGGTGACAACTATCGACGAGATGCTTGATACATTAATTAATAGAATGCTATAAACCGTGTGGAGGGTGGCGTAATTTATGCGTGTAACCAATAATATGATTTACTCGGGAATAATTTCCAACGCCCAGAGAAATCTTCAAAGGGTTAACAGCGCGCAGGAAGACATAGCTCTGGGAACCATGGTAAACAGACCCAGCGACGACCCGACGGGTTTTAGCAATATTATGGAAATCCACGGCCACCTGGACCGCAACAACCAGTATAACCGGAACATTACTGACGGTTTGTCCTGGATGACCCAGGCAGAGTCGTCTTTTGATGACGCTACCCAGGCGCTGCAAACAGTTAGAGAGAAGACGGTTCAGGCTTCTAACGGCACCCTGACGGAAGAAGAAACCAAAGCCGTCGGAAAAGAGGTTGATGCCATGCTGGACCAGATGGTGAAGGTGGCCAACTCCGACTTGGGAGGCAAATACATTTTCGCCGGGTTGAATAACGCGTACCCGCCTTTTGAGCGCAACGGCGACATAGTGACTTTTTCCGGGGACTATACCGCG
>MVQL01000162.1 GCA_002067205.1 Pelotomaculum sp. PtaB.Bin104
GTCAGTGAGGGACCATATTGGTCGTTGAACACCGCTTTTCACGTCGGTGACGCTGTTGAAAGCGTGCGTGCCAATCGAGCGCTGGCTTGCGGCGCTCTAGGCATAAACCCGGACGATGTTGTGGCCGGCAAGCAAGTGCACGGCGACAGGGTTGAAGTGGTATCTTGGGGTGATAAAGGGAGAGGAGCCAGAGTATTTGATGATGCGCTGGCGGATGTCGACGCCTTGGTCACTGCTGAGCAGGGTGTGCCACTTTCCAGTTATTATGCGGACTGTGTGCCGCTCTTCCTTTTTGATCCGGTTAAGAAAGTGGTGGCGCTGGCCCATGCCGGATGGAAGGGAACAGTTGCCAAAATAGGTTTAAAAACTGTTGAAAAAATGGTTAGAGTATTCGGAACCAAGCCGGCAGACTGTTTGGCCGGTGTGGGGCCTTCTATCGGACCTTGCTGCTATGAAGTGAGTGGGCAAGTTGTTGGGTTATTTAAAAAAAGCTTTTCCAACGGTGAAGAGCTAGCCGAATCTTTACATTCCGGGAAATGGCGGTTGAATCTATGGAAGGCTAATTACCAGACCCTCCTGGAAGCAGGCCTGCCGGAAAATAATATAACCGTAGCCAGCGTTTGTACTTCTTGCCGGAATGATTTGTTTTTTTCTTACCGGGCTGAAGGGGGGATAACCGGCAGGATGGCGTCGTTTATCATGTTGAAGCAGGTGAAAGGGTGATAAGATGCCCCGAATATTGGTGGTAGAAGATGAAAAGAATATCCTTGAACTGGTCCGCTTTAACCTTGAGCGGGAAGGTTATCAGGTATTAACTGCTTTGGACGGTGTTAAGGGTCTAGAAATCGCACGGAATGAGGCACCGGATTTGATCTTGCTCGACGTTATGCTGCCGGAAATGGACGGCCTGGAAGTTTGCCAGGAACTTCGTCGTGATACCACGACAAAAAGTATCCCGATTATTATGCTGAGCGCCAGGGCTGAGGAACTGGACCGGATGCTGGGGCTGGAAATGGGTGCCGACGACTATGTTACCAAGCCATTTAGCCCACGGGAATTGTCGGCTAGAATTAAAACCAGGCTCAATGAAGCGCGCCCAAACCACATTTAGCGAAACATTGATCAACTGCCGGATGGGAAGTTTATATGTAAAGAGGATACAGTTAAATAAAATTATGTAAAGGATAATAAATCTTGACACGAACATCTGTTCTCTTTATAATAGAAACAGGAGGTGAGTGTCATATGAGTATTAAGTAAAATTAGAGAGGAAAAGGTTTCTAAGCAGTTAAATCCGATGATGCGTCGTAAAGACACGCGGTGAAAGTCGGGCGCGGAGATTAAATCAACCAGGCGGTGGGTAACACCCCCTTCCGGGCAGAACTGTAAAGCCAGGCGGCATTTCTGCCACCCGGAATATGGACGAGAGTCCATAGCTAAGCAGTTGAATCCTGTGAAACTGCCTCCCGTATAGTCGGACGGGAGAGGAATCTAAACAAATGATTTGTTTAGATTTCAGAAACCAGGGTGGTAAGTGTTAACCGTTGCGAAACCATTCCTTAGAATAGGATGGAGACCATTAATTAGCTATTTTTTTCTCTTTCTGGGTTTTTTAGCTTTGGCTCAGCTATATGTTTTATATAAACCCGTTCTTTGGGAAATGGGAACTTTAGTATTGGTAAGCGCGGCAATACTAGCCTGGATAACTTACAGGCGTCTGATCAACCCTATAGAGGAAATGTCTTATATCGCCCAGGATATGGCCCGGGGAAATCTGGAGCAGGAGATACGCATCTTTGCCCAGGATGAGACCGGCGACTTGGCGCGCTCCATCAATTACCTGTCCAGGGAGCTTAAAAAAAATATAGATGATGTTATTTCAGAGAAAAATAAAGTGCAGGCCATCCTGGCCAGTATGTGTGACGGAGTTATCGCAATGGACAATTGGGGCCGCGTAATTCTCGTCAACCCCATTGTGGAAAAATATTTCGGCACTACTCTGGAAGCCAGCAAAGGTAAAAACATTCGCAGAGTGATCAGAAACAGCGATTTTGAAAAGCTGCTGAACCAATTTCTCGAAACCGGGCGGCCGGTACAAAAACAAATTCAGCTTTTGACGCCCGAGCCTCGTTTATTCCGTGTGCAAGTGACCCCGCTCATGGATACAGGTGTTGACGGAGGCGGGATGGTGGCGTTGCTGAGGGATTTTACCGGCAGGAAAAAATTAGAGGAAATGCGCAGCGAGTTTGTAGCCAATGTTTCTCATGAGCTAAGGACTCCTTTAACTTCGATTAAAGGTTTTACGGAAACATTGCTGGACGGCGCCCTGGAAGACCCGCAGACAACCAAGCATTTTTTAGAAATTATCTACGTTGAATCGGAGCGGTTGACCAGGTTAATTGATGAGTTGCTGAACCTGTCAAAAATTGAAGATCATAAGGTGGCGCCTGACTGGCAACCGGTATCCATGCACGAATTAATGGAGCGTACCGTGGCAATCTTTAAACCCCGCGCAGCGGAAAAGGACTTGAACATAGAAGTTGTCCTTCCTGAAAAACTACCGGCTGTACACGGGGATCCCGACATGCTCGGGCAGGTTTTAATTAATTTAATCGACAATGCGGTGAGTTATACTCAAAACGGCGGGAGGATTCGAGTCAGCGCCCAGTCAAATGAAGACAAAGTCAAAGTTGAGGTCCAGGATAACGGCATTGGTATTCCGGAGGACAGTATACCCAGGGTATTTGAGCGTTTTTACCGCGTGGACAAAGCACGTTCGAGGGAGCAGGGAGGCACCGGGCTCGGCTTGTCTATCGTGAAACATATTATCGATGTTCATCATGGCAGCGTACAGGTAAAAAGCAAGGTGGGCGAGGGCAGTACTTTTACTTTTGAACTGCCTGTTGACGGTCAGAACACAAGTAACGCTTAGAAATCTGTCGATATGAAAGAACACCCGCCGTTACGCGGGTGTTTTAATATAATAGAATGGGTACAAGGTAAACATCGTTTTGTTCTTGTTCCGCCGTATTTTGCTCTTTAGATTTATCAAGCAAGGCCTTCATAAATGTTCCCCCTTCCCCGGAAATTTTAGATTATTTTATATTATCATATTATCAGAATATTTAGAATGTGTCAATATGAAAATTGTAGAAAATTTTAACAAAATGGAAATGAAATATAGCAAGTTATAAATAATATCACAAGGTTATTCTATGATGAAATTATGATATAATATGTGTAATTCTTCTGATTCGTTAAAAATTGTTAATTGTTTTAAAATGAGCCGGGGAGGTATTTGTATGAGTGGATTACAGGTTGGCATCGAAGGGAAAGCATCAATAGTAGTAAACAATGATAACACGGCCATGGCCTACGGGAGCGGTGCGGTTAACGTATTTGCAACTCCGGCTTTGGTTGGACTGATGGAAAAGGCCGCCCTTTCCTCGGTTGACCCGCTGTTGGACGCGGGGTATACCACCGTGGGAACGAAAATTGATGTCAAACACCTGGCCGCAACCCCGATAGGCATGAATGTGACCGCCACCTCCCGGCTGGTGGAAGTGAACGGTAAGCGGCTTTTATTTAATATTGAGGTGCGGGATGAAGCAGACCTGGTGGGTACCGGTGTACATGAGCGTTTCATTATTGAGTTGGCTGGTTTTATTAAGCGTGTGGAAAGTAAAGCGGCAAAACAATAGACGGATAAAGTTTTGTTGTGGCAGTTTAACCAATTAGAGTAAAATAAATGTATCAGTATTGTGGGATTTGATCCTCCATTTGGAGGATTTTGTTTTTGCTAAGAGAATTATCCATAAGTGACCTTGAGC
>MVQL01000163.1 GCA_002067205.1 Pelotomaculum sp. PtaB.Bin104
CCTCCACAAGAATCCAAAACGTGTCTTAAAATCTGCTTTTCCGCATCATCAACCATTTCTTTAAAGTTTCCTTGAGCAGAGACGGTAACATTAATATTATCTACTGGCAACGTTTTCGTCGTTAAGGGATTACAATGATTAAATAAATTCTTTACTTGTCCCTTTAATTCGTTTTCCGTTAACCCTTTCGTTAATACCACCAGTCGACGAACTTTATTTTCCAGCTCTCGGACGTTACCAGGCCAATCATATTTTGTTTGTTCAGCGAAAGCATTGGCAAGTATTTTTTTTTGTTTTAAAGGTAATTCACTATATTTATTAATAAATTCCGTGGCAAGACAAAAAATATCGTCTTTCCGTTGACGTAGAGGTGGTACTATCAAACGCAAAACATCCAACCGGTAAAATAAATCTTGACGAAACTTTCCTTCGACAACTAATTCCCATAAGTCCCTGTGGGTAGCTGCAATGATCCGAACGTCAATCGACACAAGCTGTTCTCCGCCTACCCTGCGAACCTCTTTTTCCTGAATCACCCGCAATAGCTTTGCCTGTACATCCAGGGGCATCTCGCCGATTTCATCAAGGAATATCGTTCCACCGTGCGCCAGTTCAAATAGACCAGCCTTTCCGCCCTTACGGGCGCCGGTAAAAGCTCCCTCTGAGTAGCCGAAAAGCTCGCTTTCCAATAGTGTACCAGGAATAGCTGCACAATTAATCGCTAGGAAAGGTTTGGTTTTTCTTTTTGAGGCGGCGTGAATGCTTTGGGCAAACAGCTCTTTTCCTGTACCACTTTCCCCCATAATTAGAACCGCTTCATTTGTTTGAGCAAATTTCCGGGCTAATTCAACAATAGAACAAATTTCATAGCTTTTCCCTTTAATGTCATCAAAATTATATTTGATTCCTGTCTTTTCATTGATAAGCTGCCTTCTTATTTTTTCCTCCAGTTCCTGGATTACCTTAACGGGTTGGATGGTTGCTACAACCCCGGAGATCTCTTCCTTTTTATTCAAAACAGGTATTCTATTAACGGTCACTTCAGAATTATTAAAACGAATAATCTCGCCAAAAGTTGCTTTTTTATTTAACAATGTCTCCTGCAATTTAATGGTTTTTAGAAAATTTTTATTGTTACACCCCAAAACATCTTTTGCTTTTAAATTAAAGATTTTTTCGGCAACCTTGTTAAATAGGGTGATCACGCCTCTTTCATCAGTGGCAATGATCCCTTCATGAATCCAATCTAGAATGGTTTGTAACCTATGAGCTTCCTTTTTTTCCACCCGCCGGGCTATAGCTAGTTCTCGCGCTGCTTCCAGAGCGTCTAAGATGGAATCTTTATTCCTATTTACTTGTTCAGTAATAAACCCTAAAGATGAAGCGAGTTGACATACAAATCCCCCGCCTATGATCACCTGGTCAGAACCATGTAACTTTTTAAGAAGAGATTCCAAATGCCGGGAATTCTTAAATAGGATCGTCTTAGGTTTAAAACCCATAACTTCCTTTATTTCGTCTAACCCTTTTGGTGGTTCTCTGTAAAAGAACAGGGCCATATTGGGACCATATTTTTTTAAAGCTTGGGCCAGCGGCAAAAAAAGATCAAAATTATTTTCCGGAATGGTAATAACAGGTATGTTAGTATGGTCCTTAATAAACACAGCATTACCGCGGGTAGTGACTAGGGCTTCGACTCCTTTTTCCTCAAAGAGCCTTAAGCCATGCAATGAAGTTTCCAAGGCGCCTTCATTAATTAATAATTTAACGCCCGGCAGACTGATTTGACGGCATAGAGATGTTAATTCAGTATGGGTAGGAATTACCCCTAATAAAACCGGACTTTCCATATCAGGCCTCCTTGTATAAGTTTCATTATGCCATAAATACCCAGATACCTTAAACAAATTTTTTGGACGAACCTTCTTTTATTTTGTGATACCCCTTTCAGCGCCTCGTTGCTGTAGCTTGGACGCATACAAAAAAAGTATTACGGCATGCGTGATCATACCGTAATTAAGATTAAACAACCTGCTGTAAAAGGCAAGCCGCCAGGCCGGAAAATCCACATGCCCAAAGCAACGACTACCGTTGCCAGTATATAATGACCTTGGGGTGCTAAACCAGCCAATGGCTTGACTATTCCAATAATTAAGCTGATTAATGCAAATGACAATACTCCCAATATTCTAATATCTTTAAATAATTATACACCTCCTCACATGATTAGTATAGGGAGCAGTGCCTAACCGCCGACACTCCCACACCACCGTACGTGCTGTCCGGCATAGCGGTTCATCAAAATGAACGTACTAGTGAATATCTCCGCCTTAGTTAAATATTTTGAACAAACCAAAGTAGGATGCAACAACCATAAAAAGCAATCCTGCCGCAGAAATTGCAAATAAAGTTATGAATAGTTTATGCTCCTCTTTTGGGCTTGGATTAAATGTAGACCCATATGCTGCCATGATCAGAGCGCCCGCTGTTGACAATGGACTCATGCCTGCATTTTGGGAAGTAATACTTAATGCAGAAATCATTTCCGTTGCAGTTATATTTTGGGGGTTGCCTAGGGTGGTAAGAATGTCATTGACGGTGGGAATCATTGTGGGCATTACGACCCCCGATGTAGAACTAAAAAAGGTCATAATACCACTCGTTAGTGCTAAAATCGGCGTGGCCGTACTTTCATTCATTAAGGAACCTAAGAAAGTAGCCATCATTTTAATGCCCTGTAACTTAATTACCACGTCCATCAAGACGTTTACCCCGGCTACCATTATCAGTATTCCCCAGGGAATACCAAAGACAGCTTGCTTCTCATCTGCAACCCTAAGGAAAGTTAACACCCCTGCAGTTAAAAAGGCCATCAGACCAATATTGATTTTAAAAAAAATCACTAATACAACCATAACTGCGATACCTGCCAGGGTAATTATCTGCTCTCTGTTGAACTTCGGCAGATCGTCCATTTTCAAAGGTGCGTCCGCTTCAATTTTATACGCTTTGAAAAAGAAGTACATGACAATGCAAAACAAGGTGTAAGACAGCAGGGAGTTAAAGAAGAAAGGTATACCAATATCGGTAAACCCTGATTTGGCCGCCAGCTCAATCCCAATAATCCCTGATGGAGCGATAGGGGAAAGACCCCCTGCGGCCGCACCCGATACTGCAATGGGCGTCAGCATAAGGGGATTTATCTTCATCTGGGCAGCTAGGGCCATACTGAACATAGCCATCAAAGCCATAACAGGTATAGATCCTGGTCCAATTGCCGCGAGAAAGACGCCCAAAATATAAAGTACTATAGGGATAAGCTTTGACCGCTTCCCTGCCAGAGCCACAGCTTTTTTGGCAAAGAGTTCCAGTGTCCCGTTGCAGTTAGATATACTGAAAATATAGGTAACGCCTAAAAGCATTACAAATAGCGACGTGTTGAAACCAGCAATAATATCTTTGTCAGATATACCACCGATTCGGCCAATTATTAACGCTACCCCCATGGCAATCAAGCCTGTATTCATTTTTTTGACAAAACCTAAGACAATTGCGACTAGTACAAAAAGTAGTGAAAGAACTCCTAAATTCATCATAAATACCTCCTATAAAAAGTATCAGAACCACCAGTCATTTGGACTACTACTTTGTAAAACCTATTATCCTTGGCCCGCCGTCCTTTTCTAACCGCTGGTCGTACCCCTAGCTTTTGCACCCACATGGCCGGTGATTACTAATTACGAAACTGAGTAAGGTGGTTCCTAAAGGTAACCAGCTCCTATACCTTGCTCGATTTCTTCTAGAGGGGAGGTGTGTTTTGAGTAAGCTTTTTGTGCTTAATATTCTAGTCCACTTGCTATCTTAATGCTGCTATCCCATCGATTAGTCAGTTTATTATCAATATTAAGCAAATCTAATATCCGGGAGACATGGTGATTAACAATATCTTCCAATTTTGATGGGCTATTGTAATAGGCTGGCATAGGAGGAGCAATTGTTGCTCCCGCTCTAGTCAGTTTAAGCATGTTTTCCAAGTGTATTTCATTAAGCGGGGTTTCCCTCGGAACAAGGATCAGCCTTTTTCTCTCCTTTAACATAACATCTGCTGAACGGACAATAAGGTTATCTGCGTACCCATGCGCTATAGCCGCTACGGTTTTCATGCTGCAAGGAGCAATAACCATGCTATCAACACCAAAGGAACCGCTGGCTATAGCAGCTCCTTGATTCTTAAAATCATGACAGAATGCTGCTATTTTTTTTAATTGACTAGGATAATAATTTGTTTCCAGAGCAATGGTTTTTTCACCCCAAGGACTAATTACCAGATGCACCTCTATGTTTTCCAACGATGAAAGAACTTCCAATAAGCGGACTCCATATGTCGCACCAGTCGCCCCGGATATGGCTATAATGATTTTTCTCAAATGGAATCCTCCTCCTTTTATAAAATAGGATTTTATTATTCTTTTCTCAATTTAATTTCTTCTAGATCCAAGCTGATATCAAGCGATTTAACTGAGTGTGTCAGAGCTCCAACCGAGATCAAGTCAACACCTGTCGCAGCAATTGTCCGGATGTTTTCCTCAGTGATGCCGCCGGAGGCTTCCACCAGGACGCGACCGGATACAAGCTCCACTGCCTTACGCATTAACTCCGGAGCCATGTTGTCCAACATGATTATGTCAGCCTTAGCATCCAATGCCTCTTTTATCCCCGCCAGGCTTTCTACTTCCACCTCTATTTTAGCAGTGTGGGGACTGCCCCGCCTGGCCGCTTCCACAGCCTTTGTGATCCCCCCGGCTACTTTAATATGGTTATCTTTAATAAGCACGGCATCATACAGGCCGAAGCGGTGGTTACGTCCACCACCCAGCCGCACCGCATATTTTTCAAGCATTCTCAGGCCTGGGGTAGTTTTCCTGGTATCAATTATATACGATTTTTCACCGGTCACTAATTTCACCAATTGAGCCGTTTTGGTAGCAATTCCCGATAGCCGCTGAAGGAAGTTCAGTGCTAACCGCTCACCGGACAGGATTGCCCGCGCGCTGCCCCGTACCTCCGCCAACACCCGGCCCCGCTCCACCAATTCACCGTCACCGGCATATGCAAGAAATTGGATCGACGGGTCAAGATAGCGAAAAACAGTCTCAGCTACCGGCATCCCAGCCAGCACCCCTGTTTCCTTTGCCAGAATATAACCGGTAGAGGTGCCATCACCGGGAACAATACTGTTTGTGGTCAAATCGCCGGCACCGATGTCTTCATTTAAGCAAAACTCAATCAGTTTTCGCAATTCAAGCATGTTAATATTCAAAGTCCTACCCTCTATCCAATAATTTAATATTAACTAAATGTGGTTTATTTTGTTAAAAGATTAAAATTCCCTTAGAAAACTTATAATAACTTTTTCATAAAATTGTACTTGCTCGTTTCAGCATTGAAACAAAAATGTGTGAATAATGACGGGGGGAAAAGAGGTCTGGGGAAGGAATTCCCCAGACTTTATCACCTAAATAAAGCTACTTACCGTCACTTAATGCTTTGGTTTCAAGGTCTTGCATTTGAACCCTGGTGGAAGCTAACTTGTTCCCGGTAAGATAATGCTTACCCTGGACAGCCAAACGAGCTTCCTCTTCATTTTCCTTGCTCCAATAACCTAAGGTGTAGCCATGCCACGGCGCCTTGGGTGTTAGTTTGGGTAGCCCCAATTCTTCCCAGATATTTTTAGCATGTTCCATATATTCCTTGGCCGGCAAAGAAACTGCTGGGAAGGCAAATGGACGCGTCGCGTCAATCAAGATAGCGGAGGTGCCAACCGGCGCAGGAAAACGATCTTCATTAGTGCTTGCCCCGGGAGGCGCCGACGAGGGATCCAGCATACTGGATTTACCGGTCGTAATCCGGCAATCGAGGTGAGGCTGAACCCGGAAACTAAGCGCCCAGTTAACTGAATCCGGATCAAGAGGGTCAATATCTTCGTCGACCGCTATGATAAACTTCCCAATTGTTGGGTCAAGGGCAACAGCTGCGTTAAGAGCTTGCCAAGGCTGGCTGGGGTTAGTCTTTTTCATCTGGATTACCATATACTCCCAACTCCCGCTTGATTCATGGAAGGCAACTTTGAGAATTGAAGGAATGTTACAATCATATTTAAGGAATTTGTACATAACTGCTTCATAACTAATCTGGCGGATTTTACTGCTTTCACTGGGAGGACACTGGCTGATAAAGGCTTGGTAAACAGCTTTCCTACGGTTAGTAATACATTTTACGTTGAAGAAATGATTCAAAGCTCTGGGGCCCATATACCCGGTATATTCCCCAAACGGTGCTTCCTGCTCAAGAATGTCAACTGGGATTTCGCCTTCCAATACAATTTCCGAAGTAGCCGGGACTTCAATATCAACAGTTTTGCATTTTACCAGGGGTATCGGCTCTCCGGCCAGGCCTCCGGCAACAGCATATTCGTCAACGCCATAAGGGATCTTGGCAACACTGCACATTCCGACCACCGGAACACAACCCAGAACAACAGCAGCCGGCAAAGTTTTCATCCCCATCGCCTTGGCCTTCTGCAGATGGATACCGATATGCTGGGCCTGGTGGGTCATAATCCCAGTGCGATCTGCAGCTTTGATCATCCCCCGGTAAGTCCCGATATTAGTAATACCTGTCTCCGGATCTTTGGTCACCCAGTAAGGAGAGGTAAGATACGGGGCGCAATCAAAACCCGGAGTAGAAATGGGTATAGGCAATTCATAGAGTCCTCCGTTTTCCTGATTGAAATTTTCAACATATTTTACTTCTTCATGTACCGGGCCTGATTCTACGATAACCGGTGGTATCGGATTCAATAGAGCTTTATTCCATTGTTCATCAATTTTGTCCGGTGTAGTGTTCAGCGCCATAGCATAAATTTCTCGTGAACCACCCAGGAGGGCGACAGCTACAGAACTGTCATATTTTTTACCAGTTGAATCAACTACATTTTCAAATAACCAAGCTTTTCTTTCACTTTCCGTAAGTCCCTTATACTGCCATCTAACAATTGGCATCAATTCCGTATCTTTGTTGATTGCTCTCGTAACCCTGTTTAGTTTTCCCTCCCTCTCCAGCATGGCAATATACTCCCTTAGGTCGGCATGATACTTACCCATGTTTTTGAAACCTCCTCATTTTTTAAATTTGAATTTACAAATATAAATGAGCAAAGTTCATACCAGCAAACGCCCTTCAGAAAACTAATTTCCAAAATTAACGATTGAAAGTTCAGTTTCTAAGGTTAAAAGGTTAATAGTAATATTTTAGAAATTTGCTGATCTTAGAAAGGCAAGTTTCTCCTGGTGCTCTTTTGAAACATTGGTTTTCAGATTTGAAACATTTCTGACGTCTCCCAAGGAGATCCTACTTTAATTTACGACCGGATGCATGAGCAGAGCATAGATAACGCCCATGCCGGGCGCACATAAAAAATACCCGTTTCTTAAGAATCGGGTATTACAAGGAGTGGATTGAAAAGCCTTAGTTTAGAAAAATAAAAAACTTTATCCCATATGCAAAAAGGATAAAGCTTCGCGCCCAAATAAAGCTATCTTTCTCCTTTCCGATATGGGAGGCATATC